>JAAZUU010000119.1 GCA_018624035.1 Rhodobiaceae bacterium | reverse complement strand
GCGATGTCGTGGCTGATGAAGAGATAGCCAAGCTCGAAACGTGTCTGTAGCCTGTCCAGAAGCGCGATCAGTGATTTCTGCACCGTCATGTCGAGGGCCGAGGTCGGCTCGTCGAACAGAATGATTCGCGGCTTTAGGATCAGCGCCCTTGCGATCGCGATCCGCTGCCTCTGACCACCGGAAAACTCATGCGGGTAATTGCCCGCAACCGCCGGGTCAAGCCCGACCTCCTGCAGCATTTCGGCCACCGCCGCCGCGCGCTCCGCCACCGTGCCGATGTCATGCGCGACAAGCCCCTCGGCGATGATGTCGCCAACCGACATGCGTGGTGACAGCGACCCGAACGGGTCCTGAAAGACGATCTGCACCTGCCGGCGAAAGGCTTTCAGCCCGCCGCTGTCGCTTTGGCTGATCTCGCTGTTGTCAAAGGTGATCCGCCCCTGACAGCTGACAAGCTGGGTGATGGCGCGGGCCAGTGTCGATTTGCCGGACCCGCTTTCCCCGACAATCCCGACGGTGCGGCCAACGCCGATCTCGAGATCGACACCGTCGACGGCCTTGATCCAGTGCCTGGTGCGACGCAACAATCCGCCACGGACCGGAAAATGCACCTTGATGTCGCGGGCCACCAGCAGGTCGGGTCTGTCGTCTGTCTGTGGTGTGTGGATACCCTGCGGCTGCGCGGCGATCAGGTCTTTCGTATAGGCCTGGCGCGGGGCGGCGAACATCTCGCCTGCCGCGCCGCTTTCCACAAGCTCGCCCTGCCGCATGACAAGGACACGGTCGGCGATCTGCCTGACCACGCCGAGATCATGCGTGATGAACAGCATTGACAGCCCGCTGTCGCGTTTCAGGTCGGCCAGAAGGTCGAGGATCTGGGCTTCGATGGTGACATCCAGCGCCGTCGTGGGTTCATCGGCGATCAGCAGGTCCGGATTGTTCGCCAGCGCCATGGCGATCATCACCCGCTGGCGCTGGCCGCCTGAAAGTTCATGCGGGAAGGATGTCAGGCGCGCCTGAGGGTCGGGAATACCGACCCGCGTCAGAAGTCCGATGGTCCGTTCGCGCGCCTGTGCCGGCAACAGCCGCTGATGCAGGCTAAGGCTCTCGCCAATCTGCCGCTCGATCGTGTGAAGCGGATTCAGCGATGTCATGGGTTCCTGAAACACCATGCCGATCTGATTGCCGCGAAGCTGCTGCATGAGCGTCTCGTCACGCGGGTTCACGGGCGTTCCCTTCCAGCCGATCTCGCCGCTCTGAACAGCGTTGTCAGGCAACAGGCCGAGGCTTGCCAGCGCCGACACCGACTTGCCCGACCCGCTCTCGCCGACAAGCGCCACCGTTTCACCGGGCATGATATCGAGCGACAGTGACCTGACAGCGGGCCTGACGACACCGTCGCGCCGGAAGCCGATCTGCAGATCGCGGATGGACAGCAGCGGCGTACTCATGAGAATGTCTTTCGCGGGTCGAAGGCGTCGCGAACCCCCTCGAAGATGAACACAAGCAGCGCCAGCAGAAAGGCGAAGACAAGGAAGGCTGTCAGGCCAAGCCACGGTGCCTGAAGGTTCTGCTTTGCCTGCAGTGTCAGCTCGCCAAGCGATGGTGCCGATGAGGGCAGGCCGAACCCGAGGAAATCAAGCGCCGCAAGTGATCCGATGGCCCCGGTGACGATGAAGGGTAGCATCGTCAGCGTCGCCACCATGGCGTTCGGCAGGACATGGCGAAACATGATGGTCAGCGGCCGCACGCCAAGCGCCTTCGCCGCCTGGACATATTCGAAATTGCGGGCGCGAAGGAATTCGGCGCGCACAACGCCGACCAGCGCGGTCCAGCTGAACAGCGTCATCAGAAACACCAGAAGCCAGAAATCCATACGCCAGATCGCCGAGACGATGATGATGATATAGAGCGATGGCGTCGCCCCCCATATTTCGATCAACCGCTGCGCCAGCAGATCGGTGCGACCGCCAAGATAGCCCTGAACAGCGCCGGCAAGGATGCCGATGGCCGAGGCCATCACCGAGACGATGATGGCGAACAGCACCGACAGCCGAAAGCCGTAGATGATCCGCGCCAGCACGTCGCGCGCTGTATCGTCGGTGCCAAGCCAGTGCTCGCCATCAGGCGGCGAGGGTGCCGGCCCGTCAAGCGTCGCGATGGTCGAGTGATGGTAGGGGATCAGGGGCCAGACAAGCCATCCATACGCGATGTCGCGGCCGTCAATGCGCCCGTCCGTGGCATCCTCGATCAGGATCTCCGGTGTGTCCCAGCAGGATTCCATCCCGCCGGTGATGATCAGGCACTGCACCTCGATATCGCCATAGATGGCCTCTGTTCGCAGATCGCCGCCAAAGCTCTGTTCGGAATAGAACTGAAAGACCGGCATGTAGAACCCGTCGCGGTATTTCACCAAGATCGGCCGGTCATTGGCGAGAAGCTCGGCGAACAGCGAGACGATGAAGCAGACGCTGAAGACGATCAGCGAGATGAAGGCACGGCGGTTGCGCCGGAAATTCCGCCAGCGGCGACGGTTCAGGCTGTCACGGCTCGCGTCGGCATGACTCACGTCGGCGTGATTCATGACAGCCTCGATTCAAAATCGATCCGCGGGTCGATCCAGACATACATCAGATCGGAGATCAGGCCGATGACAAGGCCGATCAGGCTGAAAATGAACAGCGTGCCGAAGACGACGGGATAGTCGCGGGCCACCGCGGCCTCGAAACCCATCCGGCCAAGCCCGTCGAGCGAGAAAATCGTCTCGATGATCAGCGAACTGCCAAAGAAGACCGAGACAAACACCGCCGGGAAGCCGGCAATGACGATCAGCATTGCGTTGCGGAACACATGCCCGTAGAGGACACGGCGTTCGGTCAGGCCCTTGGCGCGCGCCGTCAGAACATATTGCTTGCGAATTTCATCGAGAAAGGAATTCTTTGTCAGCAGGGTCAGCGTCGCGAAGGCCGAGATTGTCGAGGCCAGGACCGGCAATGCGATATGCCAGAAATAATCGACAATCTGGCGCCAGGCCGGCATGTCGGCGAAATCGGGCGATACCAGGCCGCGCAAGGGGAATATCTTCACATAGGAGCCGCCGGCGAACAGCACCAGCAGCAGGATGGCGAACAGGAACCCGGGGATGGCGTAGCCGACAATGATCAGGCTTGAGGTCCAGCTGTCAAAGCCGCTGCCATCGCGCACGGCTTTGCGAATCCCGAGCGGGATCGAGATCAGATAGGCCAGGAGCGTTGTCCACAGCCCCAGTGAGATCGAGACCGGTATTTTCTCGATGATCAGGTCGGTGACGCTGATGGATCGGAAATAACTCTCGCCGAAATCGAACCGCATATAGTCCCACAGCATCGACAGGAAACGCTCCAAAGGCGGTTTGTCAAAACCGAATTGCCGTTCCAGATCGGCTACGAAATCTTCCGGCAAACCCTGCGCGCCAAGATAGTCGCCGCGCTCGCTGGCCTGTCTGATTTCACCGCCGCCGCCGGCGATACCGGCAAAGACGTCTGTTTCCTGTTCCATCTGCGAGAGGATCTGTTCGACCGGTCCGCCCGGCACAAACTGAACCAGAACGAAATTGATCAGCATGATGCCGAACAGCGTTGGCAGGATCAGGGCCAGTCTGCGCAGGATATAGGCGCTCATAGGGGCAAAGGTCTCCTCGACCGGGATCAGAAGGCGCGGGATCAGAAGGCGCCGGCGGCCTTCAGCCTGTCATGAGCCTGCTGGTCGAACCACCAGAAATCAAGCGTGCCAAGCGCGTAAGGGGGCAGGGTGTCGGGATAGCGGTACATGTCGTAATAGGCGACGGTGTGGATGTTCCGGAACCATTGCGGCACCCAGAATTTCTCGGCACGGAGGACCCGGTCAAGCGCCCTGATGGAGTCGTCCAGCGCGTCGCGGGTTTCGGCCGCCTTGACCATCTCAATCAGCTTGTCCGCCGTCTGGCTGCCAAAGCCGGCAAGGTTGAAGATCGAAAAGTCGGCGCTTTGTGAGCCGAAATACTGTTCAAGCTCTGCGCCGGGGGTCAGTGAGGTGCGGAAATTGCCGGTCACCATGTCAAAATCGAAATTCCGTTCCCGCTCGGTCATCTGCGCATTGTCGATACGGGTATGGACGGCATCGACGCCAAGCGCGCGGAGATTCTCGACATAGGGATTGATCACCCGGTCAAAGGCCTGCGAGTCATTGAGAATTTCGACCGTAAGCGTCTCGCCGGCATCATTGCGGCGCATGCCGTCATCACCAACCTGCCATCCTGCCTCGTCAAGAAGCGCCGAGGCGCGCCGCAGATTGCGACGGTCAAGCTGACGTTCCGAAGAGGTTGGCGCCATCACCGCCTCGCTGTCCAGAACGCCGTCGCGAAGCGTGTCGGCCATCGGTTGCAGCAGCGCCAGTTCCCCTTCGCCAGGCTGACCGGTGGCTTTCAGGTGACTGTTTTCCCAGAAGGAATTGATGCGGGCATAGATGCCGTAGAAAAGCGTCTTGTTCGACCATTCGAAATTGAACATCAGCCCGATGGCCTCGCGCACACGGATGTCCTGAAATTCCTCGCGTCGCAGATTGAAGATGAAGGACTGGCCGCTTGCCAGCGTGCCGTCCGGCGGCGTGTCCTTGACAGCCCAGCCTTTGTCGATGGCGGGGAAGTCATAGCCGGTGGCCCATATCTTGGAGGAGGCCTCGGTGCGGTAGGTGTAGGTGCCGGCCTTGAAGCCCTCAAAGGCGCTGTTGTAATCGGCGAAATACTCGATCCGGATGCGATCGAAATTATGCCGTCCGCGGTTGATTGGCAGATCCTTGCCCCAGTAATCGGGATTGCGGCGATAGATAATCTGCTGGCCGACATCGAGCGAGTCCAGCACATAGGGGCCGGACCCCAGGCCGGGCGTCAGAGACGAGTCCTCGAAATCGGCACCTGTTGCCTCGTACCAGGCTTTTGAGAAGATCGGCAATCCTCCTGCGGTTTGCGGCAGGTCGCGGGTCGGAACCCCCTTCTTGAAGGTGAATTTTACCCGGTGCGGGCCCAACGCCTCGGCGCTCTCGATCTGTTTCTGGATTACCGCGCGGAACGAGGGCAGTCCCTTGTCGCGAAGCGTTTCATAGGAAAACACAACATCCGCGGCCGTCAGGGGCGAGCCGTCGGAAAACCGCGCCTCAGGTCGCATGTTGAAAATCACATGGCTCCGGTCAGCCGGGTATTCGAGGGATTCGGCGACAAGGCCATATACGGCGTCGGCCTCATCGGCGGTGCCTTCAAGCAGGCTCTCGAAGAACATCGAGGATAATTGCCCGGCCCGGCCCTTGGTTGTGTAAGGATGCATCGAGTCGAAAGAGCCGAACCCCCAGATCGAGATCTCGCCGCCTTTCGGGGCGTCAGGATTGACATAGTCCAGATGTGGGAAATCGGCACTGTATTTGAGTTCTCCGAATGTCGAGATGCCATGCGAGGTGATGGTCTCGGCAGTGGCAGTGGCCACCATCCCCCCCGTGGTCAATGAACCGGCGACAACGCCAACAATGACGCCGGCGCGCGTAAGCCTGACCAACTCATCAAACGGTGCCTTCATATCAATACTCCCAATAACGGCCCAGCGGCTTTTGGACGTGATGCTCCGGCGGGTTCCACTTGCCTCGCCACGTTAAGATATAGTCCACCCGCGCGCCATGTGTAGGGGCAATCGGCGGCAAGCCGCAGATGGTCGCCTTCGCCGGCCCGGGTCAGATGCCATAACGGCGGACGCGGGCATGATGGATGCGGGCATGATGGATGCGGGCATGATGGACACGCGATTGTGACATGCAAGGCGCTGACGGCGGCGTATAGTTTCGCATTATGGCCCGAAGGTTGCGATGTTTGGTCACAGCTTCGGACGATGTTATTCCTTCCCACCGCCGGTTCGTTGAGGAATTCTGTCATGTGACGTTCACAGGTTTCGGGAGCGCGCTGACCACGTTATCGACCGGTGTTCAAAGGAGACACCCAGAATGGAACTGGCTGACGAAATCACCATCCCGGCATCGCGCGCCAAAGTCTATGAAGCGTTGAACGATGTTGACGTTTTAAAAGCCTGTATCCCGGGCTGCGAGGAGCTTGAGAAGGAATCCGACACCGAACTCGTGGCCAAGGTCACATTGAAGGTCGGACCTGTAAAGGCGAGGTTCAGCGGCCGCGTGACGCTTGATCCCGGCCAGGCGCCGGATGCCTTCAGCCTTACCGGTGAAGGCGATGGTGGTGTTGCCGGTTTTGCAAAGGGCGGTGCCGATGTCGAGCTTGTCGAGGATGGCGATGCGACAATCCTTCGCTATACCGCAAAGGCCGAGACGGGTGGCAAGATTGCCCAACTTGGTGGTAGGCTGATCACCAGTACGGCGAAGAAGCTCTCGAAGATGTTCTTCGAGAAGTTCGAGAAGATAATGAGCGGTGAGGTCGAGCTTGAAAGAGCGTCCTGACCGCTGACAGACGGCGCCCGCTGTGTACTCGATAGAGACTGCCGACCATGTCGGCATTATCAGTGGGGGGAGGCAAAGCAGCGAAAGCTGCTGCCACGGGTCTCGGCGGGCGCCACCCTGTCATGTTCGCGCCGTGACGCAAGGGCGAACCGAACGGGTGCGTTATGATGAGCGAAGCAACAACCGAACTCACGAAATCGACAATCATTCCGTTTCTCGATGGCATTTTTACCCGTCGCGGAGCCGACGAATATCTTGGTGAACCGGTGACGATTGGCGAGCATATGTTGCAGGCAGCGCATTTCGCGCAGCGCGACGGTCATGACGAGCAGGTCATCGTGGCGGCGCTGCTGCATGATATTGGACATTTCACCGGTGAATTTATTGGCATGCCGTTGGCGTCGGGGACGGTGTTCATGGATGACCAGACCGACCGCAAGCACGAAAATGCCGGTGCGGCGGTGCTTGAGCCGTTCTTTCCCGATCTGGTGGTTGATTGCTGTCGTTACCACGTTGCCGCAAAACGATATCTGTGCGCACGTGAACCCGGCTATTTCGAGACGCTGTCCGAGGCGTCGGTGCATTCCCTGAACCTGCAGGGTGGACCAATGGAAGATGATGAGGCGGCCTCTTTCGAGGCACATCCGCATTTCGAGGCCATCATCGCGGTGCGCCGATATGATGAGGCCGGCAAGGAGATCGGAATGGTGGTGCCACCCTTCTCAAGCTACATGCCGATGCTTGAACGGATGGTCGCCGGTCACGCCTGATCCGCGGCCGGGTAGGGGATTTCGCTTCGCATCTCCGGCCGCGCCATCCAGTCCCAATATGTTTGATGAAAGGCCGTGGCGACAGGCCCCGGCGCGCCATTACCGAAAACACGATCATCGACGCGTGTCAGCGCGATCACGCCGCCGCCCGAGCTGGAGATGAATATCTCGTCGGACTCCATGAATTCGGCAAGTGGCAGCGGCCTGATTTCCGTTGTCAGCCCGAGCTCAGCGGCCATTTCCAGAACCGTCAGGCGGCTGATGCCCTCGAGCATGCCATGGTTCGAGGTGATCAGCCGGTTATCCCTGACAGCAAAGATGTTGAACCCCGGTCCCTCGGTCACCTGCCCGTTCTCGTCAAGAAGGATCACCGTTTCATAGCCCCTGTCCTTGGCCTCGAACAGGCCGGCGGTGAAGTCTCCCCAGTGATAGTTTTTCACCCTCGGATCGATGCTTGCCGCGGGAATGCGGGTTACCTGTTTGGCGATCCAGGCGGTGCGGTTCTCGGGTGGCAGTTCCGGCCGCATGATGTGGATATAGGGAACGCACCATGCGTAGAAATGATTGCCGCAGTCGCGCGGGTCACGCGTACCCGGGATCAGCGGCACCCCACGCGAGGCCACCATCGCCACATAGGCAGCGCGCAGGCCGGAGGCGGCCACCATTTCGGTCAGCGCGGCGCGGATATCATCCGGCGACATTCCGATATTCATCCGCAGGGATGCCATGGAACGACCAAACCGGCCGAGATAGTCATCCAGCCTGAAGAAACCGCCATCCCAGACCGGAACGACGTCATAGGTGATGTCGCTGTGGATGAGTCCCCAGTCATTGACCGGCAGTCTTGCCTGCGACAGCGGCATGATTTTGCCATCCATCCAGGCCGCGCCGGCCAGCAGGTCTGCGGATTCAGCCATGGCAGTTCCCCATCGCCGCCTGTTCCGAGGGCGTCGGTGTATGGTTGAAGACAAACGCCTCCTGACAGGCCTTGCGACCACCAAGGCTTGCGATCTTCGTGGCCTGGTCGGCGCGGCACTGCCTGTCAACGGCATCGGCATCACATATTTCCATCAGACGCCGCGCACCTTCGGATCGAGCGGCCACCGCATCCGGCGCCTGATCAAGGCCGCGGTCCGACATTTC
>JAAZUU010000118.1 GCA_018624035.1 Rhodobiaceae bacterium | reverse complement strand
TTCCGTGGTGGCCGAGGATGCGGTGTTCAGGCTGGCGCATCCCTTTGGCGACATGACCGGCCCGCAGGCCTTTCATGACAACGCCCTTGCGGTGCTGAAGGCGGCCTGGCCGGATGTTGAAAGGCGTGACTGGCTGATCATGGCCGGCACCGACCATCATGGCGCCGACTGGGTTGGCTGCGGTGGCCATTTCATCGGCACCTTTACCGCACCTTTTCTCGATATTCCGCCGACCGGCCATCTGGCGCATATGCGGTTTCACGAGTTCTACCGGATCGCCGATGGAAAGGTGACCGGCTTTCAGGCGCTGTGGGATATCCCCGAGGTGATGATGCAGGCAGGCGCCTGGCCGATGGTGCCGTCGCTGGGACGCGAATTCTGCGTCCCCGGCCCGGCCACCGGTGACGGGCTGGTCAGGCCGCACCGTGATGAGGCGGCCAGCGCGGCAAGCTGCGAGTTGATCGTCGAGATGCTGACCTGCATGAAACGCCACCCGCGCGAGGGCGGCCCCGAACTGATGGAACTTCCGCGTTTCTGGCATCCGCGCATGAACTGGTACGGTCCTTCCGGGATTGGCACCGGACGCGGTATCGAGGGATTCCGCAACTGGCACCAGATCCCGTTCCTCAACGGCATGCCGGACCGGGGCGGCAAGGTTGACCAGGTGACCTATCACTTCTTCGGCGACAACGACTATGTCGGGGTGACCGGCTGGCCGAACATGATCCAGACAATCAGCCATGACGGCTGGCTGGGACTGCCACCGCTTGGCAAGGAAATCACCATGCGCAGCCTTGATTTCTGGCGGATCGAGAATGGTTTGATTCGCGAGAACTGGGTGCTTGTCGACCTGCTTCATATGTATGACCAGATCGGCATCGACGTGTTCGCGCGGATGCGTGAATTCAACAGGGCGCGCGGCATGACAGCCGGGCAAGGAGACGCCGCATGATCACTCTTCCCACCACACCGTCCTTTTCGCTTCAGGGCCGGCGGGCTCTTGTTGCCGGCGGATCATCCGGTATCGGCCTTGGCTGTGCGGTGGCGCTGGCCGAAGCCGGCGCGCATGTCGTCATCATGGCACGGCGCAGGGATCAGCTTGACGAGGTGGCGGCGGCGATGACCACCGCGGGCCATTCCGTCGAGGTGATGGTCGGTGACATCGCGGACATCGATTCCATGTCCGCGGCGATCGAATCGCTGCGCCCGCTGGACATCTTCGTCAACAGCGCCGGCCTTGCCCGTCACACGGCGGCCATCGACACCGATGCCGCCGATTTCGACGCGGTAATGAATGTGAATCTTCGCGGGGCCTATTTCGCGGCGCAGGCAGTGGCGAAATCGATGGTTGCCGATGGCCGCAAGGGGTCGATTATTACCATCTCGAGCCAGATGGCGGTGGTGGGTGGCATCGACCGTGCCGTCTATTGCGCGTCCAAGCATGCTGTCGAGGGCTTTACCAAATCGATGGCCATCGAAATGGGTCCGCATGGCATCCGGGTCAACACGGTATGTCCGACCTTCATCCGCACGCCGCTTACCGAACAGACCTTCTCGCAGCCTGCGCGGGTGAAATGGATCGAGGAGAAGATCAAGCTTGGCCGTGTCGGTGAGGTCGAGGACATCATGGGCGCGGTGACCTTTCTTGCCTCGGATGCGGCGGCGCTGATCACCGGCACGGCGCTGATGATCGATGGTGGATGGACCGCGGATTGATGGCACGCGAGACCGCGACATCCATGGATGTTGCCCGCCATGCGGGCGTCAGCCAGTCGGCTGTCAGCCGGGTGTTCACGCCCGGGGCCTCGGTATCGCGGCAGATGGCGGATCGTGTCCGTGCGTCCGCCGAGCAACTTGGCTACCGGCCAAACGTTCTGGCGCGCTCGATGATCACCGGCAAATCCCGCCTGATCGGTCTTGTCGTGGCCTATCTCGACAATCAGTTCTATCCCGAAATCCTCGAGAAATTATCAACCCGCCTGCAGGCGCAGGGCTATCACGTCCTGGTCTTCATGGCACAGCGAACGGCTGGCGATATTGATGCCGTCCTGCAGGAGATCCTTGACTATCAGGTTGACGGGATCGTGCTGGCCTCGGTGGCCATTTCCTCTTCGCTTGCCGAACGATGCGATGCCGCCGGCATCCCTGTGGTGCTGTTCAACCGGGGGCAGAAGGACAACCGCTTTTCGACAGTCACTTCGGATAATTTTGCCGGAGGAAAGGCGCTTGCCGAGTTTCTTGTCGCCGGCGGTCATCACAGGATTGCCTATATCGCTGGCTGGGAAGGCGCTTCGACACAGCGTGACCGCGAGGCGGGATTCCGCGCCGGTCTTGCCGCGCAAGGACAAGATCTGTTCGCGCGCGGTGTTGGCAATTTCCAGTCTGATATGGCGGCGGCGGCGGCGGTGGAGATGTTCTCGTGCCGCGAGCGGCCGGATGCTGTCTTTGTCGCCAATGACCACATGGCCTTCGCCGTGATGGATGCGCTGCGCCACCGGCTTGGCCTGCGGGTCCCACAGGATGTTTCGGTGGTCGGGTTTGATGATGTCCAGCTTGCCGCCTGGCCAAGTTTCGACCTGACAACGATGCGTCAGCCATCAGGCAGGATGGTCGAGGCAACGGTCACGGCCCTGATGGACAAGATTGAAGGCCGGAATGGCGCGCCGCAACAGCTGCAGGTCGATGCCAGGCTGATCGTCCGCGGTTCCGCAAGGCTGCCGGACATGTATGTGGCGGCGCAGGAAAGGAAGTGACGCAATGAAGGGATTCGATCCGAAATGGAAGGATTTTCCCGACTACATCCTCGGGATCACGGCGGAGATATGGGAAGGTCGCGGTATCACGACGCTGCATGATTACTACGCACCGGATATTCCGGTGCGCTCGCCAGGGTCGGTTGTCGTCGGCAATCAGGGTGTGATCGCGGCCACGATGGCGACACTGGCCGAATTTCCGGACCGGCGGCTTCTTGGCGAGGATGTGATCTGGTCAGGCACGCCTGAGGACGGCATGTTGTCCTCACATCGGATCCTGTCCATCGCCACTCATGCCGGCGACGGGGTCTATGGCAGTGCCACCGGGCAGACGCTGAGCTATCGGGTCATCGCCGACTGTCATGCCATCAACAACCAGATCAATGATGAATGGCTGATCCGTGACCAGGGGGCGATCGTCCGCCAGCTTGGCTGGGACCCAAAGGCCTACGCCGCCGACCTGATTGACCGCGAGGGTGGCCCGGATTCCTGCGTCAGGCCGTTCACCCCGGCGATTGATGTCGCCGGCCCATACAGCGGGCGGGGCAATGACAATGAATGGGGCGCCGCCTACGCCGATATCCTGGCCCGCATGATGGGGGCCGACATGGCGGCGATCCCGGCATGCTATGATCCGGCCTGCCAGCTGGAGCTTCCCGGTGGCGTCACCGCACATGGCCATGATGCTGCCGATCGGTTCTGGATGGGACTTCGCGCCAGTTTTCCCAACGCCACCTTCACCATCGAGCATCAGATTGGCCGCGCCGACCCGGACATGACGCCGCGCGCGGCGATCCGCTGGGGACTTCACGGTCTTCATGATGGCTGGGGAAGCTTTGGCGCCCCGACCGGCGCCGAAATCTATGTCATGGGGGCCAGCCATGCCGAGTTCGGGCCGCGCGGCCTGCGGCGGGAATATGTGCTTTTCGATGAAACCGCGATCTGGAAACAGATCCTGATGAAGACGGGATAGGGACAGCGCAATGTGACCGGCGCCGCTGGCCTGTCATCCTGCCGACACGCCTGCCGACATGCCTGCCGATATGATTGGCTGGTGCCGTTACCCTGTTTCGACCTATAGTCAACGAAATCTGCGGGTATGCTTGCACTCCCGAAACAAGAGTAAGGTCTGATGAAGAAAATTCTGACAAGTCATGTAGGCTCGCTTCCGCGCACACAGGAGGTTGTTGATTTCATCTTCGCGCGGGAGCGCGGCGAAGCATATGACAGCGACGCCTTTCAGTCCTGCATGGCCAGCGCCTGTGCCGAGACGGTGCGCCGCCAGGCAGAGGCGGGGATCGACATCGTCTCGGACGGTGAAACCTCCAAGATCTCATATGCCACCTATGTGAAGGACCGCTACACCGGGTTTTCAGGTGACAGCCCACGCAACGCGCCGGGTGATCTGAAGCTGTTCCCGGGGTTTCTCGAAAGGCTGGCGAATGCCGGCGGCACGCCGCAATATGCGCGTCCCATGTGTACCGGCGAGGTGACGTCGAAGGGGCAAGGCGAATTGCAGGCCGATATCGACAATCTCAAGGCCGGCATGGCGACGCAGGGCGTAGAGCGCGGGTTCATGAACGCCGCCTCTCCGGGGGTGATCTCGCTGTTCCTTCAGAACGAATATTACAAGACCCGCGAGGCCTATCTCGCGGCGCTTGCCGACGCCATGAAGGCCGAATATGAAACCATCGTCGCGGCCGGACTTGATCTGCAGCTTGATTGTCCCGACCTGGCGTTGTCGCGTCACATGCTGTTTGCCGATCTCAGTGACGACGAATTCATCGGCATCGCCAACATGCATGTCGAGGCGCTCAACCACGCGCTTCGTGATGTCGACCCGGCCAAGGTGCGGGTCCATATCTGCTGGGGCAATTACGAGGGGCCGCATGTCTGCGATATCGACATGGACAAGGTGTTCCCGACGCTGATGAAAACCCGCGCGCGCTATGTGCTGTTCGAGACATCAAACCCGAGGCACGCGCATGAATGGACCGTCTTCCGTGACCGCGCCGCGGAAATTCCGGATGACAAGGTGCTGGTCCCGGGCGTTGTCGACACCACGACAAATTTCGTCGAGCATCCGGAACTGGTGGCGCAGCGCATTGAGCGCTTTGCCGAGATCGTCGGCGCGGACAGGGTGATCGCGGGATCCGATTGCGGGTTTGGCACCTTTGCCGGTTTTGGCGCTGTCGATCCGGACATTGCCTATGCCAAGCTGGCGACGCTTGCCGAGGGGGCGACGCTTGCCGGCAGCAGGGTCTGAAGACAGGAATGATCGTGCCGCCAGTTGCGATGCCCGTGGTTTGCTGTCTCGGTGGCATTTCAAAAGACGCAAAGCTGGGGAATGACGCCGGATGAGTGATGTGATGAATCTTATGCAGGGGGCACCGCCGACGCCCGACCGGCAGGTGACGGTGGCCGACTGGCGCGCGCCCGGCGTCTGCCGCTGGTCCTTCTCGCATGTCCGGCAGCTGTTGCCGACCGCGCCGATGCCGCCTGTCGCCGCGGCGGCAGCGCTGCCCGAGGCGCGGCAGGATCTGTCCGGCCTGAAAGTTGATGAAGCCGGCACCGGTCTTGGTGACTTTCTGCGGGTGAACGCCACCGACTGTTTTGTCGTGCTGCATCGCGGCCGGCTGGTCCATGAGTGGTATGGCGGATGGGGTGCGCCGGATCGACAGCACATCATCTTCTCCATCTCGAAATCACTGACCGCGTTGCTTGCCGGTGTTCTTGCCGGTGAGGGCGTCCTCGATCCTGATCAACCGGTGACCCGCTACATTCCCGAAACAGCGGGAAGCGCCTATGAGACCGCGACGCTTCGGCACGTGCTCGACATGACGGTCGCATCCGCCTTCAGCGAGGAATATCTCGATGAGGACGGTATTTTCATGGCCTATCGTCGCGCGACGGCCTGGAATCCGCCGGAAGAAGGGGCGTCGAGCGAGGGGTTGCGCAATTTTCTGGCCCGTCTGCCAGCCACCGATGGTGCGCATGGCGACCGGTACCATTACTGCTCGCCGCACAGTGATCTTCTTGGCTGGATTGTCGAACGCGCGGCAGGGGACAGTTTTCCGGCGCTGATGTCACGCAGTCTGATGCAGCCAGCCGGCCTTGCCAGCGAGGCCTACATCACCCTTGATACGTTTGGCGCGCCGCGCTCTGCTGGCGGGATCTGCCTGACCGCGACGGATCTGGCGCGGCTTGGCGAGATGGTGCGCTGTGGCGGTGCTGTCGGGGCGCGGCAGGTGGTGCCGGAAGCCTGGATCGCCGACATGAAAACGCATGACACGCGCGCGGCGTGGCTGGCCCAGACTGACGGCCCGCGTCATTTTCCGGATGGCTGTTATCGGTCGAAATGGTACCAGACAGGCCTTCCGGATGATGAAATCTGCGGTATCGGCATTCATGGCCAGTGGCTGTGGATCAACCCGGCCCGCGAGGTTGTCATTGTGCATCTTGCCTCGCAGGGCGCGCCGACCGACCCGGACAACCGTCCGGGTCTGATTGCGATGCTGCGGGCGATATCGCGGGCGCTTGGCTGATACCCCGGGGCTTTTGCCGGCCATGGATTTATGGCTAGTATATGTTCGGCGCGCATCGCCGGCGTTACTTCGTGGGGGACAGATCAATGGCGGGTTATCAGGATCTTTACGACCGGGCACTGGCCGATGCCGCGGCGTTCTGGATGGAGGCTGCCGAGGCCATAGACTGGCACAGGGCACCGACAACGGCGCTTGATTCATCGCGGCCGCCATTTCATCGCTGGTTCCCGGATGGCGAAATGAACACCTGTCACAATGCCGTCGACAGGCATGTCGCCGCCGGGCGGGGCGAGCAGAAGGCGATCATCTATGACTCGCCGATCACCGGCAGCGCCTCGTCCCTGACCTATGCCGAGTTGCAGACCGCTACGGCGCGATTTGCCGGCATGTTGCAAAGGCTTGGCATCGGCGCCGGTGACCGGGTGATCATCTACATGCCGATGATCCCCGAAGCTGTCGTGGCGATGCTGGGATGCGCGCGTCTTGGCGCGGTGCATTCGGTTGTCTTTGGCGGCTTTGCAGCGGCCGAACTTGCCAAGCGCATCGACGATGCGACCCCGAAAGCCATTATCAGCGCGTCCTGCGGGCATGAGCCGAACCGGATTGTCGCTTACAAGCCGCTCCTCGACGAGGCGATCGAGCTGTCGTCGCACAAGCCTGCATCCTGCGTGATCTACCAGCGTGAGGCGCTGACGGCCGACCTGGTTGCCGGGCGCGATCTTGAATGGCATGCCGCCCATGAGGGTGTCGATGAGGTGGCGCCGGTGCCGGTCAGGGCGACCGATCCGCTCTATATCCTCTATACCTCTGGAACCACCGGCCAGCCAAAGGGGGTGGTGCGCGACAATGGCGGCCATGCGGTGGCGCTGCAATGGTCGATGCCGAATATCTATGACGTCAATCCCGGCGACGTCTATTGGGCCGCATCCGATATCGGCTGGGTTGTCGGCCATTCCTACATCGTCTACGCGCCGCTCATCGCCGGTTGTTCGACCGTGCTGTTCGAGGGCAAGCCGGTCGGCACCCCGGATGCGGGGGTGTTCTGGCGGGTGATCCGGGACCATGGCGTCAAGGTGCTGTTCACCGCGCCGACGGCGTTCCGGGCGATCAAGCGCGCCGACCCCGATGGCGAGTTTCTGAAAACCTACGATACCTCTTCTCTGACGCACCTGTTCCTGGCCGGCGAACGGGCCGACCCCGACACCATCATCTGGGCGCAGGACAAGCTTGGCGTGCCGGTGATCGACCATTGGTGGCAGACCGAGACAGGCTGGTCGATCTGCGCCAATCCGGTCGGGATCGAGACACTGCCGATCAAGCTTGGGTCGCCCTCGGTGCCGATGCCGGGCTATGAGATCGACATCCTCACCGAGGATGGCACGGCGCGGGCGGCGAATGAACTTGGCGCCATCGCGGTGAAGCTGCCGCTGCCGCCATCCTGCCTGCCGACGGTGTGGGGTGCCGACGAAGCCTTTGTCGAGAAATACCTGACCACCTTCCCGGGTTATTACGAGACCGGCGACGCCGGCTACAAGGATGAGGACGGGTATCTCTACATCATGGCACGCACCGATGACGTCATCAATGTCGCCGGCCACCGGTTGTCGACGGGCCAGCTGGAGGAGGTTCTTGCCGAACATCCCGATGTCGCGGAGTGCGCTGTCATCGGTGTCGCCGACGAATTGAAGGGGCAGTTGCCGCTGGGATTGATCTGCCTTTATCCAAATTGTGACAAACCTGTCGAACAGGTTTGCGCCGAGTCCATTGACCTGGTGAAGACGCGGGTTGGCCGGGTGTCGGCCTTCAATCTTGTTGTTGCCATCGACCGGCTGCCGAAAACCCGCTCCGGCAAGGTGCTTCGCGGCACGATGGCGAAAATCGCCGATGGCGTCGAATGGAACATGCCGGCGACAATCGACGACCCGGTGATTCTCGATGAAATCACCGCCGCGTTGAAAACTCTGGGTTATCCAAGGCAGGGGTGAGTTGCCCTGAGAGAACCGGCCTGAGAGAATCGGCCTGAGAGAATCGGCCTGAGAGAATCGGCCTGAGAGAATCGGCCTGAGAGAATCGGCCTGAGGGAGC
>JAAZUU010000117.1 GCA_018624035.1 Rhodobiaceae bacterium | reverse complement strand
GGGCGATCCGCTCGGCGTTCAGCGTCACGCGCTGCTCATGATCCTTCGGCACCATCGGGTTATAGGTGCCGACACGCTCGACATACCGCCCATCACGCGGCGCCGCAGCCTCGGCAACAACAATACGGTAGAAGGGGCGTTTTTTCGCGCCACCACGGGCAAGTCTGATTTTCAAAGCCATGATTATTGGTCCTTTCGCAAAGATTTATGGCTGTTCATTCTGGATATTCACTTCTTTTTTCCGGATGGCTTGCCACCAAGACCGGGCAGTCCCCCGCCAAGGCCGGGCAGGCCGCCCTTCAAACCTCCGGGCAAACCTCCGGGAAGTCCTCCCGGCATACCACCGGGCATACCACCCGGCATGCCGCCGCCCATCAGGGCCTTCATGGCGGCAGCGCCTGTCTTGCCGCCCATCTTCTTCATCATCCGCGCCATTTCCTGATATTGCTTGACCAGCCGGTTCACCTCCTGGACAGAGGTCCCGGACCCGGCAGCGATCCGCTTGCGGCGCGAGGCGTTGAGAAGGCCCACCGAAACACGTTCCTTGTTGGTCATCGACAGAATGATGGCTTCCTGCCGACGGATCATCGAATCGTCGATTCCGGCAGCGGCGATCTGCTTCTGCATCTTGCCGAGGCCCGGCAGCATGCCCATGATTCCGCCAAGACCGCCCATCTTCTGAAGCTGGCGAAGCTGGCTGAGGAAGTCGTTCATGTCGAACTGGCCCCTGGCCATCCGTTTGGCCAGCCGCTCGGCCTCTTCGACCTCGATCGTCTCGGCCGCCTTTTCGACAAGCGCGACAACGTCGCCCATATCCAGGATGCGGCCGGCCATCCGCGCCGGATCGAACTCCTCCAGCGCGTCCTGCTTTTCGCCGACACCGACAAGCTTGATCGGGCAGCCGGTGATCTCGCGCATGGACAGCGCCGCGCCGCCACGCGCGTCACCGTCGAGACGGGTCAGCACGATGCCGGTGATATCGACAGCCTGCTTGAAGGCCGTCGCCGTGGTCACAGCGTCCTGGCCGGTCATCGCGTCGGCGACAAGCAAAACCTCATGCGGGTTGGTCAGCGCCTTGACCTCGCGAAGCTCGGCCATCAGACCTTCATCGATCGTCACCCGGCCGGCAGTGTCGAGAATCAGCACGTCGAAGCCCTGAAGCTGTGCCGCCTGAAGCGCCCGTTTGGCAATCTGTGCGGGGGATTCGCGGTCCGCCTCGGGCAGCACGCCAACCTCGGCCTGCTCGCCAAGGATGCGAAGCTGTTGGCGCGCCGCCGGGCGCGTCACGTCAAGCGAGGCCAGCATGACCTTCTTTCGCTCGCGCGAGCGCAGACGCAGCGCCAGCTTGCCGGCGGTGGTGGTCTTGCCCGAGCCCTGAAGACCGGCCATCAGGATCACCGCCGGCGGATTCGCGGCGATATTCAGCGGCGCCGGTTCGCTGCCCAGCACCTCGACCAGCGCGTCATTGACGATCTTGATGACCTGCTGGTCGGGCCGCACAGACTTCAGGACGTCGCTGCCGACGGCCTGTTCGCGCACTCTGGCGATGAAGGTTTTCACGACCGGCAGGGCGACATCGGCATCCAGAAGCGCAAGCCGGACCTCGCGCAGCGCGGTATCGACATCCGATTCGCGCAGCGCACCGCGCTTGCCAAGGGCGCTGAAAACGTCCTGCAGCTTGTCCTTCAGACTGTCAAACATGGCGCGTGCCCTGTTGCTGTTGATCCCGCAGCGGCCGGTGACCGGCCTCTGCCCTGCCCATCACGTCATACCGCAAGCGCCTGTGGCATCCGTGCTCGAAAACTTCAAGGACGGATGGAACCCGCGAGGGTCTGGCAGCCAGCGATGGCGTGATGTAGGTGTGTGTTGCGCTTTTTCGGCAGAATTGTCAAGAATGGGTGATGTTTTTCACAATCTCGAAACTTCTCGTCATATTGGTGGAGCCGCTGGCCTGGCCTTATCTGCTGTTGTTGCTGGCGCTGATCATGCGCTGGCGGCGGCGCCGACGGCTCATGAAGAGCTGCATCGGCGCGGCGCTGCTGCTACCACTGCTATATGGTTATCTGCCCCTGTCAACGGCGCCGCTGCGATATCTGGAGGACCGTCACGACATCCCGGTGCTGACCGGCCCGCCTGTTGACGGGGTGATCGTTCTTGGCGGCCATACCGCTTGGGGGGACATTTCGGAGAGCCGCGGCCAGCCGCAGCAGACCCATGCCGCGGACAGGCTGACGAAAGGGTTGATGCTGCATCGCCTGAATCCCGGAAGCACATTGCTGTTCAGCGGCTATGACGGCAGGCTGACGCCGGCAGGCTGGAGCGAGGCCGAAACCATCCGCCGGCTGATTGCCGAGCTTGGCGTTGCCGGTGACAACATCATATATGAATCCACCAGCCGCAACACCTATCAGAACGCCGTCAACAGCCTGACCGTGGCGGTGCCGCAGCCGGGATCGCGCTGGCTGCTAGTTACCTCGGCGGCGCACATGCCGCGCGCGATGAGATCCTTCGCTGCCGCCGGGTGGGAGGGAATCATTCCCTATCCGGTGGACTTTCGGACAGGCGCGACATCAACCTTCATCTTTAACATGGAGCTGGGGACGGCCAGCGTGCGGACATGGGTGAAGGAATATGTCGGGCTGGCGGCCTACTGGCTGACCGGCCGGAGCGCGACGCTGTTTCCCTGACCATGTCCTGCTGAGCGCAAACCCGCAATCACGTCTCGCTGGAAACACCGGCAAGGGCGTTGGCAAAGTCGCGCGCCTCGAAAGGCTGCAGATCATCAGCGCCCTCGCCAACGCCGACGGCATGCACGGGAAGCTGGAATTTTTCGGCAAGCGCAATCACCACGCCACCCTTGGCCGAGCCGTCAAGCTTGGTGACGATCAGGCCGCTGACATCGGCGATATCCTGAAAGGCGCTGACCTGGGACAACGCGTTCTGGCCAACCGTGCCATCGAGAACAATCACCGAATCATGGGGTGCGGCCTCGTCCAGCTTGCGGATCACCCGCACGATCTTCGCCAGCTCATCCATCAGTTCGGTGCGGTTCTGCAATCTGCCGGCGGTGTCGATGATCAGAACATCGGTGCCCTGCGCGCGGGCCCGCTCCAGCGCCTGATAGGCCAGTGCGGCGGCATCACCACCCTGCGCGCCGGCAATCACCTCGGTGCCGGTGCGCTCCCCCCAGATCTGCAATTGTTCGATGGCCGCGGCACGGAACGTGTCACCAGCCGCCAGCATCACCGATTTGCCCTCCTGACGCCATTGCTGGGCCAGCTTGCCGGCCGTCGTGGTCTTTCCCGACCCGTTGACACCGACCAGAAGCACCACATGCGGCCGGTCGCCGGGCTGCGGGACAAGCGGGGTCGCCACAGGTTCGAGAATTTCGGTGATCCCGTCCGCCAATGCTCCGGCCAGCGCCTCGGCCGTCACCTCGCCATCGAATTTATGGCGGCGCACCCGTTCGGCCAGCCGGGCTGCGGCGGCGGTGCCCAGATCGGCGCTGATCAGCGCGTCCTCGACCTCCTCGATCGAGGACGCGTCAATCGACGACCGACCGAGAAGCGAGGACAGGGATGATGTTACCCTGGCGCTGGTCTTGCTCAGCCCCGAGGTCAGTTTCTTAAGCCAGCTCATGCTATCGTCTTACCACCTTGAGGTGCTGCCCGTCACGTTCAAGCACCGTCACATCGAGAAGTTCTCCCGGTGACGCCATCTCGCCCTCGAGCCGCATTCTCGCAAAATTCCGCCCATGGCCGGTATTGCCGGATTCGACGAGGATCTGATCATGGCTTCCCGCCGCATTGTCGAGAAATCTGTCAAGCCGCTGCCCGCCATGCGCGCGCAGGGCGTTGGCCCGTTGCCGGATCAGCTTGCCGTCGAGCTGCGGCATGCGGGCCGCCGGCGTGCCGGCACGCGGCGAAAACGGGAACACATGAAGATAGGTCAGGCCGGCCCGGTCGATCAGGCGCAGCGTGGCGTCATGCGCCGCATCGCCCTCGGTCGGAAAACCGGCGATCAGGTCGGCACCGAACACCACATCCGGCCGCCGTCGCCGCGCCTCGTCGCAAAACCGCACCACGTCGCGCGCCAGGTGCCGCCGCTTCATCCGTTTCAGGATCGTGTCATCCCCATGCTGCGCCGACAGATGCAGATGCGGCATCAGCCGCGGTTCGCTCGCCAGCACGTCCATCAGCTGCGAATCAGGCTCGGCCGGATCGATCGAGGACAGACGAAGCCGCTGCAGGCGCGGCAGCGCGCGCAGAATCTCGCGAACAAGCGCACCAAGGCGCGGGCGGCCCGGCAGGTCGCTCCCCCAGGAGGTGATGTCGACCCCGGTCAGGACGATCTCGGCACAGCCGCCATCGACAAGGCGGCCGGCCGCTTCGATGATCTGGCCAAGCCCGGCCGAACGGTTATTGCCGCGGCCATAGGGGATGATGCAGAAGGTACAGCGATGGTCGCATCCCTGCTGAATCTGCAGAAATCCGCGAGTGTGCGCGCTGAAGGCGTCAAGCATATGCGTCGCCGTCTCGCGCACCTGCATGACATCGCTGACGATCACGGCCTCGCCGCCTGCCGCCAGCGACTGCCAGACCGGTGCCGTCAGCTTGTCATGATTGCCGACAACATGATCGACCTCGGGCATGGCATCCCATGTTTCGGGAGCGATCTGGGCGGCGCAGCCGGTGACGATGATCCGCGCCTCCGGATCCTCGCGGCGGGCCCGCCTTATCGCCTGACGGGCCTGGCGCTCGGCCTCGGCCGTCACCGCGCAGGTGTTGAAAATGATGGCGTCATTCATCCCGGCTGACGCCGCCCGGTCACGCACAACCTCGGATTCCCAGATATTCAGCCGGCAGCCGAAGGTTTCGACCCGCGGCGCGTTACGGTGCGCCATGGGTCTGCTCCGGCAGGGACGCCTTTAGAAGGGCGTCCAGTTCGGGTGACAACGTGCCCTGACAGACATACGCCACCGGCCCGGTCATCGTGACATGGCGGCTGGTCTCGTCCCAGTCGATCTGAACAGCGCCGCCATCCATGACAATCCGGTTGCCTCGCGGTCCCAGGCCCCGCCGGACGGTCGCCACCCCGACAGCGCAAGCGCCGCTGCCACAGGCCATGGTGATCCCGACGCCGCGTTCCCAGACCCGCATCCTGAAGGTGGCCTCGCCGGTCCGGCTGACAACCGACAGATTGACCCGTTCCGGAAACAGCGCGGCATGTTCGGCAAGCGGCCCCAGACGCTCAAGGTCAACCGCCTCGGCATCATCGACAAAGACAACAGCATGCGGGTTGCCAAGCGAATGGCAGACAGCCTCGCCAAGCCCGTCAATGCCAAGCGGCACCCGCAGCGTATCGACCTCATGCGCCAGCGGCACCTCGCGCCAGCCGGTGGCGACCGGACCCATATCGACGGCGATCTGGTCGCCGGCCTCAAACCGGGCGCGAAGATGGCCACCGTCGGTTTCGATGCCGAGCTCATGGCGGCCTGTCTGCCGCATCACATAATCGGCGACACAGCGCGTGCCGTTGCCACAGGCTCCCGATGGCGATCCGTCATGGTTCAGGATATCCATGCGAATATCGGCCTCGGCGGAATCGCGGATGACAAGAATCTGGTCACAGCCGATCCCCAGGCGGCGGTCGGCAAGCCGGCGCGCCGCGGCCGCGCCAATCTGCATCGGGCCGCTGTCACGCCGATCGAAAATGATGAAATCATTCCCAAGGCCATGCATTTTCAGAAATTCCGTCATGGCCAGCCTATACGCCAAATCACGGCGAATGAAAAGCGGTGCGGGGCTAAAGCTCGATCACCGTCGGCACATGGTCCGACGGCTTTTCAGCGCCGCGAAGATGCCGCTCGATCGACACCGACCTGATGCTGTCCGCCAGATCATGACTTGTCCAGACATGGTCCAGCCGCCGCCCGCGGTCACTCGCTGCCCAGTCGCGGGCACGATAGGACCACCAGGAATAGAGAATCTCCTCAGGCCCGAAATGCGAGCGCACGACATCATGCCACCCGCCATCCTCGATCAGGCGCAGCAGCCCCTCGCGTTCGACCTGCGTATGGCTGACGACATTGCGGAGTTGTCTTGTCGACCAGACATCCTCGGCCAGTGGCGCGATATTGAGATCGCCAACCAGAATGGCTTTCTGCGGCCTGTTGGCGGCGAAATGCCCGGTCATCTCGGCAATGAAATCCAGCTTGTGGCCGAATTTCGGGTTCTCGTCGCGGTCCGGCACATCACCGCCTGCCGGAACATAGAAATTATGCACCAGCGGCCCGCCATCGATCTGCGCCGAGATATGGCGGCAATCGCCACGCCCGACCCAGTCCATATGGTCCGGTTCCGACAGCTTCAGGCGCGAGATGATGGCCACCCCGTTATAGCTTTTCTCGCCGCGAAAGGCGTGATGCGCCCAGCCGGCCTCGGCCAGCGCCGCCACCGGGAAATGCGCGTCCTCGGTCTTCGTCTCCTGCAGACACAGCACGTCGATGTCGGCATCGCGCAGGAAATCCGTCACCAGATTGATCCGCAAACGCACCGAGTTGATATTCCAGGTCGCCAGTCTCATGTCGGTATCCTTGCTCGAGAGTCGGGCCGGGCGCGGTGCGGACACCCCGGCACTTGAATGGTATCAGTTGGAGAGCGGGTAGTCGGATTTCGCAAAGAACTTGTTTTCGTATTTATGGCCGAAACGCATGTTCTGCAGCGTCACCGTCGTCGCCACATCGGCCGCGTCGCGGATCGTCCAGCGGCGCAGTTCGAACGGCTGGTTGGTGAATTCGAGGGTCAGCTCGCCGGCGGCCTCGCCGACATCCCGCTTCAGGGTGATCCGGGTGATGCCGTCACGAACAAGATGCGTGGTCGCGAAATCCTTCGATCGCAGCAGCACCTTGTCCTGCAGGATCAGCGACAGCGGGGTCTCGCTGATCGGATAGCTTGTCACCGTCTTGTCCTTTGGCCTGTCGACATGAAGCCAGACCGGTGTAGTCAGCAGGATCAGCGGTTCCTCGAGATCATAGATCACTTTCATCCGGTGCGGGCGGCGAAGATGCAGCTCGCCGGTCGCGCTGGTGCCATCGGACGCCACCTGAATGAAATCGGCGCGCATCGTCCTGATGCCGTCGAACCAGGCTTCAGCGCGCGCGACCGGATCGTTCGACGCGGCAAGACCTGCCGGCATCAGCATGACGACCAGAAGGCCGGCAAGCATCCTGCAAAGAACCCCGCAAAAACCGCCGGCATGCCGAATGGTCCGGCGTCTGTCGACCATCACCGTCATCTACTGCCCATCCCCTTCGGTCACCAGCACCTCACGCTTGCCAACATGGTTGGCGGCGCTGATGATGCCGTTGCCTTCCATCTCCTCGATGATGGTGGCGGCGCGATTATAGCCGATCTTCAGATGCCTTTGCACAAAGCTTGTCGAGGCCTTCTGTTCACGGACGACAAGCTGCACCGCCTGGTCATAGAGGCTGCTACCCTCACCAAGAAGATCGCCGGTGGTGCCGACCGTCGCCTCGGCCTCCTCCTCCTCGGCGACAACCTTGTCGTTGTAATCCGGCTCGCCCTGCTTGCGAAGGAAGTTCGCCACCGCCTCGACCTCATTGTCGGAGACGAACGGCCCATGCACCCGCATCACGCGCCCGCCACCTTCCATGAACAGCATGTCACCGCGACCAAGAAGCTGTTCGGCGCCCTGCTCGCCAAGGATCGTCCGGCTGTCGATCCGCGAGGTGACCTGGAAACTGATACGGGTCGGGAAGTTGGCCTTGATGGTGCCGGTGATGACATCGACCGACGGGCGCTGCGTTGCCATGATGACATGGATTCCGGCGGCGCGCGCCATTTGCGCCAGACGCTGCACCGCCGCCTCGATCTCCTTGCCGGCGACAAGCATCAGATCGGCCACCTCGTCGATCACCACGACGATGAAGGGAAGTGGCGCCAGATCGAGGATTTCCTCCTCGAAGACCGGCTTACCGGTCTCGGCATCGAATCCCGTCTGCACGCGCCGCGTCAGCACCTCGCCATCGGCCCGCGCCTCGGCGACACGCTGGTTGTATCCGGCGATGTTGCGAACGCCGAGCTTGGCCATGTTGCGATAGCGGCTTTCCATCTCGCGAACCGCCCATTTCAGCGCTGTCACCGCCTTTGACGGTTCGGTGACAACCGGGCTCAGAAGATGCGGGATGCCGTCATAGACCGACAGTTCCAGCATTTTCGGATCAACCAGGATCATCCGGCAGGTTTCCGGCGTATGGCGGTACAGCAATGACAGGATCATCGCGTTGATGCCGACGGACTTGCCCGAGCCGGTGGTGCCGGCCACCAGAAGGTGCGGCATCTTCGCCAGATCGACGATCACCGGCGCGCCGGCG
>JAAZUU010000203.1 GCA_018624035.1 Rhodobiaceae bacterium | reverse complement strand
GGTCAATGAAGATCGACAGTCATCGCATGCAGACGCGTCGGATCGCCGGTGGCGGTTTTCCCGAAGATACACAGTCTGCCTTCCGCACGGCACGCAAGGCAGGCACCTGCCGGCGCATGACCTGCCATGCGGAGCGGTGCCTGTGATATCCGCCCTCTTTTGGCGCAGGCCGGGCATGCTGTCGCTGCTGATGCTGCTGACGCTGGCCTGCCTCTATTCGCTCGGGTTTCTGTCGGCCTCCATGGCGACGCTCGAGGTTGGACCCTATTTCGCCGGCGCGACACGGGTCATTTTCGCCTCGATCTTCCTTCTTGCCGTCGCCCATGTCAGCGGTGCCGGGCTGGTCCGCGGCAGGAAACTGTGGGGGATGGCCTCGATCTATGGTGTGGTGTCGCTGTCCCTTCCCTTCATCGTCCTTCCCTGGACGCTGACCTATGTCAGCACCACAACCGCGTCGATCTATTACGCCGTCATCCCGATCAAGGTGCTGCTGCTCTCGCGCATTTTCATCGGCACGCCGATCACCCGCCGCAAATGGGCCGGATTCACACTGGCCTCGGCAGGCATCATCATTCTGGCGCTGGCCGGCGTGGCAGGCGATGATTCCATCGGCGCGGCGCCATTGGTACAGGACAGTATCGGCGGCAATCTGCCGATCTGGATCCCGCATCTTGGCTGCATCATGACCGCGCTGTTCATCGCCAGCGGCGGCGTCCTGTTCCAGATGATGCCGCGCGCATCCGCCATATCCATCACGGCCTCGGCCTTTCTCGTCGGCAACATTCTGGCTGTTCCGGTGGCATTGATGTTCCTGCCGGCGACAATGCCAAGCCCGGCAGGTGTCGGCTGGCTGCTCAGCGGCGGCGTGCTGGTCACCGGCTGCGGCATGCTTGTTCGGGGGCATCTGATCCAGCGGGAGAGTGCCGTCTACACCTCGACGAACGGCTATATCGTTCCTCTGGTGACCGGCCTGTTCGGCGTAACGATTCTCGGCGAGAGCATCGGGCCCGTATCGGTGCTGGCCTATATGCTGGTGCTTGGCGGGCTTGTGCTGGCGCGCCGCTGAGGCGGCGGCACCTAGCCGAAGGCGCGTGCCTCTTCCTCGATCTGGCGGCGGTATTTCTTCCTCTCATGTTCAAGAAGATGGCGCTTGCGAAGCCGCAGGCTGGATGGCGTGACCTCGAGCAATTCGTCGCTGTCGATATAGGCCATCATGTCCTCGAGCGACATCCGGCGGGGCGGCACCAGCGCGACCGCCTCGTCCGATCCGGCAGCGCGGACATTTGTCAGCTTCTTGCCTTTCAACACATTGATCTCGAGGTCGTTCTCGCGACTGTGTTCCCCCACGATCATACCCTGATAGACCGGTGTCTGGGGGTCGATGAACATCATCCCGCGATCCTGAAGATTGAACAGCGCATAGGCAACGGCGGTTCCTGTATCTGAGGCGATCAGCGCGCCATTGCGACGGCCGGGAATATCACCGCGATAGGCTTCATAGCCATGGAAGACACGGTTCAGGACGCCGGTGCCGCGTGTATCGGTCAGGAACCGGCTTGGATAGCCGATCAGGCCGCGTGACGGTGCCAGGAAGACAAGCCTTGTCTTGCCGGCGCCCGAGGCGCGCATGTCCTGCATCGTCGCCTTGCGCCGGTTCATCGCATCGACAACCGTACTCGCATAGGCCTCGTCGACATCGATCGTGACCTCCTCGACCGGCTCAAGCCGCTCCCTGCCTTCATTGCGGATCAGCACGCGCGGGCGCGAGACGGTCATCTCGAACCCCTCGCGGCGCATCGTCTCGACAAGCACGCCTAGCTGCAGCTCGCCGCGTCCGCCGATTTCAAAGGCGTCCTTGCCGGCGCTCTCGGCAAAGGTGATGGCGACATTGGTCTCGGCCTCGGCAAGAAGCCGCTCGCGAATCATCGTCGAGGTGACTTTCTTGCCCTCGCGGCCGGCAAACGGGCTGTCATTGACGGTGATGGTAACCGACATGGTCGGCGGGTCTACAGGTGTAGAATGCAGCGCCTCGTCAACCTGCGGGTCACAGATGGTATCCGCCACCGAGGCCTCGGCAAGGCCGGCGATACAGATCAGATCACCTGCCTGCACTTCGTCAACCGGCACCCGCTGCGTGCCCTCGAAGCGCAGAAGTTTGGTCAGACGCCCTGACTCGATCTGCCGGCCCTCGAGATTGATCGCCTTGACAGCACTGTTGACGCGCGCCGTCCCCCGGATCACCCGGCCAGTCAGGCAACGCCCCAGAAACGGGTCACTGTCGAGCAGCGTGGCCAACATCGCGAACGGTTTGTCAGGTTCCACATCCGGTGCCGGCACATGCGCCACCACAACATCCAGAAGCGGATGCAAATTCTCACGTGGCGCGTCAAGCTCGGTGGCGCACCAGCCGTCACGGCCGGAGGCGTAGAGGATCGGAAAGTCAAGCTGGTCATCATTCGCATCAAGCGAGACGAAAAGGTCAAACACCTCGTCAACGACGGCGTCGGGGCGACCATCGGGCCGGTCGATCTTGTTGATCACGACAATCGGGCGAAGCCCCTGTTTGAGCGCCTTTCCAAGAACAAACTTGGTCTGTGGCATCGGCCCCTCGGCGGCATCGGTCAGCAGGATCACCCCGTCGGCCATGTCGAGGACGCGTTCAACCTCGCCGCCGAAATCGGCGTGGCCGGGCGTGTCGATGATGTTGATGCGGACATCATTCCAGACGACCGAGGTCGGCTTGGCGAGAATGGTTAT
>JAAZUU010000032.1 GCA_018624035.1 Rhodobiaceae bacterium | reverse complement strand
TGACCTTATGGTCATCCCAGTTCGCCACCAGCCTGGGTCATCAAAAGGCAGGGAGACATGGACCAGGATCTGTTTCGCAATACTCTTGCAACCAATGGCCTCTCCGTGGGCAAGCGCAACCGAAACAGGAAGCCCAAACGTCTTGTCACGCTGTTCCTGATCATAATCTGCCTGTACCTGATCTACCATTTCGCAAGAGGATGATATGGAGCTCAAGGGAACGCGCCATCCGGTTCTTGCATGGGTGCCCATTGTCATGGTGGCCACCGGCCTTGGCGGGTTGGCTGGCCTGACCGTTAACTCGATCTTCGCGATGTTGGGCTTGTATCTTCCCTATTTCGACATATTTGTCGGGAGTCTCAGCGGCGCATTGGGGCTGATTTACGTCTTGAAGAAACACCACATCCCGGTCAGAGGGTTGCGTGAATAGCCTTCAACAAAGGGCCTTGATTCAAGCAGTTGGTCAATGATTGCTGAATTGGTCAGGTCGGGGCAGAATTTTGGTCTGTAAAAAATCCATTCCCACCCTGCTGCTTGCCATGTCGGCGGCCCTGCTCACATCTAGGCACGCCTTGGCGGAAGTCATCCAGATTGAGTTTACCCAATTTGATACGTTCAGCGTTGAAGTGGTGAATATTGATGTCGGAGACACTGTGGAATGGCTGCCAAAAAACAAGGGACACAATGTTGAGTTCCTTGCCGGCCCAGATATGGAAGCGCTTCCTCCAAAGTCAAAAATGGACGAATTTCATTCCGTCCTTTTTGAAAAGCGGGGCGTCTATTTGTATGGCTGCACGCCGCATCTGAACATGGGTATGTTGGGTCTGATTGTGGTTGGCAACGATTTTCACAATATTGAAGATGTGAGCAATACAGACCTTCCTGATGTCGCACAATCAGTCTTGATGAATCTTATAAGGGATGCCCGGTCACCCGCCAAATCCGAATAGCGTTGCAATTCATTAGACCTTCGTGACCTCCATCCGCCCGGCCGACAAAGGCGGTTCATGGACTTCGCCACAGGATGAACGCACAGACGCCGTTCCGGAACATCGGCCCCTTGGAAACAGTCACTTGATCAACGGTCCGCGGACCTCGAAACTCTGCGATGATGCTGGATCGCGGTTCCACAAACCTTCTTATGGGGGTGTTCAATGGTTCCTGGATTTTGACCGTTAGGACAAGTGCTGTGAGACGGGCCCAGGGGGCTTTCCTCGTCTAAGCCTGAGGCGGAGGTGCGAACCGGCTGAAGCTGCGAGGTCGCAGATCACTGCGGATATTGATCGCATCTGGTCAGACAGGCGCCGGATCGCAAAACCGTTTGAGAACATTTTCGGTGATTTTCGAAACATTGTTGTCACAATCGTTCCAGGTCATGGATGTCGGCCATGCAATAGACCCGACAGACCAGACAGCGCCATTTCCCTGCGTGGCAAAAATCACCATATCCGCCCGTACAAGCCCATTCTGGTCGCCATCCAGCGCTCTGGTCGTGGTGATGAATTCCTCACCGCTTAAAAGACCGCCTTTATCTATTCCATGGCTCGTGGCAACCACAATAGCATCATGCTGAGAGCCGAGATGAACATCAAACCTGTCGATTTCCAGACCCACGGCACCGCCGCCGCGATACCCGAAGTCACCGATCTTTTCATCCTCGACACCGTCGAAGATAAAGCTGACCCGTTTGTCAAATGAAGCTGTTGTTCGCTTATAGTAGGTCGACCTTACAAACAGGGTTGAGCTGAAGCCGACCCCGACAAGACTTTGCGGGGCCCGGCCACTGCTGCGCCACAGACCACCCGGCTCACCGGTGCTTGCCAGATAATGCTCCCCGGGCTCTCCCTCCCAGGTGCGGACACCGGAATTGCCGCGTCGGTTTTCCACGACGCCCGGCATATTTTCCGACCAGCCGATGCGCCAGTAAAACCCGTTGCCTCCAAGATAAAGATGCCGGCCACCATGTTCCTGAAATTCATGAACCGCATCCCACATCGGTGTTGAATAATATTCAGGATGCGAAGCCGTGATGATCACACGATAGCGTGACAGCAATGCAGCGCCATGTTCGTGAAGCTCCCTGTCGGTGGCAACTTCATATCTGAAATTCTTTGCTTCCAACCATTTGATGATGTGCGTGTCATTCACATAATTGAAGGTATACAGGCCCGGTTTCATGTTCAGCATCGGGCGCCGTTCACTGACATGGACAACTCCGGAATTATCGCTGTGCGTGTCATAATGTGACAGGCCAAGCTCGCGATGTTCGTTGAGGTACATTTCCTCTTCGCTGATGACCATCGGCGCTTCATAGAGATTTTCGGTGTTGTGACTGTCGAATTTGATATGGGTGTTGGCATAGGACAGATAGGTTGCGGTCGGCGCGATGAACAGAATATCGGCCGCCTCCGTCTTGCCGGCGGTTTTCTTGTCAGAATTTTGCTCAGCCCTTTCCGATACGAAAAACGCAACATCACTGGTGCATTGTGATGTGGTCATGCGGGCAATGTAATATCCCGATCTGGCATCCGCCGGGATTTCGATCTTCCTTGTGGTCTTCCAGTGGCAGTCGGTCAGGTCATCATCATGGAAATGGATCGCCGAATACTGGTCAGGATGATGAACCCAGCTTTCTGTATCGCCCTTCCATCGATGGCCTGTCGCAGCACGCATCGGGCCATTTACGAGAACCAGGTCGCAGCCCTGCATGCCAGTATCGCAAGCTGTATTGCCGGATTGGTTCAGGCTGAAATCCCATTCGCAGATCGCCGTTTTCTGCTGCCAGATTGCGGGGCTGTCAATCTTGCCATTGAAATGATGTCTGGTGCTGGAAAGGCGGGTACCGGTTGCGTCTTTGTCCCCGGTTCCGCTAGCAGCCAAAATCAGCGGCGCATTATCGCCGGGAACCAGATGTTTCCTGTCCAGGTCACCCACCGCCCTGTCGGCCTCACTCAACATGCCGGGCCTTGTCTGTCTTTCATATGACAGGAACATCCGGTGTGTCTGCGGGTTCACGGACAGACAGATTTTGATCCATCGGCGCTCGAGAAGCGCGGTGCTACAGCAGACTTCATCACTTCCATATTTCGCATACAGTCTGCCTTGCCGGTTGATTCCGACTTCAAGGCCACCCCACGACAGGACTGTTTGCAGCCCGCCATCCACACAAGTTGGCCACAGATAGGCGGTAAATTCAAAGGGGACAGACCAGTCAATTTCCGGTGTTTTCAGGCTCAGGGCATAGGAGCCTGCATTGATGGGCTGGTGGAAGATTTCAACATCCGGGTGGGCGCACCATTCCTGCTGTTCAAATTCGGCACCGGGGCCATTGGGGTCTATGTCAGCGCAGATCACACGGAAAATTCCGATATCGCAGGTGGCGGGTCCGTTACTCGATATCTTGAGCTCTGTTGTCCCGCCGGGATGAATTGCAAGCGGCTGGCAATAACCGAGAATGTCGGTGGGTCTACGCATCATGGTTGCTGTCCAGAATGACGTCGTGGCCGGTCAGATCCTTCCACCGGCGTTTGAAAATATCCCACTCAGCCTCGGCAATGGATGAATAGACTATGCCATCGACAATGGTTGGGGGAATGCCGCGTTTGCCGCTCAGGCGACACAGGCGAAAGGATTCAAACGGTTTTTCCACCAGGAGAGCATAGCGGCCCTGCATGGGCGTGCAGCGCATTCTGTCGAGAATCTGCTGTAATTTGGCACTGTAGGGGCCGCGCGGGTTCATCTTGTATTCGCGCGCCAGATCCATACACCGACCATCAAACCGATAAATTGCGTTGTCTGCGTCATAAATGATCATCTGTTTTACGCCCTGACAGGAATTACAAGCCTTTCCGGTGATCAGCCTGTGGTCATGCCCGGTATCCGGGACATGTCCGCGCCGTCAGGATACAGGAAATCCAGTACTTCCGGAATGGCGCGTTCATACATCGCCCTGTCACTGTCAAAAACCGCGATAATGCGCTCGGCCAGGTCAGGCGTGATGATATCATCGGCAAAGATACGGAACTTGCCCTGCAGGTCTGATCGTGACATCGGATTCAGAGGGTCGCCATGCGCATCGATGATACGTGTTTCATATGTGCCTTCAGTCGTTTTGATCGTGACATCCGAGGGCGCTTTTTGGGGAAACATGGCCGTTAAATCAGGCTCATGCCTGACTACGATTCTGGCGGCAAGTTCCTGCACCGCCGGGTCGTCGAAAAGCTCATCGGCGATAGGCATCAGCGCTTTGGGACCGTGAACCAGTGCTGCGGCGATGCAAAAAGGTACCGAGAATTGTGCTTCGGCCTGCGAATGCGGGGTGACCTTGTTATCAAGCTCGAATGCACGCAAAAAGGTGGCGACCGTAATGCTGCTGATCCGGCTCGCGGATATGGTGTTTTCTGCCTGCAGCCTCAGGGCACCTTCGATTGCTGCATGTATCCAACGGCAGCATGCATAGGGTTTGAAGAACAGGCCGTCGATTGCCCATGAACGTCCAAGGTCTTCAACCAGCATGCCGGCATCATAAAGGACGCCGTTGTCAAACGTGTCTGGATAACCCTCGAAACCTTCGCGCGCCAGCAAGGCCCCTGTGATACCGGTATAGGTCGACCAGGCGATGCTTTCCTTGACGTCTGAGCCGGCAAAGCCGTGGAAAATGGCCGAGCCGTTTCTGGGGGCATGCTGTTCGGCGATCAGAATTGCCTGCGCTGTTCCGGCAGCGCTGAACCCATTTATTCTGGCAAATGCCGCGGCTGATCCGGTACCGCTCCAGCGTCCGCTGACCGTGGATTTATGGTGTTCAGGGTTACGCGCCAATGCGATACGGACGGCAGCTTCATAGCCAAGAATTATGCTGGTAAGAAATGTTCTGAAATCTGCATTTTCAGCCTCTGCGGCGGCGATCGCCGCACTGATCACAGCAACACCCGGATGTCCGGCTGCCATGCGGTGCCCGTCATCAATATCCAGCGCGGTTGCCGCCATGGCATTCACGGTTGCCGCGGTGACCGGATTGGTATGTTCATGGGCAAACCAGATACCAGCCTTGCCGGGACCGGCAAACTGCATCAGGGCACGGCGCATTGATTGATAACTGGTGGTATGAAGACCGGCTATAGCGGCGCCAAGCACATCAAGCACGCAATCCATTGCCCGCGCATATAAACGCTGTGGGATATCATCTGGGGTGGTGGTGACAAGAAATCGCGAAAGCGTATCGACAGCGCGCTCAGACATGGCTGAAACGACTGATGTGATCTTTCAGCAATCTGATACCGGCCATCATCAGATTGTCGATTGACTGATCCGTGTACCATGCCGAATGCGGTGTTGCGATGACATTGGCAAGCGACAGCAACGGATCATCAACGCGCGGCGGCTCCTGATGGAATACATCAAGGCAGGCAACACCTATATGCCCGGATTGCAATCCCTTCAACAGCGCATCCTGATCAATGATGCCGCCACGGCTGCAATTGACCACCACAACCCCGGGTTTCATCTTCCGGATATGTTCAGTGGTGATGAAGTTCTGGGTTTCATCGTTCAGCGCCAGACTTGTCGAAAGCATGTCCGACTGACGTAAAACCTCATCAAGTGGCAATTGTTCAACAAACGAGGCAGGCGCGATCCGACTTCGGTTCCAGCCGATGACCCGGGCACCAAGCGCATGCGCGATACGGGCGGTCTCAAGCCCGATACCGCCAAGTCCGACAATGCCAAAAATAGAACCACGAAATTCCTTTGTGCGGGTGAGCTGCCATTGCCCGCTGCGCACGGCCCTGTCCATCGCGGGCAATGTTTTCAACCCCGATATGGCAAGTGCAATCGTATGTTCGGCAACAGCATGATCGCAATAGCCGGACACACCTTCAAATGGAATGCCTGCCTCACGCGCATGATCAAGGTCGCCATGCGTGGCAATTCCCGTTGAAAGATAGGCGATCGATTTCAGCTGCGGGCATGACTTCATCACATGGGCGGACATATATCCCATATAGACAAGCACGTGTCGGCGATCACCTATGCGGCTGATAAGCTCGCTCTCGGAACGGACTTCACCATGGATCACCTCCATGCCGGGGCACAGATCAACCATCGCCGGTGTCAGTCGGTCGCTCAGGACCCCGTAACAGTCGATAAAGGCAGGCGTATTCGGCAACAGATTATCCTACGACCGAGAAGCTGCTCTCACGGTTAATTTCCCGGTTGCGTGAGAAAAAGCGCAGATCCAAGTTATAGTCCATATTTGGCAATGCAAAGCACATGGGATCGCCGTCATGGTCGTTTCCGTCTTCGACATAGTCGATAAGTTCGGCCATCATCATGCCCACAACCGGTGCATTCTTGAATTGATTGCCACTTGTGCCAATCGCCATGTAGAAACCGCCAAGGCTGGATTTATCGTAAATGGGTATCCAGTCATCCGCGACATCATAGAGGTCAGCTATCCCCTGCACATTGTTGGGAATGCCCATTGACGGGAAACGCTGCGCACCGCGAAGAGCCTGAAGCCTTGCCTGGTCGGTGACCGAGGTTTCATAGTCGTCAGGATCAACCCATTCCAGCGGATCGCAAGACGGTTCTTCACTGCCGATAAGAATTTTATTGCCAATTTCCGGCCGCCAGTAGCCGCCAATATCGGCATCCGAACAGATATAGCCATTATTCTCAAAATCAAAATCTGCCGGTGCCGGCACATGCGCGACCTCGACACGAAGCGCCTTGGTCTTGATGTTCATCTCGTCCTCAACACCGGCCATGCGATTGATCTTGAAGGAGTGAGGCCCGGCGGCATTGACCACAACCGGTGCCGTGAACTGTCCCTTGCCTTCGACCTCGACACCCGTGACGCGGCCTCCGTCAGTGGTGATGTCCGATACCGATGCACCCATCAGAAATTCTGCGCCATGCCTTTTCGCGGCTGCCTGAATGTTCTGCGTTGCCAGCCCCGGATCATTGATAAATCCGGCTTTCGGGAAAAATAGGACGTAGCGCAACTCACCATTCTGGCTGCCGAAACCGGCATCGCTGAGAGCCTTTGGCGGATGGAAATGGCCGGGATTCACTATGGGGAGCTGAGCCCGAAACTTGGAGGGTGTCCAGACTTCGTAAGGAATGCCGATTTCATTGGCAATCTCCTCCAGCTTGATCCCGTATTTATTGTCCTCAAAACAGGTGTAGCAGCATCCGACTTCCCGGTAGCTCGCCAGATTGTCATCAGCGGCCGCGCCAAGATAACCTGTCCAGTCTTCCCAGAACGGGTAATTGGCCTTGGCCAGCGCAGCGCCATTCAAGGTTGAATAATGGGTCCTGATGATAGCGCAGGAATTCGTCGTCGATCCGGCGCCTGCGATGGCGTTCCTGTCTATACAGAGAACCCTTTTCCTGGATTTTGCCATCTCATAGGCAATGGCGCATCCAATGATGCCGGCGCCAATGACAATTGCATCATATGTTTCTGGCATGTTGTTCAACCCCGAAATATATTGCAAATATATTTAATCAATATAATAGTAATCGAATACACGCAAGCGACAAATAAACATCCCACTGGCGTCACATTTTTCGCATGGCTACCCTGCTTTTCAGAGACCGTTTCCCATGACCGACTATTCCATTCTGAGCCTGGCAAAAAATGCGCTGAACGGGCAGGTGGGATGGGCTCCAGCCTGGCGAAAGCCGGATCCGAAACCCGCATATGACGTTGTCATTGTCGGCGGTGGCGGGCATGGGCTTGCAACCGCACATTATCTTGCCAAACATCATGGCATCACGAATGTGGCGGTGCTGGAGAAAAACCTCATAGGTTCCGGCAATGTCGGCCGGAATACAACGCTGGTTCGCTCCAACTACATGCTGGACAGGACACTGCCATTCTACGAGCATTCGCTCAAGCTGTGGGAAGGCCTGTCGCATGACCTGAACTACAATGTCATGTTTTCCTCGCGCGGCATTATAAATCTTGCCCATTCGCCGGGCCAGCTGGATGTATTCAGGCGCCGCGCCAACTCGATGCTGTTGAACGGTGTCAAAGCCGAGATTCTGGGCACTGATCAGATAGCCGAAAAAGTTCCCGCTCTCGATGTCAGCAATGCAGCGCGGTTCCCGATTCTTGGCGGGCTTTATCAGGCAAGAGGCGGCACCGCCAGGCATGACGCTGTCGCCTGGGGCTTTGCGCGAAGCGCTGACCGCCGGGGCGTTGATATCATCGAACAATGCGAGGTAACGGGGTTCCTGAAAAAGGATGGCCGGGTTGTCGGTGTGTCCACATCCAGAGGTGAAATCAGAGCAAAGAAAACCGCAATCGTTGTAGCTGGCAGCTCAAGCCATGTTCTGCAACAAGCCGGTCTGAACAATCTGCCAATTGAAAGCCATGTCCTTCAGGCCTTCGTCAGCGAGGGGCTTAAACCTGTTCTTGATGTCGCCATAACCTTTGGCGCAGGTCACCTTTATGTCTCGCAGTCCGACAAGGGCGGGCTGGTATTCGGCGGTGACCTTGATGGCTATAATTCCTACGCACAGAGAGGCAACCTGCCAATCGCAGAGGATGTGGCAACCATGCTTCTGGCAATGTTCCCGGCCTTCGCCAAGGTCCGTATGCTTCGCAGCTGGGGCGGTGTCATGGATATGTCGATGGATGGTCAGCCCATTATTGATACAGGGCCTGTTCCCGGTCTCTATATAAATTGCGGATGGTGCTATGAGGGATTCAAGGCGACCCCTGCATCCGGGTACACCTTTGCCTGGACCATCGCAAATGACGCGCCGCATGAACTGAATGCTCCGTTCACCTTGTCACGTTTTCAAACCGGTTACGTCCTTGATGAAAAGGGCCGTGGACCGTTTCCCGGACACCACTAGGAGTTGGGCTTATGATCATTGATTGCCCATGCTGTGGCCGCCGACCGGTGAGTGAATTTTCCTATATCGGTGATGCCGAGGCGGCAAAGCCCGATATGCACGCTCCTGCGGCAGAGTGGGTAAAAGCGGTTTATACACGCACCAACCCGCGTGGCATGCATCTGGAACACTGGCAACATCTTCACGGATGTCGCCAGTTCCTGAAGATACAACGCGACACACTCACCCATGAAATATTCTCGGTCGAACTTGTAGGTGTATACGCAAGCGGAGAAGGCGAATGACATCATTTCGCATCGACAAGCCGTCAGGTGTGGATTTCGAAAAACCTGTGAACTTCACCTTTGATGGTCGCACCTACCGCGGCTTTGCTGGCGATACGGTGGCGTCGGCGTTACTTGCAAATGGTGTTCATCTGTTTGGCAGAAGCTTCAAATATCATCAGCCAAGAGGCGTCATGGGTGCGCATGTCGAAGAGGCAAATGCGCTGATAACCATTGGCCGGGGGGCGCATGCCGAGCCGAACCTGCAAGCGACCACGATACCGGTTACTGAAGGTATGGAAGTGTACAGCCAGAATCGGTGGCCATCACTCAAGCTCGATTTGCTTTCCATCAACCAGCTGGCCGCACCATTACTGTCAGCCGGTTTTTACTACAAGACTTTCATGGGACCCACGAAAAGATCATGGATGTTGTACGAACCGTTCATCCGGCGCGCCGCCGGTCTTGGCGCGGTGTCGACCTCGCCTGATGATCAGGCCTATGAAAAGGACCATCGGTTTTGTGATGTTCTGATAATCGGTGGTGGTGTAACCGGTATAGCTGCCGGCCTTGCCGCAGCGCGTTCCGGGTTACGGGTCATTCTTGTCGATGACCGCAATGTCTGGGGTGGCCAGATGGCCGGTGTTGACGACGATCTGTCCGGGCAGCCGCTCGATCAATGGATCAGCCATTCCATCAGGGAACTGCGGGAACTTGGCGCGGAACTGCTTTCCCGCACAACCGCGTTCGGTGTGTATGACGGGCATGTCCATGGCGCGGTACAGCGGCTGGCAGATGTAAGCAGCCATGATGGCGTCAGGCGTCCCTTGCAGCGGTTTCTCAAAATTGTTGCAAAGCATTCGATCCTCGCGACCGGCGCGTTTGAAAACCCGATGCTGTTCCGGAACAATTCGCTGCCCGGTGTGATGCTGGCTGACACCGCACGGCATTTCATGGACCGGTTTTCGGTCGCCTGCGGCAAACAGATTGTAATTTATACCAATAATGACAGTGCCTACGGCGCTGCCCGCAGGCTGGCAGAAGCAGGGCTGAATGTTGCGGCCCTGATTGACACGCGCCCGTCGGTATCGGCGGCGTGTCAGTCACTCGCCACACATATCGGCGCGTCCCATCTTGTCGGATGGCAGGTGGAAAAGGCCCATGGACGTCACAGGGTCAAGGCCGTCAGCGTCTGCAAGATTGACGATCAGCGGCAGAAACAACGTATCAGCAGTGATTGCCTTGCCATGTCCGGCGGCTGGAACCCGGTTGTGCATCTGGCAAGCCATATGGGCATGGCGCCGGTCTATAGTGAACCGATGGGGGCGTTCATTGTTGATCCGGACAACCTTCCTTCCCATTGCCATGTGGCAGGTCCCGTAGCCGGAACTCTTGATCTGCCATCATGTGTCAATGGTGGGTTTGCCGCTGGCATGGAAGTGGCACGACAGCTTGGGTCAACACCGCCTGATCCTATTGAAGCAACTGCCATGCATGGCTTTATCGGCGACTGGCCGATGAAAGCCGATGTCGAAACATTATCCGAAAAGGCGATGCTCGATTTTCAGAATGATGTGACCCTCGGTGACATCAAGCTTGCCGTGGTCGAGGGATATTCGGCTACCGAGCATCTGAAGCGTTACACGACGCTTGGCATGGGAACCGATCAGGGGCGCACATCAAATATCAATGCCATATCGCTTCTCACCCAGCTGACCGGTCAGCAGATAGAAAACATACGCCCCACCAGATTTCGGCCGCCATTCACACCGATAACGCTTGGCGCGCTTGTCGGCCACCATGTTGGTGACCACGCACAGCCAACACGCCTGACACCGATGCATGACTGGCACGCGGCGCAGGGCGCCATGATGGTTCCGGTAGGTTTGTGGTGGCGGCCAAGAGCCTATCTGAAACCCGGCGAGACATTGCGTGAGGCCTATATCAGGGAAGCAGGGAATGTCCGCGAAAATGTGGGGATATGCGATGTGTCCACGCTTGGCAAGATCGCCGTGCAGGGACCTGATGCAGGGGTTTTTCTGGACCGCGTCTATACCAATAATTTTGCCACGCTGCCGGTCGGAAAGGCACGCTACGGTCTGATGCTTCGCGATGACGGTATGGTTCTTGATGATGGTACAAGCTGGCGGCTTGGTGAAAACGACTATCTTATGACCACCACAACCGGCGGGGCCGGTGCTGTAATGCAGCATCTCGAAAGGTTGCATAATCTTTATTGGCCCGACCTTCGGGTCAGCTTCGTGTCGGTGACCGGGCAATGGGCTGGGATGTCGGTCGCCGGACCAAAGTCACGCCAGGTTCTCGGCAAAGCATTCAGTGGCACCGACTTTTCCGATGCGGCACTTCCCATCATGGGGGTCATGTCGATAAAGACCGCATCCGGCACTATACTGGTCGCGCGCCTTTCATTTTCCGGCGAGCTTGCCTATGAGGTTTTCTGCCCGGCTTGCATGGGCACGGAAATCTGGTGCGATTTGTTATCGCATGGTGCTGATTTTGGCATTCAGCCCTATGGCACCGAAGCGCTTGGTGCGCTTCGCATCGAAAAGGGGCATGTCGCAGGTGGTGAGCTTGATGGCCGGGTATCGCCCTATAACCTGCGCCTTGACGGCATGCTGTCGAAGAAGAAATGGTTTTTTGGCAAGCCGTTGCTGGAGCGGGACGGGCTTTATGATGATGATCAATATCGACTGGTCGGTCTGATCAGTGAGGACAGGCAGCCGCTTCAGGCCGGCGCTCATGTGGTTTTTGGAGACAAGGCCAGCCCGGGCCCGTCACAAGGCTGGGTGTCGTCGGTGACATACAGCCCCTCACTTGACGAGGAGATCGGCCTGGCGCTGGTGAAGAAGCGGGCGCTTGAGAAAGACACCGGCATGTATGCCGCGAACCCGGTTGCCGGAATTCATCGCAAGGTGCGGATAGTGTCGCATCATTTTCTTGACCCTGAGGGTCATCGCATGCGGCTCTGAGGAGATGGCGATGTCGGCAGTAGAACCCATGAAGCCTGTGCCCCCCCTGACAACAGAGCCCGGCAAGGCGGGACTGCAGCAGATCGGCAACAATGATGTTGCGGCGATGCGGCTTCCGCCCGGCCGGTTCCATGTGGTTACCGCATGGCCTGACAGTCTTGATCGGTGCAGCAAGGCATTGTCGCGCCTCGGGCTTGAGGTGCCGGAAAAGGTTGGTGATGCCATTGTCACAGCCGAGGGTAGCGCCATGCGGGTCGCGCCGGGGAGATGGTTCTTCGATGGTCTGGACCCGGCGCCGGCAGCAGACGGGTCTGAACAATTTGTTATCACCGACCTGTCAGATGGCATGGCGATGTTCAGCATCCATGGTGAAAAGGCAACGCGACTTGCACAAAAGCTTATCATGGTCGATTTATCGGGCGATAGGCCTGCACCTCCGGTTGTAATGCAGACCGGCAGTTCGCATGGCATAGGGCTGACAATGCTCTGGTCGGAACGCAACCAGTTCAAGCTTTTCTGCGAAAGATCATATGAAAGAGATTTTTGGCACATGCTGCAGACCGAACTTGCCGAGTTCACCATTGATGACACAATTTGATCACCGCATCTTGATAAGCAGGGAGTATGCAAATGTATGAAGTTGAGTTCCCGCAATGGGCGATAGATCGGAATGTCAGGAATCGTGGCCGTGAACATGCCGTGATATCGATCGAGCCTGCAAAGACAGCCCTGATCATTATCGATATTCAGAATGCCTGGGTACAGCCGGGATACAGCCCTCTCTATATCGAGGCTGCAAAGGAAGTCGTTCCCAATATCAACCGGCTGTCAAATGTCATGCGCGCGATCGGCGGCCATGTGGTGTTCACCCAGCATTGCTGGGGGGAATGGCCTGAATTTTTTGAGATGTTTTCGAATCAGGCGTTTAAGGATGAGGCCATCGAGAAAACGCAGGTTGGTACGCATGGCCATGCCTTATGGCCGGAACTTGACGTTGGGGATGATGACATCATGGTCGTCAAAACACGACCAAGCGCCTTTATTCAAGGTTCATCGGACATGGATGCGGTGTTGAAAAGCAAGGGCATCGACACGGTGATCATCACAGGCACGCTTACAAACGCCTGCTGCGAATCCTCGGCACGCGATGCTGCAGCCCTCAATTACCGCGTCATATTCGCTGCCGATGCGACGGCGACAAGAAGCGCGCAGGAGCATAACTCAACACTCATCAACCTTGGTCAGTATGTTGCAGATATCCGCTTTACCGATGAATTGACGGGTTTTCTTGAAAGTCAGGCACGTTGATTTCACCTGCTGGTTCCCGACATGTGTGAGTGAGCGAGCAACCGGATAACAGGGTATGTCGATAACAGGGTATGCCCCGGTGTTCCGATGTCCCGGTGTTCCGGTGTCTTGGTGTCGGGCCGGGCGGCGCCTGACTATGGCCGATGTGAGGCCTCACGCTGCGGCAAGACAAACACCGCGCTTGCATCGATATCCAACATCACCATGTCGCCCTCGGATGGCTCGTGATTGCTGTTGTTCGTTGCCGCTGTAACGCTGAGGGTGGTGCCGTCCTGACTTTCAACTGCATATTCGATCAGGCTGCCAAAATACTGTTTGTCGATGACCTTTGCCTTTGCCCCGGTGCCTTTGGGTGGCTGCAGGCTGATGCGTTCGGGACGTATCAGGACTTCGGGCTGTTCACTGTCCATATATGATGGTGCATCGATCTCCAGCGTCGCACCGGCAACCCGGATTGTCACCATCTTGCCGCCTGACCCCACAATGTTGGCTGGCAGAATGTTGGACTGGCCCATGAACTCGGCGATGAATTTGTTTGCCGGTGTTCGGTAGACTTCTTCGGGCGTGCCAATCTGGTTAACATGGCCATGGTTCATGATGCAGATACGGTCTGACATGCTCATGGCTTCATCCTGATCGTGGGTCACGAATATTGTGGTGATGCCAAGCTCGATTTGCAGCGCCCTCAGCTCGGCCCGCATATAGTCACGAAGCTGCTTGTCGAGCGCGCCAAACGGCTCATCAAGAAGCAGAACATTTGGCCGCAGGATGAGTGATCGTGCCAGCGCCACACGTTGCTGCTGGCCACCTGACAGTTCACGCGGCATCCTGTCAACAAGCCCCTCAAGCTGCACCAGCTTCAGCGCTTCCTTCAGTCTTGTTTCCTGCTCGGCTTTGCCGACCTTGGCCATTTTCAGGCCGAAGGTGACATTCTCGCCAACAGTCATATGAGGAAACAATGCGTAATTCTGGAACACCAGACCAATGGAACGCTTTTCAGGGAGAACATTGGTAATGTCGGCATCACCGATGAAAATACGCCCTGATGTCGGCTCAACAAAACCGCTGACCATGCGTAGGCTGGTTGTCTTTCCGCAACCTGACGGGCCAAGCAATGTGAGAAATTCACCATCACTCACCGTCAGATTGAGGTCGGCGACAGCACAGGTCTCACCGTAATACCGCGAGACATTCTCGAAAGTAAGTTTGCTCATTTTATGATTTTTCCAAAGGACACAAGTTGGCCTCTCGACATCAATACCAGGGTTAACAAAGCCGTTAAGGCTAGCATCAGCGTTGAGATGGAGGCAATCGACGGCTCCAGTTGAAACATCAGCGTCGAATAGATCTGAATGGGAAGCGTCTGGTTAAATGTCGCCAGAAAATAGGTAACGATGAATTCATCAAAGGAGATGATGAAACTGAAGATGAACGCACCTATCAGGCCGGATTTGATCAAGGGGATGGTGATGAAGAAAATCGTCTTGAAATAGCTGGCACCAAGGATTTGCGCAGCTTCTTCAAGATTGCGATCGAGGGTTTGCAGGCTGGCGCCAATGGTGATGATGGCATAGGGAATCGTGATCGTAGTGTGCGCCACAACATAGAACCAAAGACTGTCCGTGGCATTCAGCGTAAAGCCTTCGGATGTGTCAAGGAACAGTCCAATGCGGAACAGCGCCATACCAAGCACGATATGTGGCAAGACCATTGGTGCGATCAAATAGGAAAACACAGCCTGCTTACCCCTGAAATCGCTACGATCCAGCCCAAGCGCTGCCATGCCGCCAATAATCATCGAAAGCGGGGCCACGATACTTGCAACAATAAGCGAGTTCATGAATGAGTTCTGCCAGTCATCATCGGTCATGACATAGGCATACCATCTGACACCATAGGATTCCGGTGGAAAGCCCATATGGTTCTCGTTGGTAAAGCTCTGGATTACCACGATAACCAGCGGCGCAAAGATGAAGATGAATATCAATGCGTTGACAATGAAAAGCAACTTTGAAGAGGCTCGGTTTCCAGGGCTTGCTGCCATTCAGACTTTCACACTTCGTTGCAGGAGACGTGAGACATAAACGGTAAACAGGATGGTGATCAGAAGCATCACCGAAAACGCCGATGCCGTTGGCCAGTTGTATCGGTCACGCACCAGACCGGTAATAATCATGGGGATTGTGACAACCTTGTTACCACCCATGATAACCGGAGTGACGTAGAGCCCCATCGACAGAATGAAGACCAGCGTGCAACCTGCAATCACGCCCGGCAGGCTGAGCGGCCAGGTGATGTTGCGAAACAGCTGCATGCTGGAAGCGCCGAGATTTCGCGCGCTTTCCTCGATCGAGGGATTGATTGCCGAAAGTGATGCGTAGATGGGCAGCACCATGAATGGCAGATATACGTGCACGGTGCCGAGAACAACGCCAAACACATTATTCATCAGCGGCAGACCGGCAAAGCGCGAGATAAGACCCATATCGCGCAATACATCATTCAACCCGATATAATCAGCGAACTGATTGATGATGCCCTGATTGCCAAGCACCAGCATCCACGCCGAATTACGTACGATGATGCTTGTCAGCAAGGGTGATATCACACAGAACAGAATTATGTTCTTCATGAAGGGTTGTACCCGGCGCATCAGGATAGCGACCGGGAAGCTCAGGATCAGACAAAAGAAGGTGATGTAGACAGAGATGAAAAAGGTATCAAAAAAGACGCGCAGATAAGTAGGCTCAAAGAATTTGATATAGCCGTCCAGATGGAAACCAAGCGTGGTTATGCTTTTGTCGAATCTGCCGAAGCTCAATACCAGGAGAACAACCAACGGCGCTGTAAAGGTAATGAGATAAAGAACAAGGGCGGGAAGCAATAAAGTCATGCTTCGTTTATTGGCTTTCATCGCTGCCCTGCCTAAAAAACATTCTTCTCTGTAATTTAAAACAGCTGATGGCGTTGCCGCCATCAGCCGGATGGTGATGCATCAGACTTAGGATGACTTCCAAGCCGTCCACATATCGTTCCAGTCGCCACTCTTGTCGAGAATTGTCTGGAAGTCCTCGTTGATAGCAAGCTTCACAACCTCGGGATCTGCGACCACAACTGCCTTGGCCTGTTCAGGTGTGTACTTGACCAGCTTGGATGGTGAACCGTATCCGAATATCTCAACAAGCTTCAGCTGCTGTTCCGGCTTCAGGATGAAGTCAAGCCATTGTGCCATCAATTCGGGGTTCTTGGCATGTTTGGCCACGCCATACAGCGATGCGCGTACCATGAAGCCTTCCTTCGGTGCCACAAACTCAAGCGGCAGCCCTTCGCCACGAAGCTTTGTCACGCGTCCGTTCCAGAATGGCGTCATGACAATTTCGCCGTTTCTGAAAAGCTGTTCAGCCTGTGATCCTGATGTCCAGAGTGACACAAGGTTGGGCTTCAGCTTGTCCAGATGGGAAAATGTCTCGGCATCGACTGGCTGGGCTTTCCCCTTCCAGGCAAGATTTACCATCTGCAGTGTCTGGTCTTTCAGCGCTTCATTGATCGCGACACGGCCGGCATATTGCTCGTCCCAAAGTGTCCGCCATGATGTTGGCGCAGGCTTCACCAGCTCAGTGTTATAGGCAAGACCATAGCACCACAGCACCAGCCTCGGCCCGTGCGGCGTGACAAAGCTGGAATAGAGATTGTCCATCTCAGGGACCATGTCCGGTCCGACTTCCATGAGCAGATCGTTACGCTTTGCGTAGATGTACTGGTCGGGGTGTAACGGAAGAAAGTCTGATTCCGGACGCTTGGCATTGATTTGCGCCTGCACTTTTTCCAGTGGCGCGCGGCTGCCGGCAAGCTTGATCACATTCAGCTTGACGTCGAAAGCTTCCTCGAACGGCTTGTGCCAGTGCTCGACATAGAAATCGCCAAGGTTTCCGTCCCAGTTGTAGATGTTCAACTGTTTTGGGTCAGCCTTTGCTGATCGCATGAAGAAATATGGTGTAGCCAACGCACCGCCAGCGACAAGACTGGTCTGGAGCACCTTTCTTCGGCTGATGTTCCTGCCCGTTAAATCATCACTCATGTTACCCTCCTTCTATTGGTTGAATGGTTAAAGATCCATCTGGGAGAAAAGGCATGCCGTTAATGGGCTCAATCGATTTCGGTAAGCTCCGGCAAGGTGGACATGGTCGTGGTTTTCCACCTCAAGGTAACTTACTTCAAATCCCGCAGCCCTGCAGGCATCGGTGTAAATTCTGCTTTGTCTCTTGAATTCGTCTGTTTCACCGCCGCCCACTGCGATTGTCGTTGGTGGCATCCAGTCAGGCAGCAGGTGAATGGGGCTGTTCCGGCGGCAAACCTCCTCGCTCATATGCAGGTCAGCATTGAGATAGGAAATGCGCAGCGGCTCCAGATCAAAAAGGCCACTCACCGGAACAGCCCCGTTTATGACGTCAAACGGCAGGCCGTAATCTGCCCATTTCGTTGCCATCAACATAGCTGTCAGATGCCCGCCCGCCGAATGTCCGGTGACATGGATACGCCCCGCATCGCCGCCAATGGCGCTGGCGTTGCGGTAGATCCACTGCAGCGCCATACGGTTCTGCTGCGTAATGTCGTCCATGGTGACAGACGGGCAAAGGTCATAGTTGTTCAGCACAACACAAGCACCGGCCTCGACAAATCGTTCAGCCACAAAACGAAACATATCCTTGTCGAAGGCTTTCCAGTAGCCACCATGGATGAACAGCAGGATGGGTGAATTGCCCCTTCCCGGCCAGATATCCAGCTTTTCGCCATTCATTTTGCCAAACGGGACGTCGAGCTGGCATTCGTATATATCGACTACCCGCTTGTTATGAACCTCCATTGAGGCGAAGGTTTCGGCGAAATGAGGGCAGCGACGGCGCATGTCATATTGAAGGTCCAGTTCGTCCTGAGTGTAGTCTGCGTATACCGCGTCACCCATATTCTGCCCCTTCAAAAGCCGGTCAGCCTGCGTTCAATCTTATTTCGTGTTTTTCAGGTTAGGTAAGTCAGACACATCTTGCAACAAAAATATATGTGAGATATATGTTGCCCACTGCGGGGCCGAGGAGGATTTGAAAAAAATGATCGTGAGACTCGCATTCTGGGCGTGCAGACAAGCCCAGTGGGGAAACGACAAAAAGCTGTTTGAAAGTTCTGCGGTTCCCTTGATGCAGGCGCATCCAGGCTTCATCCAGGCGAAGCTGCTCGGCAAAAAGAATGAGACAGACCGGATTGCGTTTACCGTTTGGGAAAACGAAGCGGCCTATGAGGCTTTTCTCGCCAGCGATGCGTTTCGCGACATCACCGAGATGTTCGCATCCATGTATGTCGACGATTCACTCCCAAAAGGTCAGACATACGAGGTAAGGGCCAGCAGCTAGGGGTTGAGACAACAGCGTATTGGGGATGGAGACATGGCACTTCTTTTTGATCTGAATCTTGCGGCTGACTATAATCGGTGGGCAAATTCACGTATTTACAATGCCGCGTCGAAACTTACCGAGGCGCAACTGAAACAGGACCGGCAGGCATTCTTCGGGTCTATTCACAACACAATGAACCATATCCTTCTTTCCGATCTGATTTATCGCGAAAGGCTGGAAAAGAAGCCGACCACTTTCACTCGGCTCGACGACGTTCTTTATGATGATTTCACCGCGCTTGAAGAGGCGCACCGCATCAATGATGGCTGGTATGTCGATTATTGTCGCGATGTCTCTGATACGATGCTGGATGACATATTGTCGTTCACTCCGGTCGGCCTTGATAACAGCGAGAGGTTTTCGCTGCCGCTCAGGACTTGCCTGACCAATCTGTTCCAGCATCAGATCCATCATCGCGGCCAGGTACATAATATGCTCAGTCAAACGGGCATTGAGCCTCCACCGGTGGATGTCGTGCTGTTCCAGCGCGGCGATATTGACGACTGGTCTGACCGTTAATAATGGAAACCCGCACTTCTGATATCCTGATCATCGGCGCTGGGCAGGCCGGGTTGTCGGTGAGCTATTTCCTGTCACGGAATAACAGGAGCCATCTGGTTGTTGACAAGGGCGGCATTGGCGATGCCTGGAAGCGGCACAGGTGGGATTCGTTTTGCCTTGTAACACCAAACTGGACAATCAGGCTTCCTGGCAAAATCTATGCCGGTGACGATCCGGACGGATTTATGCCACGCGATGAATTTGTTGCGTATCTCGAAGAATGGGCGCGGTCATTTGATGCGCCGGTGGAAAGCGGTGTCGAGATCCGTCATCTTGCCAGACATGACGGAATGTTTCATGCCGAAACCCGTAATGGTGATGTTTTCGCAGCCAAGAAAGTTGTTGTTGCAACAGCGACATATCAAAAACCACGCATTCCGGACCTTGCCGCCAGTCTGCCCACGCACATCACCCATATACATGCTGAAAATTACAAGAATGCGGATCAGATCGGTGACGGTGCGGCGCTTGTGGTCGGTTCAGGCCAGACAGGTTGTCAGATTGTCGAAGACCTTCTTCGCGCCGGCAGGAAAGTATTTCTGGCAGTTGGCAGCAACGGGCGGCTGCCGCGCCGTTACCGCGGGCAGGACTGTCTTTACTGGCAAGAGCAGATGCAGTTTCTCGAGCGCACCCCCGATATGCTTGCCACGCCAGGAGACCGGTTCAAGGGTGATCCGCATGTATCCGGGCGTGACCGGGGAACAACCATCAATCTCAGGTCGTTTGCGGCCAGAGGGTGTGTTCTTACCGGGCGTCTGGCATCGGTGTCAGGAAACCTGGCCCGTTTCAAGCCGGATCTGGCTGACAGCCTGAAAATGGCTGACGATTATGCCGCGGATTTCCTGATGAAGGTTGATGCCCATATCGAGGCGCATGGCCTCGATGCCCCGACCGAGACACAAGCCTCGCTCCGGGAGCAGGGCATTCTGTCAGTTGATGGTCCCGGCGAGACGGCGATTGAAGCGCCGGTGGCGCTTGATATGGATGCGCAAAACATCAAGACAATAATCTGGGCAACAGGCTTCAGCTTTGATTTTTCCTGGATTGAAGGCCTTGAGACCGACGCCGCCGGTTATCCGGTGACCCATGACGGCGAAAGCTCAATGGAGAACCTCTATTTTTGCGGCCTCAACTGGATGCGCAAACGCAAATCCGGGATCATTTATGGTGTGGGTGAAGACGCGGAAATCGTCGCCTCAAAATTGCTTGAGGCTGTCTAGCCGGCACGCTGCGGCGAAGGCTGGCAGTGAACAGGCTGGGAACCAAGTTGTGAATAGGGACAAGGAATTACGGTTATGTATATTGGGGTAGATGTTGGCGGAACATTCACTGATATAGCCGTGAATCGGGATGACGGAACGACTCTCTTGCTTCACAAGCTTTCGTCAACGCCGGCAGCACCGGAAGAGGCCATTCTGCAGGGGCTGCATTCTCTGTTCGCCCAGCATGATCTGAATTTCACAGATACCGAACGCCTTGCCCATGGCACTACGGTCGGCACCAATGCCATCATTCAGCGCAAGGGCGGCAATGTTGCGCTGGTTACGTCACAGGGATTTCGTGACCTGATAGAGATTGGCAGGCAAACAAGGCCGACCGTCTATGACATGCATCTTGACCACCCGCCGGTTTTGGTTGAGCGCGGCATGCGGTTTGAAGTCCCGCAACGCCGGCTTGCCGATGGCCGTATTCATGTGCCGCTGGATGAAGCGGCGGTTGAAGAACTGGCTGGTCAGTTCGACGATGCCTGTCTTGACTGTATTGTCATTTGTTTCCTGCATTCCTATGCGTTCCCTGAAGATGAGGAACGCGCGGCAGAAATCATGCGCAAGCATGTTCCGGATACGATCAAGGTGATCACCTCATCATCGGTCTATCCCGAATTCAGGGAGTTTGAGAGGTTCTCAACCGCTGTTCTCAATGGTGCATTGCTTTCGGTGGTGGGTTCATATCTTGACCGGCTTACTGACGAGGCAGGCAGGCTTGGATTGCCGACCGATGTGAAAATCTCACAAAGCTCAGGCGGGCTTATGTCGGTTCGTACGGCGCGCGAATTCCCGGTCAGGGCATCGCTCTCAGGCCCTGCTGCGGGCGTTCAGGGCGCGCTTTACCGGGCGCGTGTTGCCGGGTTTCAGGATATCATCACATTGGATGTCGGAGGCACCAGCGCCGATGTGGCATTGCTGAAGGACCTGACACCATCAGAAGTCAATGAAAGGACAATTGGCGGTTTTCCCGTCAGAATACCATGCATGGATGTGAACTCGGTGGGTGCCGGCGGCGGTTCGATTGCGTGGATTGACACAGATGGTTTGCTAAAGGTCGGCCCGCAGAGTGCCGGTGCTGTTCCGGGTCCTGCCTGCTACGATCTTGGCGGCACACAGGCCACGGTCACAGATGCCAATATTGTTCTGGACCGGCTCAACAGCGAGGCGTTGCTTGATGGCAGGATGCCAATCAACAAGGCGCGGTCGGCAGCGACAATTGATGATCTTGCCGAAAATTTGCAGATGGACAGTGATGATGTCGCTCTTGGCATAATTCAGGTTGCCTGTTCACGCATGGTGAAGGCAATCCGATCGATATCCATCGAGCGCGGGTATGATCCCAAGGATTTTGCACTTCTTGCCTTTGGTGGTGCCGGCGCCCTGCATGCTGTCGATGTTGCCCGCGAGCTTGGTATGAATACCATTTTGATCCCGCCGAACCCCGGCATTCTGTGCGCTGAAGGTGCAATGAATGCGGACATTACTTCCGATTTTGTCAACACCGCCTTTTGCGAGCTTACCGAGGACAATGTGCCTGCCATCCAGGCGATTGCCGGAACGTTGGCCAAGGAGGTTGAACTCTGGTTTGAAAATGAAGCTGTAACACCGCAACAAAGACTCCTTGTCTGGTCGGTTGGTGCCCGGTATTTCGGCCAGAATTATGAACTGACGCTGAATGTCGATATGGATCTTGATGCGGCCGAATTTGTTGCCAGAACAAGACAGGACTTTCAGGACGCCCATGTAGCGCTATATGGCTTTGCTTCCGAGGATGAGCCGGTGCAGATCGTGAATGTCATGGCCAAGGCAGTCGGTGAATTACAACAGGGCCAGTTGCCATTGATCCAGACCCGGTCTGATGCTGAACCTGTGGAATATCGCAACAGCCTGTTCAAGAGTGGCGTTCGTCAGCGCACCCCGGTTCTGCGGCGGGTAGACCTTCATGCCGGCCAAGAAATCCCCGGGCCGGCGATTATTGAACAGCTGGACTCAACAGTGATTATCTTTCCAAACGACACCTGCCATGTGGACGAATGGGGCAACCTGATCATCAGGCTGGAGGACTAGCAATGGCGATAAACCCGATAGATGCCGAACTTATGCGCAACCACATGGCAAGCATTGCCGATGAGATGTATGTCGCTCTGATGAAAAGCGCCTATTCCACAAACATCAAGGAGCGCAAGGATCATTCAACAGCATTGTTTGATCACACCGGGCGTGTTGTGGTGCAGGGCGAGAGTATGCCGCTTCATCTTGCATCCATGCTTGGCCTCGTAGAGATTATTCTGGAAAAATATGGTGTCGATGGAATTCGCAATGGCGACATGTTTCTGTCGAATGATCCTTATGTCGGGCGCGGCTCGCATCTTCCAGATGTCGCCATAGCCGCGCCGGTTTTCTCGAACGGAAAACTGCTCATGTTTGTCTGCAATATTGCGCATCAT
>JAAZUU010000116.1 GCA_018624035.1 Rhodobiaceae bacterium | reverse complement strand
TGTGAATGGGAATTAGGTAAGCCATTCAATTCTGGTGAGAAAATCGTGGAAACCGTTCTGCAACCGTGCAGAATAGGGTTTTCAATACAGGAATTTCGCAAAGTGTCCAGACCTAAACGGCTTATTTCGTGCGATTCCGGGACATTATGGCGCGGGAACGGGTAGGGCGAAGGCGGGTTTCCATGGCGGATCAATATGACTACATCATCATCGGCGCCGGGTCCGCAGGGTGTGTTCTCGCCAACAGACTGTCCGAGGATCCGGCGGCAAGGGTTTGCCTGCTGGAAGCTGGGCCGGCCGATCTCAACCCGTTGATCCAGATCCCCGCCGGCTTCATGTATCTGCTGAAAAACCCGTCACTGAACTGGCTCTATGATGCCGAGGGAAGCTGGGGCACGAAGGGCCGCGCCGTCGCCGTGCCGCGCGGACGCGTTCTTGGCGGGTCCAGTGCCATCAACGGTCTTGTCTTCAATCGCGGCCAGCCAACCGATTTCGATGTCTGGGCGCAGCTTGGCAATTCGGGATGGTCATATGCCGATGTGCTGGCCTATTTCATGCGACTGGAAACGAGGGTCGGTGCCGGTGACGATGCCTTCCGGGGACGCTCTGGCGAACATGAGGTTCATGATCTGGCATGGCGTCACCCGCTTTGCGACGCCTTTATCCGGGCCTGCCTTGATCATGGGATACCGCTGAATGAGGATTATAACGGACGGGCGCAGGAGGGCGTCTCCTACGTCCAGCGATCGGCGCGGCAACGGCGACGTATCAGCGCCGCCCGCGCCTTTCTTCATCCGGTCAGGCACCGGCCCAATCTTCATGTCATCACGAAGGCCCACGTCACAAGGATCCTGATCGAGGACCGGACCGCCACCGGTGTTGTCTATCGCCGCGGCGGACGCCTGGGCATCGATATCAAGCTGACGGCAGGGCGCGAGGTGCTGATCTCGGGCGGGGTCATCAACTCGCCGCATCTGCTGCAGCTGTCCGGCATCGGTGATGCCGGCATGCTGGCCCGCGCCGGGGTGAATTGCCAGCATCATCTTCCCGGAGTCGGGGCCAATCTGCGCGATCATTTCGCGCCGCGGCTGACAGCTCGGGCCAAAGACATCACCTCGATCAATGAACGCTCGCGCGGCTGGCCGCTGATCAAGGAGATCGGCAAATATGTCCTTGGTGGCGATTCCATCCTCTCGCTCGGCCCGACCAATGTCTATTGTTTCTGGCATTCCGATGAAAAGGTGCGGAACCATGATCTGCAGATGACCTTCGCCCCGGCAAGTTACAGGGAAGGGGTGCAGTCACAGCTTGACGAGGAACCGGGCTTTACCGTCGCCGCCTGGCAGCAGCGCCCGGAATCGAGGGGCTGGGTGCGTCTGAAAAGCGATGATCCTTTCGACAAACCCGAGATAAACCCCAATTACCTGGATGACGAGCTTGACCGGCAGATCGTTGTCAAGGCCATCAGGCTGGCGCGCAGGATGATGCACGCGCCGGCACTTGCGCCCTATTTCGATCACGAGGTCTATCCCGGGGTTGAGTGTGGCCAGACTGATGATGAGCTGCTCGACATCGCGCGCGAACGCGGCACCTCAAGCTATCATCTGATGGGCACCTGCAAGATGGGTCCGGCGAGCGACAGGTTGGCCGTTGTCGACTCCGAATTGCGGGTCCACGGGCTGGCAGGCCTGCGGGTGATCGACGCCTCGATCATGCCGACGATGCTCAGTGCCAACCTGAATGCGGGCGCGTTGATGATCGGCGAGAAGGGCGCCGATCTCGTGCGCGGGCGCAGCTTGCCGGCGGCAGGCCTGTGAGACCGGCGTCGGTCATGCCGGTTATGGTATTGTCGGTGCAGATGTCCGGATCGGTGCCGCGTGAACCGGTTTGACCGGCGAGGGTTTTTGTTGCCATAACTCAGGGCCGGTCAATGTAATCGACCTGAATATCGGGGGAAATCCGGATGTTGCTTCACATCTACCATTTTTTCGCGCGGGTCTTCAGGGTTTTGCCGAAAACCCGAAAGATCAGGCTTCATGACATGGAAGCGACGTTCTTCGTGCCGATCAACAATCACTATGTCTGTGATGACCTTGTTGATATCGAACAGAAAACAAGAGAGCCGGAGCTGTACAGGTGGCTCCAGGAAATGGAGGATGGCTCGGTATTTTTCGATGTTGGAACAAGCTATGGTCAGGAATCCGCGTTGGCTTCGTCCTTTCGGGACAGAAAGGTGCGTGTGTTTGGCTTTGACTGCAGTCTTTATCAGAGTCATTTCTGCGCGCTGAACAGGACATTGAATGAAGACAGATACAAATTCACATTTGCCGCAATCTCGGACAGGTCAGGAGACCTGATAACCGTAGCGGCGAATTCGGACACCCATATCGCGGCGCTTCACAAGAAGAACGTTCCCTATGAATATGAGGTCATGACGCTGGCGCTGGATGATTTCGCGCGCGCGAACGCGGTGATGCCCTCGCACCTGAAGATTGACGTCGACGGTGCCGAAGTCGGTGTATTGAACGGGGCCCGGGAAATCCTTGCCTCCGCCGCGATCAGGGAGGTCTTCATCGAGGTGGACAAGGACAGCAAGGCGATCTTCGATATCATGGAATCGAACGGTTTTGACGTCAGCTGGAAGCTCCAGAAGACAAACAATGTCGATGTACTGTTTTCCAAGTCGCGACGCGGTGAGGCCACTGCCTGAGATCTCGTGCGCATGACGGCATCGTCGCGCCGGACAGCTTTGTCTGCGGACGATTTTGTTGTTACCTTTGCCGCCATTCATGGTGTGGTGGCGACCGGGTCTGTCGCCTGCCGCTGAGAGACTGTCCGTTCCAAGTGCCCTGAGATGTGAGTGACCAAGATGTCGAAGCCCGCAGCCCTGATGAGCTATAACATATTCACCTTCCCGACCGAGGCGCAGATGCTCCTCCATATCAGGATCTGGGAGGTGCATTTTCCGGCCATGTTCGAGAAACTGAAATCGAAAGGTTGCACGGCCTATTCCTATAATCAGGTCTGGAACAGTCCCGGCACCTTCAAGACATCCATCATGTATGAATATGAGAGCCCGGAGGCCTTCAGGGCCTGTCAGGACGTCATGAAGGAATTCACGGCGCCACTGATGGACGAAATCAAATCCACCGGCGCGGTTATCGAGGCTAGCCGGAATGTCATTCGCCATTCAGCCCGCATCGACTGACTGGGTGTTCGGCCCGGCACTCTTGCCTTGCGCTCTTGCCCGGCACCGCCGCCCGCCGCCCCGATGAAGGCGTCCTGACACCGCCGCTGTGACCGCCCTCCCGGTCGTCAGACCACCTGCTGATGAACTTCGATGATGTTGCCTTCAGGATCATGGAAGAAAATCTGATGCCATTCGGCAGCAAAGGCGGTGCCGTAATCGGCAAAGGCGATGTCATTGTCACGAAGATGCTTGATGAAGGCTTTGATATCATCCGTGCGAAAGGCGATATGGCCGCGTTCGACCGGATTGATATGCTGACCGTTCCTGGCGGCAACATCCAGATCCCGCTCGGCAAGATGCATCTGCATGCTGCCCTCGGTCGCGAATTTGATGTTGCCGTCATAGCCCGCGTCCTTGCTGGCGGTCGTGCGCGGGAAATTCTGCGGCGCGATCGGCGCCATCTTCAGTATGTCGATGTAGAAGCGTTGCAAGGCGTCGACGTCTTTTGATACGTAGTTGATGTGGTGAAATTCGAGTTTCAAAGCAGAATCTCCGGGGACCGTTGAACAGGGTTCTGTGTCCATCCTGCATCAACATCCCGGTTTCATCCACCCGCCAAACTGACTTTACCTGTGTCACGGTCCCTAACCCGCCTTTTACCGGACCGCCCGGCAGACGATGCGCGCCGTCGCAGCGTGTGACACAGTGTGGCAGGATTGTCGTGATGGCAGCTGGAACTATATGCACCATGCCGCCCAGATCGTGCCTTGCCGGGGTGTCGTGCCATATGATTTCAGTTTGACGGGGCTCGACCGGCTCAATCTGCCGGTGCGGCGTGGCGTGGCATCAAGATGCCGACGGATGCCCGTGACACTGCTGGGAAGCGCAGGAGGCCATGTGGGACATGTGGTTCTTTCAGTCTTGGTTTGACTGATGTAAAAAGGAAGTGTCTCGTCGAAGCGGTGGCGTTTGGATTGCGAGTTCTTAACATGTTTCTACGTTTGGTATTTCTGGTTTTGTCGGTCGTTATCACGGTGACAAATGCTGCTCGCGCAGGCCAAACGGTCTATTTCCAATGCTCTGGCAGCGCGGATTATCAACTGATATTTGAGCATGACAGCGAGAATGACCGATGGGTCCAGACGCTGCAGGAACCTGATCGAATTCAGCATGGCGCGATAGCGCATGAAGAGCAGACAATACTGACTGAAATTGAGATATCTGAAGGCGCTGTTACATATACGAAAAACAACTACAGATTTTCGATAAACCGCGGCAACGGAATCGTTCTGCGGGACAATGACACCATGCCGGTTACATGTGATGAGACCCCGGACGACTATTTTGCGGCGATAAGAGCAGATATCGAGACTGCCAAAACCACCACGACGGAGTTCTGGTCTCCAACCACTGGCTATGCTGACACGAAATATGTACGGCTTGGCATGTTGGCGAGCGACAAAGATATCTGTCAGTTGTTTTTACACCCGTTTTTTGAATACAGGTCGGCCGACTACCGCGCCCTGGACACGATCAATTCTGATTTTGACTGGGAGGGAATAAATGCCGCAAGCATCTGGATAAGCCAGAAATTCAGGGAAAATGGGATTCAGCTTCGCCGGTTTGGCCTGATGGAGAATATCCACAATGCAGCCAACGCCAATCTGGCCAAATGCCTGGCTGAAAAAGAAAAGGAAACGCCCGGATTTTATGACAAGCTCACCAGGCATTTTCTGGGCAATCTGGGGTACCGCGGCGTCAGCTGTATCGAACAGCAATATAGTATTGAACAGGCCGTTGATGACAGTGGCAACATCATCGAGAAACGGGTCCCGGTGGGCTCTCAGAGCTGCATTGATTTCAATTACAACAGTGGTCGGTTGAATGACTGGAATACGTCAACATTCACTTTGATGTTGATCTGGAAAGAAGCGCACCCTGTTCTGGAGAAGATATTCGACAAAGGCGAGGGTATCATGGTTGCGCGCCTCGCAGACATGGAACGCCGGCGCCTCGCAGAGGAGGCGGCGGAAAGAGCACGCAAGGAGGCCGCCGCGGCCGCTCGCACGAAAGCGGCACAGGACTGGTCTGATTATCAGGCGCGACAGAAAACATTGATGGAGCAGGTGTATAATTTTGCGACCACTGGATACCCGGAGGGCATGAAGGGCATGAGATGGGTGGAAGAAGACGCCTGCGTTCTTTCAGACGGGAATCGTCGCATTGATAATCGCTCCCTCAACATGACCGCCTTCAGAATGTACAAGGAATTCATCGGGACATCCTGGTACACGATCTCCACTGACATGAATGTTCGATTTTCAACAATTGAAAACATCCCTATAGAGCGGCTTCAGAGAGCATGGGGTCTTGCCTTCCAGCAATGCCCCGGACAAACATCGGCTTTTTGATCGCACTTGCCTGTCCACCGGCAGGTCTCTGCAGCCGATAACCGTAATTGATCGCCCCGGAAATGATGTGTGTGACGGACGTGAACACATATCCATCATCTGCAGATCCCAGTGAGGCATCTCGATGTGGCATCTCAATGTTCGCAGGTTCCCGATACCGGAAACGATATGCAACAACGCCTCGACAGGACTGAAGCACCGCACAGGTATGAGGGCTGGCTGCGCGGGGATGATGCCGGCCAGCGGGTCTCGCGGAACCGGGCGGGGTATGTTGTCGCGACGTTCTCCGGCCAGACCACCGGCCAGACCACTGGCCAGACCACCGGCCAGAGCGTTTCGGTGAGTTGACGAGTGGTCATTGAAGTGAGATTTTGAGGGTGGTTCCGATTAAGTGATGAGCATGGTGTGCGTGCAGATAAACCGGCCGTTCCACCAGCACCGTCGTCCCCGTCAAAGGATGTGCTGGCTCACTGTAATCGGATCATTGCTGTTGTTGCGATGAGAGTTTGAGGAGGCCCTATGTACGCGCGGATTGCCGAAGTCACGTCCACTTCAGATATGCAGTTCAGGATGCTCATGGCGTTTGTTGAGAATGTTCTGTTGCCTCGCAACATCGAAGCAGGCCAGTTGAGTGGGGAAATTTTCAGAACCTCGGATAATTCCTGCTTTGTTGTGTCCCGCTTCTCTTCGAGGGAAGAGGCAGACAAGATTATGCAATTGATGAAAGCCGAGATGGAAGAGTTGCGAGGCAACAATCGGATCCGCTTCCTGGAGGGCGAAAGATTTTTTCATCTTTCAAGGTCGGACTGACCGGTCTGTCAGCCGCCGGTCTGCCTCTCACCTGTCTGACAGATCGGAAAGCCGGGCGGGCGGGACTGCCGGCTCAAAGCAGATTACCTGTCTTTCCACCAGCTCCGTTCCGCCTCTCACATCATTCGCCGACACGCTGTCATCGAAAGCATCGTTGTTGTTTCGATTCATAACGTGGGCTTATGGCTCTCCGGTCAAACATCCCTGATCGGCAGTTGACGGCCCTCACACGGTCCCTGAGGGCGTTTATGACAATATCATTCATGTGAACTCAGACGCCTGTAAGCATCTGATGCACAATCCGCCCAGGCTGGATTGTCAGCAGCCCTATTAGCATCGTAAGCCAGAACAGCTGGGTCATCGTCTGACGATGTTGCTTGATTTTGCCAGCGCGCGCTAACCGGATACCCCACCACAACATGACAAGCACCAGAACCGACAGCGGCTTGGAAAGATAGTCAAATGGGGCAGCAACACCCGTCTCAAAAATAAAAAAGCCGGTGATCGCAACGAACACTATGAGACCAGCCCAAACATATCCAAGTGTTCGGTGAAGCTACGTTCCCTTGGTAAGCCATAGCTGCGCCGCGCCAATCGCTGCAGCCAGCACAGCAGCTATCGCATGATGCGGTATAGGCATCGGGGAATTTATCAACGGGGCGAGTGTCATGTTTTGGCCGATTGATGAGAAATAGAATTCAGTCATCTGCGAGTGCAATGGTTATCATCTTCAATGTACAGCCACACAAAACAGTCTGCATGGTTAAGGCCAAGGCTGGACCCGTCTTTTCGATATCACCCCGAATCAAAGAAGGCGTTCCGGTAATCGCAATCAAGCCTGAGACTATGCCAAGCCACCCAAAATACACCGCGCCTTGGCCAACATTCTGAAGATGATGTTGTGGCTTAAGTTCCCGGACAGATTGCCAAGCCTTGAACTGTCGTCACGTTCCTCTTGTTTTTGTCCGGAAGACAAGGGTGCCATCCAGTCTTGGATTTGTAAAACTGAGTACCCCTCTCGATAGCCTTTACCTCCCGCAGACTCCATCACAGCCCCCTTTGTGCATGGAGCAAGCTAACGCCTGTCAGCGACTCCCCTAGAGCTATACAGAGCATATCCGTGTGACATTGTCTGGCCAGACCACCGGGTAGACCATTTCGGTGACTTGACGAGTGTTCGGCCAAGTGAGATTCTTGGCACAGCTTCGATTACGTGATGCATACGGTGCTTACACAGAGAAACCTACCTCTCCACCAACACCAATCTCCCCATCACATCATGTGCTAACGCGCTGTAATCGAATCATTGTTGTTGTTTCGATGAAGGTGTGGGCAGACCATAATGGGTCTCAGAGTGCAGCTAGCCATTTCCCGTTGGCACGTAAGTTGCACCGCGTGTATTGAGAGGTGGTTGCGTCTGCTCCTTACCTACATGAAAGCAACTTAAACCTAGTGGTTGCGGATAGCCCACCTCTCACCTTCAAACCAAACGCAAAATGACGGCCTAGTGGCCGTCACTCCGTATAATCAGGTCTACCGTTTAGGCGTTGAGTAAAGACGTTACTTCACACCAGTCGGCTCACCCCAACAAACCCTCAGTTCACCTGCCGCCCAGTTCATCATCGCAGACTCAAACTTGCTGCCCTCAGTCCGTTCTGGGATTTGCAGATATGCACCGAAATGCTCTGGGCTTTCCCATGTCTCCCAAAGATGGAAACAAGTGCTGCCGTCTTCAGCCGTTGAAATCATCCATTCAGCAGAGATGAATCCTGGCTGCTTTTGGGTCAACGCAAAGCCTTCGTCAGAATTGGCGAGATTGGCAAAATCTTCGGCATGTTCTGGCTTCAGAGGAAGTTCGATATAAGCAGTCTTGGACATCTTTCTCTCCTTTGTCGTTAGGTTGATTTCTTTGGCTCACGACTACTAGAGCATCAAACATGCCTGTTGCGTTAGTATTAAGAAGCAATCTTCTGCATGAAGTTCATAATGCTTGATGCAGAAAACCCCTCTCCATAGCCTTCACCAACCTTTCCTGACGACCATCCACCTATCTGGTCAATCATCTCTGATGGACAGCTGACGGCTCTCAGGCGGTCACGCATGGCATGTCTGAAGCCATGGATGACGATGTCACTGCGGAAGTTGGC
>JAAZUU010000115.1 GCA_018624035.1 Rhodobiaceae bacterium | reverse complement strand
CCCGGCTTCGCTTAAAGCCGGTGGTGCCGACGTTTGCGATGTTGTTCGAGGTCGCCGAAATATCGGCGGACGAACCATTCAGGCCTGTGAGCGCGGTATAGAATGACATTGTTATCTGGCAAAATTATTCCACCGCGGTGAAATCGCAATTATCATGCCAACCTTACTTTACAGCATGGGTCAACAAACCAAGGAAATTTCTCCAATTGTGATTGGCACTGCCACCCTAAGTACGAAAAGGTACGGTTTTCGGTACGGTCACCAAAAAAACAGCCGCCAAGGCGCAGGCCCAGACGGCTATTTATTCAACGATTACAGGGGGAAGGGTATGGTGGAGCCAGACGGGATCGAACCGACGACCTCCTGCTTGCAAAGCAGGCGCTCTCCCAGCTGAGCTATGGCCCCATAAATTCGGGCGCTTGTGACAGCGACCTGTTCCGGTCACAATGCGATGCCGCGACCGCTGCGATTTATCTGCGAATGCCCGCTGGCGGTCAACCCCCTTTTTTCAGATCGAGCCGCGCCGGTCGAGGCAGAAAAGAAGGGCAGCCGACGTGATTGCATGCCGGCTGCCCTTCGAAGGTATTCTGCGGGGCTGTCGTCAGGCCGCCACGTCACGCATGGCGTCCAGAACCGCGTCGTAAGTCACCTCACCACCACGGACATTCAGCCCATTGGCCAGATGCGGGTCGCGCTCAAGTGCCGCCACGCCGTGCTCGGCAAGTGCCAGAACATGCGGCAGCGTCGCGTTGTTCAGTGCTTCCGACGAGGTCAGCGGGACCGATCCCGGCATATTGGCAACGCAGTAATGAACGACACCGTCAACTATGTAGGTCGGATCATCATGCGTCGTCGGGCGTGATGTTTCAAAACACCCGCCCTGGTCGATGGCGACATCGACCAGCACCGATCCCGGCTTCATTTCGGAGAGAAAGGATTTCGAGATCAGCTTCGGCGCGCTTGCCCCGGGGATCAGAACCGCGCCGATCACCATATCGGCATCGCGGCAGACCTCCTCAACGATTGTCTTGCTGGAATAACGTGTGGTGACGGCGCTGCCAAACAGGTCGTCAAGCTGGCGCAGGCGCGCCACCGAACGGTCCAAGATGGTGACCCTCGCGCCAAGCCCAACCGCCATTTTCGCTGCATTGGTGCCAACAACACCACCGCCGATGACAACAACCTCTGCCGGGCTGGTGCCGGGAACACCGGAAATAAGAAGGCCCCGCCCACCGGCACTTGCCTTCAGATTGGCCGCGCCCTCGATCACCGCAAGACGACCGGCAACCTCGCTCATCGGCGCCAGCAGTGGCAACCCCCCGGCATTGTCGGTGATTGTCTCATAGGCAATGGCGGTGCAACCGGAGGCCATCAACCCGCGGGTCTGGGGTATGTCGGCGGCAAGATGCAGGTAGGTGAAGAGGATCTGGTCGGCCGACAGCCTGACCCACTCTTCAGGTTGCGGTTCCTTAACCTTGACGATCATCTCCGCCGCCTCGAACACAGCCGCGGCACTGTCGGCAATTCTGGCTCCGGCGGCGTGATAGGCGTCGTCCGACGCACCTATGCCGGCGCCGGCACCGGTCTCGACAAGCACCTCATGACCGCGTCCGATCAGTTCAATTACCGAATTTGGCACCAGTCCGACACGCGACTCGCGCACTTTTATCTCTTTGGGAACACCAACAAGCATCTTGTTGCCTCCTTAAATCGGGATTAGTTTGACGAGGCGGATTGAATTCCGCTAAAAACTCCGCCCGTCATGTTTCAAGCAGGTCGCATCCGGCGACCATTAAACACAATGATACTTTATTGTTTTTGGGGTTAAATTACCGGTCTTTTTAACGTTAAAAAACAGAACACCACAAAATAAATGAAGGTTAAAACAGGCAATATTAAAACAATGTTCGAATGTCAATTCAATTCATCCACCCCTTGTTCAACGGAAAGGTCAAGAAAATGGACCGCATAGACCGTTCCATCCTTGTCCAGCTTCAGAACAATGCACGAATCTCCAACGTTGAACTGGCCGATTTGGTAGGGCTGTCCCCGTCAGCCTGTTTGCGTCGGGTCGGGTTGCTCGAAAAGTCGGGCATCATCGACGGCTATCACGCGCAACTGAACGCGGTGAAGCTCGGCCATGAGGTCCTTGTTCTGATGCAGATCACCCTGAAAGGGCAGTCAGCTCAGATGCTGGCCGAATTCGAGGCCGCCGTGGCCGAGGTGCCACAGGTTCTCGCCTGCTTCCTGATCGCTGGTGAAAGCGACTATATTCTTCGTGTCGCTGCTCGTGATGTCGCTGATTTCGGTCGCCTTCATGCCGAGCATCTCTCGGCCCTGCCACATGTCCTGCGCATGGAAAGCAGTTTTGTGATGCGCGATGTCTTCAATCGCTCACTGGCACCGCCTGCCGCTTAGGGGCATCATCGCCGCGCAAGGCGGCACCCCATTGCCTGATCTCGTCGATGGCGGCGTTTAGCGGCGTCCAGTTGTCAGCTTCGGCGATCGGCTCCCACAAGGCCTCGACACGCTCGATCGGCAAGGCGATAGGAACCTCGCGATCGAATGTGGGGCTATCAGCCTGTGGCAGCCTCCGTACGCTGGCAAGACCGTCGGAGAAGGCCTGCCACGCCTCGCCTTCATAGGTGCCACGCCGTTTCGCGCCGCCATACCAGTCATGCAGAATCTGCGCGAACGGGGTTTGATCCGCCTTCGCGGCGGCAAACAGCGCTGCCGCGATGCCTCTCCCACTCTCGGCCGTTGCCGCGATCCCCAACCGCCAGCACAGACGCCGCTGCAGGCTGGACTCGAGCATCGGATAATAGCCCTTCAAAACCGCCTCCAGCGGCTCCGTGCCGCCAAACGGCACCAGGCAATCGGCAAGCCGGCAAACGGCCCAGAGGCTTGCCTCCGGCTGGCGGCCATAGGCGTAGCGCCCGCCATGGTCAAAATAGGCAGCAGTGAAATGGCTGTCGAACTGCGGCAGGAACCGCCATGGACCATAATCGAAGCTTTCCCCGGTGACGTTGAAATTGTCGGTGTTCAGCACCCCATGCACAAAACCAGCCGCCATCCAGGCCCCGGCCGTCTCGGCGACAGCGGCGGCCACGGCGGCGAGGAATTGCGGAGCCAGTTCATTGACCGGGGCGTCGGCATCCAAACTGTCAGCGAAATGGTGCCGCGCTGTATGGCGCATGAGAATCTCGATCCCCTCGACATCATCCATGTAGCGCAGACGCTGGAAACTGCCGATCCGGATATGGCCGTGCGACAGCCTGACAAGCACCGCCGACCGCGTGGGTGACGGCTCGTCATGCCGGTCCAGCGCCTCACCGGTCTCGATCACCGAAAGCGTCTTCGAGGTGTTGACGCCGAGCGCCTCGAGCATCTCGGTAGCCAGAATCTCGCGCACCGCCCCCTTCAGCGTCAGACGTCCGTCCGCCGTTCGCGAGAACGGCGTTGTGCCCGACCCCTTTGTGCCCAGATCGAGGACACGGCCATCATCCGCCTTCATTTGCGCGAACAGAAATCCGCGACCATCGCCAAGTTCAGGGTTGTAATGCCCGAACTGGTGACCGTGATAGCAGAGCGCCAACGGCACCTGAAGATTGCCCGGCAGCGGCCTGAATTTCGCGAAATGATCAATCCATTCATCATCATCGAGGCCGGCAAGGCCAATGGTTGCGGCCGCACGGTCGTTACGCCAGCGCAGCACATGACGGGGAAAGCGCGCCGCTTCCACCTGCCTGTAGAAGCGGTTATCAAGATCCAGATGGATCGGGGCTGCTTCGTAACCAGTCATTCCGCCATTCTTTCGTGAAATTCTCTTTCCTGAGATCCGGGTCAGATCGATATTGCGTCACAATATTATGAGTGTCACGATCCGCGAGTCACAACCACCTGCAAGACCAGCCTGCAAGGAATAGCCGCGATGACCAACCTGCGCAATGTGATGTCGCCAATCGAAACCGCCAACGGCCTGCCAAACGAATGCTATGTGGATGACGATGCGTACCGGCATGAGCAGGACACGCTGTTTCGTGATGGCTGGGCCGCCATCGGGTTTGGCAAGGATATCGCCGAGCCCGGGATGGCGCGGCCGGTCACCTTCCTCGGCATTCCGATGCTGATGGTTCGCAACACCGATGGCGTGGTGAATGTGTTCCAGAATGTCTGCCGCCATCGTGGCATGATCCTGATCGAGGAACCTGTGCGGCTTCGCGGCCCGATCACCTGCCCCTATCATGCCTGGGCCTATGATCTGGACGGCAATCTGAGGCGAACGCCACATGTCGGCGGGCCGGATGTCGACACACATGACAGCGTCAGAACATGTGACCTGCCGCTGATCCGGGTGCGATCACATGTCTGGCGAGACGTGATCTTTGTCAATATTGGCGGCGCGGCACCGGCATTCGAGGAGATGGCCGCCCCGCTGATCGACCGCTGGAAGGAATTCGACAAGCCGCTTGTCCATACGGGTGCCGACTCCTCGATAACCTTCACCCTGGAATGCAACTGGAAACTGGCCGTGGAGAATTACTGCGAGGCCTATCATCTTCCCTTTGTGCATCCGGCGCTGAACAGCTATTCGCGCCTTGAGGATCACTACAACATTCTTGATGATGGCGGTTTTGCCGGTCAGGGGACGACGGTCTACCAGCCGCAGATCAGCGCCGATGGACGCCGTTTTCCGAATTTCGCCGGCCTGTCGGCACAATGGGATGCCGGCGCGGAATATATCGCGCTGTTCCCGAATGTCCTTCTCGGTGTCCACAAGGACCATGCCTTTGCCATCCTGTTGTTGCCGGATGGCCCGGGCCGCACCCGCGAACAGGTCGAAATCTACTATGCCGACGAGGCGGTGCGGGGCGACGCGTTCACCGAGATGCGAACAACGAACACCGAAATGTGGCAAACAGTGTTTGCCGAGGATGTCGGGGTTGTCGAGGGGATGCAGCGCGGGCGGCATGCCACTGGCTATGATGGCGGAAAATTCTCGGCCGTCATGGACGCTCCGACCCATCATTTTCATTCATGGGTTGCCGACGCGCTCTCACGCTGACGCAACCGCGAATGATCAGGTGGCCCGAAATCAGATGTGGGATCAGGCGGTCTGGTAGATCCGGTCCAGTTCGCCGCTGATGACGTAATCAATGATGAACTCGCCAAGCCGTTCGATTTCCTCGCAGAAACGCGTTCCCGCAACGGCATTGATGCCCTGGAAATCGGATGAATGACTCCGCGCGACCGACAGATCGGAAATCGGCGGCGCCATGATGGCATTCACCTCTTCCAGCGCCCCGGCAAGCTGGCCAAAATTTTTCTGCGACGGCGAAGTGCGGTTCGGAACCACCACAACGTGCGGATTCACGACACCATAATCTTCCTTGCGGTCATCAAGCTCCTTGATGAAATCGATGGTCGGCCGCAGATCTGTCCATGACATCGAGGTCGGCACCAGCACAGTGCTGCACAGCATCGCCATTTGCCATACATTGCCAAGCTTGCCTGCCCCGGTATCAACGATGGTGACGGCGTCATCATAGGACAGCATACGACGCAGCACACCATCCAGCGTGGTCATGCTGACCCCGTCATACCGGTCGCCGATCGGCAGGAACTTGATATCGTCAGCACCGCTGTGCGGCTGCATCATCTCGAAAGCCGTTCCCTGCGGGTCGGTGTCGAGGAGCATCACCGGCCGACGCTGATACCGCCGCCTGAGATAATCCGTCAGATAGACAGCCAGAGTGCTTTTGCCCACGCCGCCTTTTATATTGCCTACAAAAATAGCTTTACCAACATTCATGACCTGACCACCCCTGTGCGTCATACGCCTGTGCGTCATGCGGACCAGCTCTGTTCTCGGCCCAGTATACGACTGAGCATTACAGCGATTTACCTTTTTTTGCAAAAAAACAATATTTGACTCGAGGAGTCCTAAAGCAACAGGTCAAGACCGGCCACTAAAAACCATCTCATTTCCGCTGTCCTGCCCCCGCGTCAGCGCGGCGCCCTGTCATGATCGAGGATGGCGTCGAACATTTCGCCGGCCTGCTGTCCCTCACCGCACCAGTCATCATCGAATGTCGCCGGCCAGACAGTTCCAATATCCCGGCTGATCTCGTCAGCACGCGGTGTCGGTGCATGACGGCGACATCGGCCCTTGCGGGACCTCGTCGTCGTCCCCGCATGAATGAGGTCCCAAAAAATACAATCTTTACAGTATGCAATGACTTTCATGTTCCCCATCCAGCCTGATGATGTTGCGCGATGGATGTCGGGATTCAAGCACGGTTTGAAGCATTGACTGAGCCGTATCCGATTGCAGACCGGTTGCCTCGATCATGTTGGCAAACCGTCGGTTCGGTTCAACGTCGTGACCGACCCGGCAAGGCAATGTTCGAGCTTCAGCGCCCGTGTCATCCCCATCGATCGCTGCCGCAGGTAGACAACCGAGGCGAAGATATCGGCATCGGTCAGAAGACGCGCCAGCCGATCGGATCCGAGAATGGTCGAACGGTTAACATCATTGGTTAACGCGGTCGCACGAAGCAAGCTGTTGATGCGCAATGCCAACCTTGCATCGCCTCCACATCCGACAATCACCCGCACTGCCCGCTGCGCCGAAAGCCGCTCCTGACGACAGTAGCCCGATGATGCGCGCCGTCCCTGATGGTCAAGGTCATGCACAAGACCGGCCAGCACCAACAGTCTGCGGTCCTCGCCGTGAAGCCCCGCGCGCATCGCCAGCAGCCCCGCCGCCATGATCACATGGGCGAGATGGCCAGCATCGTGAATTGGTTTCCGGCCGGCGAAAGCACCCGTGCCCGCGCGTGGCGGGCCCGGCGGGTTGGCAGTCGGCGGATCGGCAATCGGCAGGATATGGGAGCGGCTGACACGCAACCGGTCGCCATGCCCTATGTCATACGCGTCTGCGCCTTGTCATAAAGGGCCCGCGTCTCGGTGACATACACCTCTTTCGAGATCAGACCATCCAGATATAGCTGGCGCGTCGCCAGCATTTCCTGCTCCAGCCCAAGAAGAAAAATATCATCCTCGGGATCCGTCGCCCCGCCATCACCAGCATTGGCCTTGTTCGGCTTCTTGAAAAACTTGAAACCATCCGCCGGTTGTGAAGCCTGTTCGCCAGCCATATTGGCATCAGAGGCCGCGGCTCCAGCCCGAGCATCCGCGGCTGCCTGCGCGGCAACATTGGACAGGGTGATTTTGTCTTCACCGCTGACAGTGTCCCGGCCTGACCTGCCCGCCCTGCGCAACCGCACGAAAAGCCATATGACAAGTAGCGAAAGAAGCGTGATCAGCGCGGCGATCATGGTCCAGTAATGGGGTGAATCCGGCGCTGGAATTGAAATAATCATGCGTTCGAAAACGCCATTGGCTATATTTGTAAGATTGTTGATGATCTTTTCCACGGGTTCAGCCACGTCCAAAAGTTTAATTTAGCACAATATTGTGCTACGATTTTTGTTCAAGGATCAGCATTTCAGTTCCCATGGCCCGCTCTCTTACAAAACTGGCAACCATGCTCAAGCCCATCGGCAGTGGCACCAACGATCTGGATGCGGTGAAACTCCATTATGACGCCATAACGGTAGCCGAAGTTCGCCATAAATCCAATCTGATAAAAATTGATCAGCTGGCAAGCGCCGCGCTGCCGCCGAACCGATCCACAGCTGGCTTCCGCGGAATCAGGCCATCCGCGCCGCGCATGACCGGTTTCTGGCGGCGCTGCTGGCCAGCAGGACACGGCGCGGTGTGACGACGCTGACATCCATGCTGGACGAGCTTGCCGCCATGCCGGGCTATCCGGACTCGATGGTGAGCTATTACCGGAACCGGATCGATTCGCTGTAGCGGACTGACACCCGGTGATGCCCACCCGCACTTTACGGCGGGGCGCGCTGGCGGCTAGGATGGGGCGATCCGCAATCGCAGAGCGAGGACCGCGCCATGGACACCGTCAGTTTCCGCCGCATGGATGAAGGCACGCCTGAAGATTACGCGTTTCTCGGCAGACTGGAGCATGACTTTGTCGCCGCTCTTCCCGACCGGCTGCTCGACGCGCTTCGCGGGCTCAGCAACTCGCTTGCCGGCTATCGCATCGACAGGCTGCAGCATTCGCTGCAATCGGCGAGCCGGGCCGAGGATGACGGCGCCGATATCGAACTGATCGTCGCCGCGCTGGTGCATGACCTTGGCGATGATCTGGCGCCGGAGAACCACAGCCAGATGGCCGCCGCCATCATCCGCCCCTATGTGCGCGAGGAGGTCACCTGGATCATCGAGCATCACGGCGTCTTCCAGATGTATTATTATGGCGAGGCATCCGGCGTGAACAAGGATGAGCGCGAGCGCTGGCGCGGCCATGAATGGTTCGACAGCTGCGAGCAATTCTGCCGCGACTGGGACCAGATGGCCTTCGACCCGGACTATCCGACCCGCCCGCTGAGCCATTTCGAGCCGATGCTGCGCGAGATCTTCACCCGCAAGCCCTTCGACCCGGCGATCATCACCCCCGGCGTCATTACACCCGACGCGAAGGCGTAGAATCATCATGACCCAACGCATTCTGATCACCGGCGCCAATCGCGGCAT
>JAAZUU010000114.1 GCA_018624035.1 Rhodobiaceae bacterium | reverse complement strand
GGCGGATCGGGATGGCGGCGCGGATCGAGCTTGAAGAGGCGCTTGGACGGCGCATCCATCTGATGAGCCATGTCAAGGTGCGCAAGGACTGGATGGATGATGCCGCCCGTTATTCCGTCTGGGACCTCGATTATAATGCCTGAATGGGTTGAGGAGGCGCTGATTCTCTCGGTGCGTCCCTATGGCGAGAACAGCGCGCTCATCACTCTTCTAACGCCGACTCAAGGACGTCATGCCGGGCTTGTCCGCGGGGCCAGCTCGGCAAGGATGCGCGGCGTCCTGCAACCCGGCAATCTGGTCCGTGCCAGCTGGCGCGCCCGCCTGTCGGAACAGCTTGGTCAATTCTCGATCGAACTTGACGATCCGGTGACGGCCCTGCTTCTTGATGATCCGCTGCGACTTGCCGCCATCGCCTCGGCCTGCGCGCTGCTGGATGGCAGTCTTCCCGAACGCGAGGCGCAGCCTGTGCTGTTCGAGGCCACCGGCGCGCTGCTGCAGCTTCTGCGGATCGAGGATCCCGACAATCGCTGGCTTGAAGGCTATATCCGTTGGGAGCTTGGCCTGCTGCAGTCGGTCGGGTTCAGTCTTGATCTGGAACATTGCGCCGTGACCGGACAGACCGGCAGGCTGGCCCATGTAAGCCCGAAATCGGGACGTGCAGTCGCCGAGGGCGAGGCCGGTGAGTTTGCCGGCCGGATGCTGGCGCTGCCACGATTTCTTGGCGGCGTGGCCTGTAACCGTCATGATTTCGATGCCGGCCTGGCGCTGACCGGGCATTTTCTGGAGCGTCGGGTGTTCGCGTCATATCATGCCGATCTGCCCCAGCAGCGGCGTCGATTGGCTGATATGGTGGCTGGCATATATGGGGGTTCCACGCTATAAAACCGCCCATATCTTGGTATCGGGTCATTGTGGCCCGGTGTCCGGAGTTTGGCCGGGGTTTGGCCGGGGTCTGGCAATATGATCGAGGAGTGGACTGTAGATGAGTGATGACGTGACAGTCGAGGATGATGGCCGGATCATTGACACGGCGTTCTCGGAGGCGTTGAGCGAGCGCTATCTCGCCTATGCATTGTCGACGATCACCTCGCGCTCGCTCCCCGATGTCCGCGACGGGCTGAAACCGGTGCATCGCCGGCTTCTCTACGCCATGCGTCAGCTTCGGCTTGATCCCGATCAGGGCTTCAAGAAATCGGCGCGGGTCGTCGGCGATGTCATGGGTAAGTTCCATCCGCATGGTGATGCCGCGATCTATGATGCGATGGTGCGCCTCGCACAGGAATTCGCGATGCGTTACCGGCTTGTCGACGGTCAGGGCAATTTCGGCAATATCGATGGCGATAACGCCGCCGCGATGCGCTATACCGAGGCACGGATGACCGAGGTGGCGCAGCGTCTTCTTGACGGCATCGACGAGGATACGGTCGATTTCCGGCCGACCTATGACGGTGAGTCCGAGGAACCGAGCCTGCTGCCGGCGGGAATACCCAATCTGCTGGCGAATGGCGCCCAGGGCATCGCTGTCGGCATGGCGACCTCAATCCCGCCGCACAACATCATCGAGCTTGCCGATGCCGCGCTGCATCTGATCAAGCATCCGAACGCCTCGGTTGACACACTCCTGCAATATGTTCGCGGTCCGGACTTTCCGACTGGCGGTGTGCTGGTTGAGCCGGCTGACACCATCCGTGAGGCCTATGCCACCGGCCGTGGCGGGTTTCGGGTGCGGGCCCGCTGGTCGACGGAGAAGGAAAAGGGCGGTGCCTGGCAGATTGCTGTCACCGAAATCCCCTATCAGGTCCAGAAATCCCGCCTGATCGAACGGATGGCGGACATGCTGCAGGCCAAGAAGCTGCCGTTCCTTGCCGATATTCGGGACGAATCGGCCGAGGATATCCGGATCGTCCTGGAACCGAAGTCACGCCGCCTCGAACCCGAAATTGTGATGGAGAGTCTGTTCAAGCTGACCGACCTGGAAAGCCGGGTGCCGCTGAACCTGAACGTTCTCGACGCTGACGGGCGGCCCGGCGTGATGACGCTTCGCGAGGCGCTGAATGCCTGGCTGGCGCATCGCCGCGTCGTGCTTGTCAGACGCTCTAATTTCCGCATTGGCAAGATCGAGGCGAGACTGGAGGTGCTGGAAGGCTATCTTGTGGTCTTCCTTAATCTTGACGAGGTGATCGCCATCATCCGCGAGGCGGACAACCCGCGGGTTAGCCTGATCGACCGCTTCTCGCTGACCGACGCGCAGGCAACGGCGATCCTCGACATGAGGCTGCGCTCATTGCGCCGGCTTGAGGAGATGGCGCTGAAGGCCGAGCGCGACAGCCTGATCGCCGAACGCGAGGAACTGGCCATGCTTGTCGGTGATGAGTCACTGCAATGGCAGCGCATCACATCTGAAATCCGCGAGATGAAGGCAAGCTTCGCGAAGTCCGACAGCCGCCGCACGGATTGCGCCGAGGCGCCGGAGATCGACCTTGATGCCACCGAGATTCTGGTGGAGCGTGAACCGATCACCGTGATCTGTTCCGAAAAGGGCTGGATTCGCGCCATGAAGGGGCATCAGGAGCTTGATGCCGAGTTCAAGTACAAGGAAGGTGATGGCCCAGCCTTTGTCCTCCATGCCGAGACAACGGACAAGATCCTGCTGTTTGCCGAGAATGGACGCTTCTACACGCTGTCCGGCGACAGGCTGCCGCGCGGGCGCGGCTTTGGCGAGCCTGTCAGCCTGATGGTCGATCTTCCCGCCGATGTCGATATCGTGCGCCTGCTGAAAGCGGAGGGGCAGAGACTTCTTGTGGCCGCCAGCACCGGCCATGGTCTTGTCGTGCCGACCGAGGCGGCGCTGGCGCAGACACGTTCCGGCAAACAGGTGCTGAACATCTCCGGCACGGCACGGGCCGTCGCCTGCTGTGTTGCCGAAGGCGATATGGTGGCCAGCGTCGGGGTCAATCGCAAGCTTCTTGTCTTCCCGCTGTCCGAAGTGCCGGAAATGACACGTGGCAAGGGTGTTATCCTGCAACGTTTCAAGGATGGTGGGCTTGCCGATGTCACTGTCTACACTGCCGAAAAGGGCCTGTCATGGAAGGCTGGCGGCGGGCGTACCCGCACCGAAACCGATCTGACAGACTGGCTTGGCAAGCGCGCCGGTGCCGGCAGGATGCCGCCGACCGGGTTTCCCCGTCCCGCGCGGTTTACCTGACATTCTGCCCGGAAACATGCCCGGAAACATGCCCGAAATTCTGCTTTAATGATGGGCCGATCAGAAGCGGGTCAGCCGGTCTCTTCATAGGGACGCCAGCGTCCGTCAATATAGACCTCGGCTGGCTGGAACCGCGCCTTGTACATCATCTTCTGGCTGCCGGGAACGAAATAGCCGAGATAGAGCCAGGGCATGCCGCGTTCCTGCGCATAATCGATCAGGTCGAGGATCATGAAGGTGCCAAGTGAGCGCGCCGCCTCGCGCGGGTCGAAGAAGGAATAGACGGCGCTCAACCCGTCTTCCTGCACGTCGGCGAGAACGCAGCCGACAAGCCGCCCGTCACCGTCGCGGTAATTGACAACGAATGTCTCGATCGGGCTGTTCTCGATCATCGCGATGAAATCATCACGTCCCATATTGGCCATCTGGCCGTCATGATGCCGCCCGCGGATATAGGCGAGGAACAGCTGATACTGCTCATTTGTCGGACGGATTGACCCGATTGATCGTGTTAGATCGCGGTTGGTCCGCTTGATACGCGACAGATTGCGGCCCGGACTGAACCGCGCTGTATCAACCCGCCAGGGAAGGCAGGCCTGACATTGCGGGCAGACCGGCTTGTAGACCCAGTTTTCAACACGGCGGAACCCGGCGCGCGCCAATTCGTCATGCAGGGTCGGATTTTCCGAGATATCGACAGCCACGCGCTGTTCGGTCCGGCCACTGATATACGGGCAGTCTGATCGCATGCTGAGCCGCATCTGGAGCGGTGGCAGCTGATGAAGTCGCTTGTCCTGATCCATGATGCAAGGCTGTCCTGTTTTCGTGGCAAGGGCAAGGCAACAGATGCCGCACCCGACAATTAACCGCCGGAACTGTCATCCATCTGGTGAACGATGAAGCCGGCAGACTTCAGATCGGCGATGATCTCATCCACATGATCGGGGCCCCGCGTTTCGATCACGGCGTCGATCTTGGCGAGCTTTGCCGGCACATCGTAGAACAACCTCTGATGGTATATTTCAACGATGTTACCTCCGCAACGCCCGATCGAAGCGGTGATCGCCGCCAGCATGCCGGGTTCGTCGGAAATATCGATCCGCAGTCTTGCCAGCCTTCCGTCGCTTGCCATGTTGCGGTTCAGGATCGAGGCAAGAAGGCGCGGGTCGATATTGCCACCACAGATCACGGCGCCGACCTTCTTGCCGGCGAAGATCGACCGATGCTGGTAAAGGGCGGCGATGCCCGCGGCGCCGGCGCCCTCGGCAACGATACGCTGCTGCTCGATCAGGCTGCCGACAGCCCATTCAAGTGACTGTTCATTGACCAGCAGGATATCATCGACAAGATCGGCGACAACCGGCCGCGTGACACCGCCGGGTTTCTTGACGGCGATTCCCTCGGCCAGTGTCTCGCCGCCACAGGCGATATCCTTGTTGGCGACGGCAAGCTTCATGGCCGGGTACAGTTCGGTCTGGACGCCATAGATCCTGATATTGGGGCGCATCTCACGCGCCATGGTGGCAATGCCGCCGATCAACCCGCCGCCGCCAATGGGAACGACGAGAGTTTCAAGCGTGTCATCCTCGGCGAGCATTTCCAGCCCGACCGTTCCCTGACCCGTCATCACCAGCTCGTCATCATAGGGATGGATCAGCGACAGGCCGCGTTCCACGATCAGACGGCTGACAAGGCCCTCGCATTCATTCAGATTGCGGCCCTCCAGCACCACCTCGGCGCCAAGCGCGCGGGTCCGTGACACCTTGGCGAACGGTGTCTGCGCCGGCATCACGATCACCGCCGGAATGCCCATCTGTCTGGCGTGATAGGCGACTGCCTGGGCATGGTTGCCTGCTGACATGGTGATGACGCCGCGCTTGCGTGCCTCGCTGGACAGCGCCTGCATGGCGATAAAGGCGCCACGTGCCTTGAAGGACGAGGTGTGCTGGAGATTTTCCAGCTTCAGCCTGATATCGCATCCCAGCAGGCCGGACAGCGCCGGTGCCTGCACGAAGGGTGTGCGTATGATGTTGCCTTCAAGCCGCTCGGAGGCGTTCCGGATGTCGGTGGCGGAGACTGTCATGTTTCTGTGCTCCGGTAGATGGTGGATGACGTCTCATTCCGCCTTCGCGGCAAGCAGGCGCGCGATACGGGGTGCGAAATAGGTCAGAATGGCGTCGGCACCGGCACGCTTGAAAGTCATCAGGCTTTCCATCATCACCCGGTCCTCATCAAGCCATCCCTGCTGGCCTGCCGCCATGATCATCGCATATTCCCCCGACACCTGATAGGCGATACAGGGAACGCCGAACTCGGCCTTGGCGCGGGTCAGGATGTCAAGATAGGGCATGCCCGGCTTGATGATCACCATGTCGGCGCCTTCCTGCAGGTCCAGCGCGATCTCGTGCATCGCCTCATCGGTGTTGGCCGGGTCCATCTGGTAGGTGGATTTGCCATCCTTGCCGCCAAGCGAACCGGCCTTCACGGCGCTGCGGAACGGTCCATAGAACGCAGAGGCGTATTTCGCGGCATAGGACATGATCTGCACGTTCTCGTGCCCGGCCTCATCCAGCGCCGCGCGAATGGCGGCCACGCGGCCATCCATCATGTCGGATGGCGCGATGATGTCACAGCCTGCATTCGCCTGATGCACGGCCTGTTCACACAGTATGTCAACGGTTTCGTCATTGGCGATCTCGCCATCGCGCAGAACACCGTCATGGCCATGATCGGTGAACGGATCGAGCGCGACATCGCAGATAACGCCCAGGTCGGGACAGGCTGTCTTCACGGCGCGCACCGCCCGGCAGACAAGGTTGTCACCGTCTCGCGCCTGTGACCCGTCGGCATCCTTCAGCGACGCTTCCAGTGATGGAAAGATGGCGATCGCGGGAATGCCAAGTGCAACCGCCTCGCCGCCCTGCGCGACCAGAGTGTCAATCCCGTGGCGCATCACGCCGGGCATCGATGCAACCGGCTCGGTCACATCGTCGCCCTCGACCACGAACATTGGCCAGATCAGGTCATCGACGCCAAGGCGGGTCTCCGCCACCAGACGGCGTGAGAAAGCCTTCATCCTGGTCCGGCGCATGCGCGTGGCCGGGTATTGACCTCTGCTCATCTCGACTCTCCGTCTCAGGAATGGTACGGCACGCGTGGCGCGCCACCGCGCAATGGATGCGTCACCAAACAGCTACCGAGATATAGACACCATCTGGACGGGACGCAATGCAGCAGGATCATATCAGCTTTTCCACCCATGGCCGGGCCGGGCTTGTTCTGCTTGACCGGCCGCGTGCCCTGAACGCGCTGAGCGCACAGATGGCGGCGGCGCTGCGCGACCAGCTCGGCATCTGGGCAGATGACGATGATATCGGTCATGTCGTGATGGCGGGGTCAGAGCCGCGCGCCTTCTGCGCGGGTGGTGATGTCCGCGACCTGCATGCGATCGCCATACGTGGCGAGTTCGAGCTCATGAAGACGCATTTCCGTGCCGAGTATGGCGCGCATCTGGCCGTTTACGACTTCCCGAAAGCGATCATCTCGCTTGCCGACGGGGTCACTATGGGTGGTGGTGCCGGGCTGATGCAATGCAGCACGCACGCCATCGTCAGCGAGACGACACGCTTCGCGATGCCGGAATCTGCCATCGGACTGTTTCCCGATGCCGGTGCAAGCGTCTTTCTCGGGCGTTGTCCCCGTCAGGTGGCGCTGTGTCTTGGGCTGACCGGGCACATCATCGGGGCGGCTGACTGCCTGATGCTGGGCCTTGCCGGGGCTATGGTGAGGGCTGCCGACATGTCGGCGCTTCGCGAGGCGTTGCTGGCCTGCGACAGCGCCGATATCGACGCTGTAATCCACCGATTTCAGCTCGATCCCGGCGTGCCGCCCCTGCAGACACAGCGCGTCACCATCGATCATGTGTTCGCCGGCCGGGATCTGGCCACCATGCGTGATCGTGCCGGTGATCTGGCGCGCCTGAAGGATGACAGCCTTGCCGAGGCAGTTCACGTCGCTCTGTCCACGAAATGTCCGATGAGCATGCATGTCTTCGCAAGGCTCATCGAAATGGGGCCACGGATCGCGGACATTCCGGCGGCTCTGGACCTCGACTATCACCTTGCCATCAGGATGACCGAGCGGCCGGATTTCCGCGAAGGCGTCCGCGCGGTGCTGATCGACAAGAGCAATGATGCCGCCTGGCACCCGGCGCGGCTTGAGGATGTCACGCCGGCGATGGTTGACGCGGTTTTCGACAATGCCGGACTGCCGCCCCTGAGGTGATGAAACATCCCGGGATCGATGCAGACGAGGGCGGCTTGCATCGGGCCGGGCATCGCCTTAGATTGGCGCGGCTGGTACCACCCGATTGAAAGGTTCGCTTCATGCGTCTCAGTCACTATTTTCTGCCGCTGCTCAAGGAAACGCCCAAGGAGGCGCAGATCGCCTCGCACCGGCTGATGCTGCGTGCCGGCATGATCCAGCAATCAAGCGCCGGCATTTACTCCTGGCTTCCGCTTGGCAAGAAGGTTCTCGACAAGATCGCGCAGATCGTGCGCGAGGAACAGAACCGGGCCGGCGCTCTTGAAATCATGATGCCGACGATCCAGCCTGCCGAGCTGTGGCAGGAATCGGGCCGCTATGATGATTATGGTGCCGAAATGCTGCGGATACGCGACCGCCATGACCGCGATATGCTTTACGGCCCGACCAACGAGGAACAGGTCACCGATATCTTTCGCGCGCATGTTCGCAGCTATAAGGCGCTGCCGCTCAATCTCTATCATATCCAGTGGAAGTTCCGCGACGAGGTCAGGCCGCGCTTCGGGATCATGCGGGGCCGTGAATTCCTGATGAAGGACGCCTATTCGTTCGATCTTGATGCCGATCGCGCGCGCGAGGCCTATAACCGGATGTTCGTATCCTATCTGAAGACCTTTGCCCGCATGGGGCTGACGGCAATTCCGATGGAGGCCGAAACCGGCCCGATTGGCGGTGATATGAGCCATGAATTCATCATCCTTGCCGAAACCGGCGAGAGCGGGGTGTATTTCCACAAGGACTGGCTGAATGCCGATCTGGTCACAGCTGTTGATTATGATGATGATTTGCAACCTGTTGTCGACCGCTTCACCTCGCTCTATGCGCGGGCTGATGAAAAGCATGACCCGGCTGATTGTGCTGTCGCCGCTGACGATCTGATGAGTCTCCGCGGTATCGAGGTGGGGCATATTTTCTATTTCGGCGAGAAATATTCCGCCGCGATGGGGGCGACGGTGGCTGGTCCTGACGGTGCCAATGTGCCGGTCCATATGGGGTCATACGGCATCGGCGTATCGCGCCTTGTTGGCGGCATCATCGAGGCAAGCCATGATGACAAGGGCATCATCTGGCCGCGCGCGGTGGCGCCATTCGATGTCGCGGTGATCAATTTGAAGCCGGACGACGAGGCCTGCTCGACCTGTGCCGAGGATCTTTATTCCCGTCTT
>JAAZUU010000113.1 GCA_018624035.1 Rhodobiaceae bacterium | reverse complement strand
GGGCTTCAACCTTCTGACGCGCGAGTTCATGCGCATAGGTCCAGCCATGATCGCCCGGCGTTCCAAGATACAGGAAGCCGACCTTCAACGGTTCCGCCATCGCCGCACCTGTCGATACGGCAAGCGCGGCCAGACCAACCGCAATGCCCTTCAATAAATGTTTCATGTTTCACTCCTTTGTTGACCAGTTCATGGCTTGGGGGATGGAGACGACGTTTCCCATTATATGCCGGACTTCATTTGCCGGCATGGAACGCACGTCCCAGACAGGCCGGCGAGTTCGCCAGCGCAAATTCTCTGTTTCTTGATATCAGGACAAGAACGACGATGGTAGCAAGATAGGGCAGCATCGACAGGAATTGTGACGGGACTGTCCACCCCCGCGCCTGGCCGGCAAGCTGCATGATGGTGATTCCCCCGAAAATAAGAGCCCCGACAAGCACCCGCCACGGCATCCATGAGGCGAACACCACCAGCGCCAGCGCGATCCAGCCGCGCCCGGCGGTCATGCCCTCGGCCCAATGCGGGGTCAGCGCCAGCGGCAGATAGGCACCGCCAAATCCGGCCATCAAACCGCCAAACAAAACCGCCATGAAACGCACACCAAGAACCGAATATCCAAGCGCGTGAGCGCTGTCATGATTGTCGCCGATGGCGCGCAGCACGAGACCCGCACGCGTCCGCTTCAGGAAATACGCCACCGCGGCGACCAGAATGACAGCGCCATAGGCCATCAGGTCATGCGAGAAAACAAGCTTGCCGACGGTCGGCAGGTCGGACAGTAACGGGATTCGAAGCACCGGCAGACCCTCAATGGCATGACCGATCAGCGGCGCGCCGACAAGGCCCGACAACCCGGCACCGAAAATCGTCAGGGCGAGGCCCGTCGCCACCTGGTTGGTCGCGAACCCAAGCACCAGAATGCCGAACAGCGCCGCCGTCAGCATGCCGGCAAGCCCGCCGGCAATCACGCCAAGCACAAGGCTGCCGCTGACCATGGCGATGCCGAAGGCCGCCACCGCCCCCATCAGCATCATTCCCTCGACACCGAGATTGAGAACGCCGCTTCGCTCGACGATCAGCTCGCCGGTCGCCGCATAGACCAATGGCACAGAAGTCATGAGGACGGTCAGGATGAGGTCTTCAAGCACCGCTGTCTCCCTGCATTCTGTCTGCCTGCATTCTGTCCCCCCGCAGTCTGGCGCGATACGGAAGGCTGATTGTCACATGGTAGCGATTGAACGTCTCGCCGGCCAGAAGCATGAACAGCAGGATTCCCTTGAAGACGCCGGTCACGACCTTTTGCATGGCCAGCGCGATCTGCGCCGAATCCCCGCCAAGCTCGGCGAGCGCGACAACCAGCCCGGCGATGATCACGGCAAGCGGGTTCAGACGCGCAAGGAAGGCCACGATAATGGCGGTAAAGCCATAGCCGAATGAAATATCGGGCTGCAACTGGCCGATATTCGCCGACACCTCGACCATGCCGGCCAGCCCGGCGGCACCGCCCGAAATGGCCATCACGATGATTGTCACCAGTGCCGGGCTGAAGCCGGCAAACCGGCCGGCGCGCGGCGCATCACCCATCACCTTCACCTGGAAACCGAGAATGGATCGACCAAGGACGAACCATGCCGCAAGCGCGAAGATCAGCGCCCCGGCGACCCCCCAGTGCAGCTGGCCAAGCCGGCCGACACCGGGAAGTTCGACCCGCGAAATCAGCGCCGCATCCGCATACATCGGCGTCAGCGGAAAGCCGAAGGACATCGGGTCGCGCCAGGGTCCGCGCACCGTCCAGTCGATCAACAGCACGGCAACATAGGTCAGCATCAGCGAGACCAGTATCTCGTTGGTGTTGAATCGTGTTTTCAGCAGCGCCGGGATCATCCCCCAGGCCAGCCCGCCAAGCATGCCGGCAAGGATCATCGCCGGCATCATCACCGGCCCCGGCAAATTCGGCCAGGTGAGCGCCACAAACCCCGCCGCCATCGCGCCGAGGATCATCTGCCCCTCGGCCCCGATATTCCAGACATTCGCCCGGTAAGCGAAAACAAGACCGCTGGCGATAATGATCAATGGACAGGCCTTCACGAACAGATCGGCAATCTGGTCGGGGCGCGACACCGGCGCGATGAAGAACTGGTACAACGCCGCCAGCGGATCATAGCCGAGAATGCCGAAGATCGCCGCGCCTATGACAAGTGTCAGCGCGATCGCCACCACAGGCGTCATCAGCGTCAGCGTCAGCGGAATGTCCTTTCGCGGCGACAGCGAGATCATGCCTGCACCTCCGCCGCCATTGCGGATGCCGTCTCGCTCCCCCCCATCAGAAGGCCAAGCGTCTCCGCCGTCACATCGGCTGTCACCATGGCCTCGGACAGCGCGCCGTCATACAGCACCGCAACGCGATGCGAGATGGCGAAAATCTCCTCAAGGTCCTGCGAAATCATCACCACCGCCGAACCCGCCGCGGCCAAATCGAGGATCGCCGTGCGGATCGACAGGGCCGCCCCGACATCGACTCCCCAGGTCGGTTGCGAGACGATGAAGACGCGGGGACGCTTCGAAATCTCGCGGCCAACGACAAATTTCTGCAGATTGCCGCCGGACAGCGCCGAAGCCATCGGATTCTCCTGTGGCAGCCTGACATCGAACGCGCCGGCAACCTCCGCCGCCATCGCCCGCGTCGCCGCCTCATCGACAAGTCCGCGCGTCACAACCCGGCCAAGCGAATGCGACGTCAGCAGCGCGTTGTCGGAAAGCGTCATGCTGGGAACGGCGGCATGACCGTTGCGTTCCTCCGGCACAAAACCAAGACCATGCTGGCGGCGGCGCGACGGACCCTCGCGCGTGATATCGACATTATCGATACGAATCACATCGGCACCCTGACCACGCCATTCGCCGGTCAGGGCCTCCATCAACTCATCCTGACCATTGCCGGCAATACCGGCGATGCCAAGCACCTCGCCGGCGCGGGCGGCAAAGCAGATCTGGCGAAGCGGTGTGGCAAAGGCCGTGCCGGCCGGCCGGTTCAGCGACTCTACCTCGAGAAGCGCCGAAGTCTGACTGCCGGGTTGCGCCTGCCCGGCAATGTCACCAACACTGTCGCCAACCATCATTTCAGCAAGCTGCTTGCTGCTCTGGCCGGCGGTGTCGACGGTTCCGACATTCCGCCCGCGCCGAAGCACTGTCGCGCGCTCGGTCAGGGCACGAATTTCCTCCAGCTTGTGCGAGATGAACAGGATCGCCACACCGGCCTCGGAGAAGCGCCGCAAGACATCGAACAACTGGCCCGTTTCCTGGGGTGTCAGGACCGAGGTCGGCTCGTCCATGATCAGCAGTGACGGGTCCTGCAACAGGCAACGCACAATCTCGACACGCTGTTGCTGCCCGACCGACAGATTATGCACCCGCGCATCGGGATCGACACCAATTCCATATTCGGCCGACATCCTTCTTACGCGATCGGCGAGATCGGCAAGTGATTCACCGGGAGGCAGGGCCAGCGCGATATTTTCCGCCACCGTCAGTGCCTGGAACAGGGAAAAATGCTGGAACACCATGCCGATTCCCAGCTCGCGCGCATGTTGCGGGCTGCGGATGACGGTCGGCTGGCCACGCCATTCGATTTGCCCCGAATCGGGTTGCATCAGCCCGTAGATCATTTTCACGAATGTCGATTTGCCAGCGCCGTTTTCGCCAAGAAGGGCGTGGATCTCGCCCTCACCAATGCTGAAGGACACATCATCATTCGCCGTGAAATCCCCGAAATGCTTGCATATTCCGGAGGCGTTCAGCAGCACTGACCTTGACTGATTGCGGGATGGCCTCGGCGATGCGGTCATATATGGCTCGGCAGATTGAACGGTTCGGCAGACGGCCCCGCCGGGTGGCCGAATGATACGACCAATGCAGTGAAACTGTAAAGAAAGCTTGGAGATGAAAGACCCCGGCCGGATGACCGGCCGGGGCTTTTCCGTTCAGGGTGGATGCCCACCTGCACCGATCAGGTTCAAACCTGACGGGAGAATTCCGGGTAGGCTTCCATGCCAAGTTCGGCATTGTCGAGACCGGCAAGTTCTTCCTCTTCGGAGACGCGGATACCCATGGTCACCTTCAGGATTGTCCAGACGATCCAGGATACGACGAAGGTGAAGACACCGACTGTCACGATACCGATCAGCTGGGTGCCGAAAGAGGCATCGGAGTTTGTCAGGGCGACGGCGAGCGTGCCCCAGATACCGGCGATCAGGTGAACCGGGATCGCGCCGACTACATCATCGATCTTCAGCTTGTCCAGCATCGGCACCGCGAAGACCACGATCACGCCACCAATACCACCAATCAGCGTGGCGGCACCAAGCGTCGGGGTCAGCGGCTCTGCCGTGATCGACACGAGGCCGGCCAGCGCGCCGTTCAGTACCATCGTCAGATCGACTTTCTTGTAGAAGATCTGGGTGAGGATCAGCGCGGCGATCGCGCCGCCGGCCGCCGCCGCATTGGTGTTGGCGAAGATACGCGATACATCGGCGACGTCACTGACGGTACCCATGGCAAGCTGCGAGCCGCCATTGAAGCCGAACCAGCCAAGCCACAGGATGAACGTGCCGAGCGTTGCCAGCGGCAGGTTCGCACCAGGCATTGGAACGACGCGGCCATCCCTGTATTTCCCGGTCCGTGCACCGAGAACCAGGGCACCGGCCAGCGCCGCCCAACCTCCGACGGAGTGGACGACAGTCGACCCCGCAAAATCAAGGAAGCCCATCTCGTCAAGGAAGCCGCCACCCCACTTCCAGCTTGCCTGGAACGGGTAGATCAGCGCTGTCAGAATGAGCGTGAAGAGAAGAAACGGCCACAGCTTGATCCTCTCGGCAACCGTGCCCGATACGATCGAGGCGGTGGCCGCACAGAACATCAGCTGGAAGAAATAATCCGATGCGGTCGAGGCATAGGCCAGATCGTCGGCCGCATCAGGCGCGATACCGACAGCCTCCATCGCCGCGACGCCGATGACGCCGGACAGAATGCCCTCAACCGACCATGACCCCAGCGGGTACATCAGGTTGTAGCCGATCACATAATAGCCGATAGCGGCAATCGAGAAGAGCGCCACATTCTTGGTGAGCTGCATGGTCGTGTTCTTGGCGCGGACAAGCCCGACCTCGAGCATACAGAAGCCGCAGGCCATGAACATGACCAGCACGCCACCAACAAGGAACAACAGTGAGTTCAGGATGAAGACACCATGCTCGGGCACTTCCTGCGCCAGGGCCGGTGTCGCCAGCATCGCGCCTGCGGCGGCGATTGCCAGAACTGAGGAAACGGATTTCAACATTTTGGGAAACTCCTTGGTATTACAGCGCCGCAACGCCAGCTTCGCCCGTGCGGATGCGCAGAGCTGATTCGAGATCCAGAACGAAAACCTTGCCATCGCCGATCTTGCCCGACTCGGCCGCGCCCTTGATGGCGTCACAGGCCTTCTCGGCCATGTCCGCTCCAACAGCGATCTCGATTTTCACTTTCGGGAGAAAATTCACGGTGTATTCGGTGCCGCGATAGACCTCGGTCTTACCTTTCTGACGCCCATATCCCTGAACCTCCGAAGTGGTCAGCCCCTCGATGCCGATCGCTACCAATGCTTCATGCACGGCAGCAAGGCGACTGGGCTGAATGATTGCCACAATATACTTCATAGTCAGTCCTTCCTTTTCACTGTCGCCACCACGGTGCTGAGCGACAGGTCGTTGACGACATGACCCGCGGGAGGATGCGAGCCCAGCCATCTGTGGTGATCAGGTCGTATCAGGAGAGGACGTAATTCAATTCTGCTAATTTTGCAGGCAAGCAGTGCAATTTTTGCATCGCGTTGCTATAAGGGACTGCAAATGGGTCGTTTTGGCCGGTCTTTCTGGAGAATGTGATCATGCGGTTCATGACCAGCCTGAAATTCATTGATGTTGTTGCCCGCGAGGGATCGATCCGCAAGGCGGCCGACAAGCTTGCCATCACCTCGACGGCACTGAACCGGCGAATCCTGCAGATCGAGGACGAAATCGGCCAGCAGTTGTTTGAAAGGCTGCCTGGCGGGGTACGGCTGAACACCGCCGGCGAAATCTTTGTCCAACATATCCGGTCGCAATTCGCCGATCTGGCACGGGTACAGTCGCAGATCGCCGATCTCAGCGGCATTCGCCGCGGGCATGTGCAGATCGCCAGCGGCGCCGATGCCCTGCGCCGCCTGCTTCCCGAAACCATCGCCACCTACCGTGCCGCGCATCCGGCGGTGAGTTTTAATCTTGCCCGCTGCTATGGCGAGGAAGCCGAGACAAGACTGTTCTCGCTGGATGCCGACATCGCGCTGATCTTCGCGCCGATTCGGGCGGCGCATGTGCATGTCGCCGCCACGCTGCGCCAGCAGATCCAGTGTGTCATGCCGGCCGATCACCGGCTTGCCAGGCGCGAACAGATCAAGCTTCGCGATCTTGCCGGCGAGCGCCTTGTCCTGCCGACCGCACAAAGCGGCGTTCGCCAGCTTCTGGATACCGGCCTGTTGCGGCGGCAGGTCGATATGGATGTGATTCTCGAATCTGACAGTTTCGAATTCATGCAGAACTTCCTGCATTTCGAATCCTCGCTGTTCTTCCAGATTCCGATCGCCATAGGGGCTGGCGGCGGACGGCAGGGTGCCGGGCAGACAGATGGATTCGACCCGCTGCTTGTCGCGCGGCCAATGGATCCGGCCGATGTCGCCCCCGGGACACTTCATATCTGCCATCTGAAGGGGCGTGTATTGCCGGTCGCGGCGGCGAAGTTCCTTGATGACATCATCACCACGCTGCGTGATACCTATCCTGACGATGTGGACCAGTAACGCCGGCATCGACGTCCGGCACGGGATGTTGCATCCCATAAGGTGGATTTTGCCTTTGCAACCTGCTACGTCACGGCCATGACGGGATCACTCAGCCGGACGAAGGGTACCGTGACTTGGGCGAGCGACCGGAACACGGTGTCGGCGCCCGGGCCCGAGATTTCCCCGAACCCGTTTTTGACTTTCACCTGCCTGTAGTAACTGGACGCGGCAATGACGATCAACGAAACAGAGCTTGGCAAAGCCCGCACCGCCTGGGGCGACGGCCTTGTCGCCATCTCGAAGGCCTATGATGACAAGGGCATCGAGGAAGCCCGAAACCTGGCCGGCGCCCTTCTGGACAGCCTCTACGGGTTCGAGTTCGGGCCAATCCTGTTCAAGCCGACCCTAAGTGGCGGTGCCCGCACATTCCGCACGGACAGGGACGGCACATTGTCGTACTTCATCGGACACAACCCCGAATTTCCGCACGACACCGGCTTTGGGCTCAAATCCTGGCGTGACGTCCAGTTCGAAACATCGGCCATCTTCATGGAGGGCGATGTCGCGATGTGGATGGGGTGGGTGACATTCACCGACAGGACCGGCCATGCTGTCAGGGTCGACAAGAGCTTCGGATACAAGCGGGCGGCTGATGGCGGCTTAAAGCTCGTGCTGCATCATTCCTCGCTTCCCTATTCGGGCTGACCGGCCCGGCCTCTCCATGAGCCGGTCTCTCCATCGAACAGCGTAAGCCGGATGATTTCAGGCTGAAGCGTCATATTTGCTGACCTGCAATCCCGATTGCCCCCTTGCGCGAATCATGCCAAGGTCGCGCTGTGACATTCCGCCACAGGCGGAATTGTCAGGGGGCATCGCTGCGGCTTCAGGGGCGCGGATGCCCGGTGTGACGCGGCACATACGGGGTGATGGCATGGATACGGTACTGGTTGGCGGCGGCGCCTTTCTTCTGGCGGCTGGCGCGGTGTTTCTCGCCATCGACAAAATCGGCAAATCACAGATGGCGGAGCGCCGCAAGCGGCTGGTCATCTATGCGCTGCTCGGTGCGCTGATCGCGCTGACGATCAGCATCTTCCACTGGCACCGCGCCGTCTATCTTGCCGCCAGCGCCTGAGTTTCAGCCCGACTACGGATGTCGGCCCAAGGTTGGCTTGCGTTATTCCGACGACATGGCGGGCACACCGAAGATCCAGCCCTCAAGGGCGGCGGCGGGTGGCGGCGTCCATGACGCGCCCTGCCCGGCGAAACGGCGCAGCGCGGCGGCCGAAATGATCGCATCCGCCTCGTCGGCATCGGCCCCGCGCGGGGTGAAATCCGGCCCGACACCGCGGCTGTCATAGGCCGCCAGCGCGCCATTCATGAAGGCCGGGTCGGCGGCGGCGTTCCTTGCCGGGTTGAACCCGGCGCGGTGGAAATAATAGCTTGGGAAAATCTCCACCAAGACCATCGACAGCGCGCGCGCCGGCGTCACCTCATCAAACGGCCAGACCGCCAGTCGCGCGCCCAGCGTGGCGCGGAGCGCATGGATCAGCCGCATGCCCGCCATCGACCCGGTGGCGACATTGTCGGCCCCGATGGCCTTGAAAGTCGGCGACGGCGCGCGCGCCGAGGCCCGCGCCGCCAGTTCGGTCAGGCGGCGGCGGCTGCGATAACGCGGAGCGCCATGGTTGCGTGGTGACAGATAGTAATCGCCAAGCCGCGGTGCCGCGAACATCGCCCCGCCATAGAGATTCGCGTCACCGGCGCATTCCGCCTCGATTCGCGCCCACAACGCGGCCGGACCGGAAGGCGAGTCATCAAGGCCCGGGTAATAGGCATCTTCATCAACAAAGGGATGCGCAAAGGCAAAATCGATTCCGACCAGAACCGGTGATCC
>JAAZUU010000202.1 GCA_018624035.1 Rhodobiaceae bacterium | reverse complement strand
GCCGTGCAGCGGCTCGAGGCGCGGGGGCTTGTCTCGAAGCTTGTCAATGAAACCGACCGGCGGCTTGTCAGGCTCGCCCTGACGCAGGCCGGACGGGATCTCGCCGCCGACCTGTCACGACTCGCGATGACATTCGAATCGCGGATCATGGCCATGCTGCCTGCCGATGCGGGCGCGACGCTGCTGCCGGCCTTTGACGCCATAGAGACTGCCATCAGAGCGATCGCCAGGGATGACAATGGCGGCGGCGATCAAGCCGACTCCGTCACCATGACGCGGAACTTTGATTAGTTTTGAGTAATTAACACTTAAAAAACTATTCTCACGCAAATGCGATGGCCCGGGCGCGAAACTCGCTGTTTCTACATGCCATCTTTACGAAAAATTAGGTAGGCGCGGCCTATCCTCGCGGGAGTGACCTGACCGGTAACCTTTTGCGAGTTTTCATAGATGACTGCATGTTCTCGAACGGGATCCGCGCGACCATCGCGCGTCCTTGACCGTCTTCTCCTTGACCGTCTTCCTCTTGTCCCTGGAGTCTCCGGAAAATGGGTCTTTGGTGCGGTGGTCCCTGATCCGGATGCCTTGCGTGTCCCCCCGTCGGGACCGCCGCGCCCCGAACCGCCGGGTGACGGCACTGGCGCCGGCCCGATGGCGGGGATGATTTCGGCCCGCATGATTTCGGCCCGCATGATTTCGGCCGGCGTGGTTTCGGTCGGCATGATTTCGGGCGGCATTTTGCGGCGGGTTGTCGGCGCGGTGTCGGCGATTGCTCTGTTGATGCTGACAGGGGCTGTCCACGCCGCCCCGCCCGTCGAGCCGGACCAGCCCGACTTTGTTGTCCTGAACCGTGACGTGGCGCCGCTGTCACCGCGGCTCCGCCAGGCGGTGCTTCTTGACCCGAAGGTTGCCGAGGCGACGGCGCGGGCCTGTCAGCTGACGCATCGGCTTGGGCTGGCGCGTGCCGCCGGACGCCCGAAAGTGAATGCCAGCATCAGCGGCACCCGTCAGATCAAGAGCAAGATCAAGGAAATACCGCGTGTCAGACGTGTATTTGAAAATGGTCGTGTGCGCACCATCAAGCCACGCGGCTACGATGAGATCAACAAAACGGGGGCGCATACCCGTGAGTTTGAGCATGATGAGAAGAACAACATCTATGACGGCAAGATTTCGGTCCGCCACACCTTCATCGATTGGGGGCAGCGCAGCAACCGTACCGAGGCGCGCACAATGGCGCTGCAGGCGGCGCGGATCGACGCCCTTGGCGTGATGCGCGAACGCAGCCATGAAATGCTGCGTCTGGCCCTGCTGCTGCGCCGCACCGCCGAGGTGATCGCCGTCAGACAGGATAATTTCACGGCGGTGCAGACCGAGGTTGCCTCGGTGCGGGCGCGTGTCGAGGCCGGTGTGGGACGCATGAGCGATCTCCGCGAGGCCCAGCTTGTCGCCCTCGACGAGGAAATCGCCATCAACCGGACGCAGGCCGAATATGACCAGATCCGTGAAAGGCTGGCCGCTGAATTCGACCTTGATGAAGCCGACGCGCGTGATCTTGTGCAGACGTTCATGTCGCGCCGGCCGACCGGGCTTCCGGTGTTGCAGGCCGACCGGTCCGACAAGGCGCATGCCATCCGTCTCCGCACCCGCGAGGTGACGCATGAGGCGGCGGAGATCCGCGGCTCGCGCTATCCGAAACTCGATGGTGTCATCGAGGGGACGATCTTCGACATGACCGATTACGAGGATGAGTATGAGATTGTCGGCAAGGTCGAGATCACGATGCCGCTCTATGATGGCGGCACCGCGCGGGCACAGCTTCGTGAAAAATAGCGCGTGTTGGGCGGATCTATTCCATCCAGAAGAGCCAGCCATAGGCAAGGATAACGGCTGGCACGGCGGAATAGAGGGTGGCGACAATCGCCACCTTCGGCGCGATGGCGATGGCGGGAAACAGCGCGTCGCCATCGTTGCTGATGGTGTTTCCGATCTGCGCTGACAACGGAATCATGCCAGACAGATACATGGTTGTGACAAGAACCTGTGGACCGCATCCCGGCAGAAAGCCCAGAAGAATGGCAATCATTGGTGTGAACAGCACCCAGCCGTCAAACAGCGATTTCAGGTCAAGTCCAAGCCCATAGACCGACAGCTCGAATATAAGGAAGGCACCAATCACCCAGACAGTGATGAAATTTGTGTCTTCGACAACCCGGCGCGCAAAGCTGGCACCGACAGGCGATTGAAGGCGTGGCCCGCGACGGCGCGTTGGTATCAGTCGCATCGCGACGGCGAGGGTGCCGCCAATGACCCCGATCAGCGTGGCTGGGCTCTCGACAAGGTTGTTGGCAAAGAGAGCGTCGGCGTCGAACTGAAAGGCCACAAGTATGGCCAACAGCAAGCCCGGCACGAAAACGGTCATCCAGAGCTTGTCGATAAATCTTGTTTCCCAATCCTCCGGGAAAAGGGAGGCAAGGACAGGACATTCGGATGTCGGCCTCGCGCCGCGAAGAAAATCACCACCATGGGTGGCATTGATCGTCCACCCGCTGAGCGTGCCAACGACAAAACCGAGCCCAACCATGGCCAGACCGGTAAGCGGCTCCTGCGCAATAAGCAGGAACGCCGCGTCGCCCATTGTCGCGGTGAGGGCTGCAACAACGGCACCGAAGGATAATCTGCCCGAGACATATTGAGTCACCACGATCACCGCGCCACCACATCCCGGCATCGCGCCAAGCGCGGCCGCGATGGGGACCTGCCAGGACGTATCACGGCGCAATGCAGCCACAGCATCGATCTTCAGGAATTTTTCAGCACCATAGATCATGAGGAAGGTCGCGGCGACGAAAGTGC
>JAAZUU010000112.1 GCA_018624035.1 Rhodobiaceae bacterium | reverse complement strand
GGGCTGGCCTCGAACTGGCTTGCCGCCGGCCTGCTTGCCTTCACCATTTTCTTCTACGGTGTCATCTACACCATCTGGCTGAAGCGCAGCACACCGCAGAACATCGTCATTGGTGGTGCTGCAGGCGCGCTGCCGCCGGTGATTGGCTGGGCGGCGGTGACCGGGGGGCTGTCGGTTGAGCCGCTGATCCTGTTTGCCATCATCTTCATGTGGACGCCGCCGCATTTCTGGGCGCTGGCGCTGTTCCGCAATGATGACTATCTGCGCGCCAATGTGCCTATGATGCCGGTTGTCGCCGGCGAGGCGGAAACCCGCCGACAGATCCTGATCTATGCTTTTCTTCTGGCTCCGCTGGCACTGACCCCGGCCTTCATCGGCATGACCTCAATGGCATATGGTGTCGTCGTCGCGGCGCTCGGATGCAATTTCATCCGCCTGTCATGGGCGCTGTACAGGCACCCTGACGATGCGGTGGCAAAGCGTCTTTTTGCCTTTTCGATCCTCTATCTGTTCCTGCTCTTCCTTGGCCTGGTCATTGACCGGCTTCTGGTCAAGAGCGGCGTTCTGGCGGTGCTGTGATGGCCGAACGGCAGCAACCGAGGACGGCGGACGAGATGGTGCAGATGCGCCGCACCCGCAACCGTGCCCTGCTTGGTGCGATTGCTGGACTCTGTGTCCTGTTTTTCGTGCTGACCATTGTCAGGATGGGAGGTGCCGGATGAACGGTCCCGCCATCACGCCCGCCGCGCCGCCTCAGGATGGCAACCGCAGAATTCTGGTGATTCTGGCGATTGTCGTCGGCGGCATGGTCGGCCTGGCCTATGCCTCGGTGCCGCTGTACAAGCTTTTCTGTCAGGTGACCGGCTATGGTGGCACCACGCAGGTGGCGCCGGCGCAGGCCGAGACCGTGGTGACGGGTCATCCGGTGAAGGTGCGGTTCGACGCCAATATCAGCCGCGGCCTGAACTGGCGCTTCGAGGCTGTTGACGCGCCGGTGACGCTGAATCCGGGTGAAGAGGTGGTGATCAACTACCGCGCGACGAATCTTGGCGGCGCGCCGTCGACCGGCACCTCGACCTATAATGTCACGCCGGTCAAGGCCGGACCGCATTTCATGAAGATCGACTGCTTCTGCTTTATCGAGCAGACGCTGCAACCGGGCGAATCGGTGCTGATGCCGGTGCGCTTCTACATCGACCCGGACATCGTCGCCGACAGCAATGCAAGTGATGTCGACGAAATCATCTTGTCCTATACATTCTTTCCAGTGCAGGGTGCTGGCAAGGCCGGGGATACTTGATCAGGGAGAGGTGGTGTCGCCGAGGCGGCACCAGATTGAGAGGAGACCAACATGAGCGGTGCAAACAAACACCCCTATCATCTCGTTGAGGCGAGCCCCTGGCCCGCCGTCGGCGCGGCGGCGGCCTTCACGGCGGCCATTGGCGGCGTCATGTTCATGCATGAAGTCGCGCATGGAGTCACCGTGCTGGCAATCGGCATGGCGCTGGTGCTGGCGACGATGTTTATGTGGTGGCGCGACATCATCCGCGAGGCCGAATATCAGGGGCACCACACCCCGATCGTTCAGATCGGCATGCGTTACGGGATGATGCTGTTCATCGCCTCCGAGGTGATGTTCTTTGTCGCCTTCTTCTGGGCGTTCTTCGACCGGGCCCTGTTCCCGATTGGTGGTGTCTGGCCGCCCGAGGGGATCGAGACATTCAATCCGTTCGACCTGCCCCTGATCAATACGCTGGTGCTGCTGCTGTCAGGCTGCACGGTTACCTGGGCGCATCACGCGCTGCAGCATGGCAATCGCCGCGACTTCATGAACGGTCTTGGCATCACGATCATCCTTGGCGCGCTGTTCACCGGCCTGCAGGCGGTCGAGTACAGCCATGCCCCGTTCGGCTTCACCGACGGGATCTATCCCTCGGTGTTCTACATGGCCACCGGGTTCCACGGTTTCCACGTCCTGGTCGGGACCTGTTTCCTTGCTGTCTGCTGGTTCCGGGGCCGTGCCAGCCATTTTTCGGCCGAACAGCATTTCGGCTTCGAGGCCGCTGCCTGGTACTGGCATTTTGTTGACGTTGTCTGGCTGTTCCTGTTCGCCGCCGTATATTGGTGGGGCCAGTAATCAGACCGGTGCCGCCACCGCGGCATCGCACAAATTAACGGGGAGGGGGCGCTTTTCACGGGCGCTCCCTTTTCATTGGTGCTAGGTAGAAGCACTTTCAACACGGGTAGTTCGATGAAATTCCGTCCGCTCCTATGGCCAACTGTCGTCGCGCTTCCGGCGCTGATCATCCTGCTCGGGCTTGGTACCTGGCAGGTGCAGCGACTGGAATGGAAGAACCAGCTGATCCATGATTTCGAAACCCGCGCCACCGCCGATGCGATCGAACTGCCGGTTGGCGCCATCGCGCCGGAGATGGAGTTCCGCCGCCTGTCACTGACCGGCAGATTCGACCATGAGCGTGAAATCTTCATGACTGGCCGCACCTATGAGGGCAATGCCGGCTTCCACATCGTCACACCTTTCACCCTGACCGACGGGCGGATCATCCTGATCAACCGCGGATGGGTGTCGGAATCCTACCGCGACAAGGCAAAGCGGACCTTCTCTCTGATCGAGGGCGAGACCACGGTCGCCGCCATTCTTCGTTTCCCGGCGACAAAGGGATATTTCGTTCCTGAAAACGAGCCCGATAACGGGTTCTGGTTTACCCTTGTGCCGGCGCAGATTGTGTCACATCTCGGTCTTGATGACGCCGCCGAGACCCAAATCTACGCGGCGGCGCTGCGCACATCGGAGAAGATCTCGCTGCCGATCGGGGCAAGGACCGAAACCAACCTTCGCAACTCGCATCTTGGTTATGCCATCACGTGGTATGGAATTGCCTGCGCGCTGATCGGCGTCTATGCCGCCTTCCATCACCAGCGCGGGCGGCTGAGTTTTGGTGCCGGCGGCGCGCGGGGGGATGATCTGGAGCCCCGCCGATGAACTATATCAGCACAAGGGGGCAGGACGGGCCGCTGGGCTATGAGCAGGCGCTTCTCAGTGGCCTTGCACGCGATGGTGGTCTCTATCTGCCAACCGAATACCCGCAATTCACCGCTGATGAAATTCGCGACATGGCCGACCTGTCCTATGCCGAACTGGCCGGCCGGATCATGGCGCGGTTCACTGATGGCGAGATTGACGAGGCCGAACTGACCGTGATGGCTGGCGACGCCTATGCCGGCTTCACCGACCCCGAGATCGCACCGCTTCGTGTGCTGGATGACCGCATCCATGTCATGGAGCTGTTCCACGGGCCGACCATCGCCTTCAAGGATTATGCGATGCAATTCCTGTCGCGTGCCTTTGATCGGGCGCTGCGTTCGGCCGGGCGGCAAGCGGTGATCCTTGGTGCCACCAGCGGCGATACCGGATCGGCCGCCCTCGAGGCATTCAAGGGACGCGAGGCTGTTGACATCTTCATCCTGTTTCCCGAGGGGCGGGTCTCGCCGGTGCAACAGCGCCAGATGACCTCGGTCGTCGCGGCGGGCGCGCATGCGGTGGCTGTCGCCGGCGATTTCGATGATTGCCAGGCTATCGTCAAGACGCTGTTCAACGATCATGGCTTCCGTGACGAGGTCAATCTGTCGGCCGTGAATTCGATCAACTGGGCGCGGTTGATGCCGCAGATCGTCTATTATTTCAAGGCAGCGCTGGCGCTTGGCGCACCCGACCGGAAAGTCGCCTTTGCGGTCCCTACAGGCAATTTCGGGAATGTCTTTGCCGGCTATGTGGCGATGCGGATGGGGCTGCCGGTCGACAGGCTGATCATCGCCTCGAACCGCAACGACATCCTGACCCGTTTCTTTGAGGATGGGGCGATGCAGCGCGAGACGGTGACACCGTCACTCAGCCCGTCGATGGATATTCAGGTGTCGAGCAATTTTGAACGGCTGTTGTTTGAACTCATGGGACGGGACGGTGACGCCGTGGCGGGGATCATGGCGCGTTTCGCCGAAACCGGCAGTTTCGACCTGCCGGCTCAGGCCATGCAATCGGCACGCGAGCATTTCGCCGCCTATCGGCTGGATGATGATGGTACGCTGGCCGAAATCGCCGCCAGCGCGGCAGAGGGCATGCTTCTTGACCCGCATAGCGCGGTCGGCGTCTCGGCGGCGCGCCGCGCCGTCGCTGATGGCACGGTCGGGCCAGCGGTTCCGGTGGTTGCACTAGCCTGCGCGCATCCGGCGAAATTCCAGGAGGCCGTGACCCGCGCCACCGGTGATGAGCCGGCCCTGCCGCCGCATCTTGCCGATCTGATGTCGCGCGAGGAGGCGATGCAGCACACGACCGCCAGCGCCGATGCCGTTCGTGACCTGATTCTGGCCATGCGGAGAACAGCATGAGCCGCGGCGAACTGACAACACTTCCCGCTGGTCTTCGTGTCGCCAGCCGCAGCCTTGCCCAGGCGCAGAGCCTTTCCGTCGGGATCTGGGTGAATGCAGGCGCACGCGACGAACGCGACAGCGAGACGGGTATCGCCCACATGTTGGAGCATATGGCGTTCAAGGGCACAAAGCGCCGTTCGGCGCTTGATATCGCCACCGAGGTGGAAAATGTCGGCGGCTATATGAACGCCCATACCAGCCGCGAGGAAACGGCCTATTACCTGCGTCTTCTTCCCGAATATCTGGATATGGGAATCGACATCCTGGCCGATATCCTGACCGAACCGACGATGCCGGACGAGGAGATCGAGCGTGAGCGCGGTGTCATCATCCAGGAAATCGGGCAGTCGCAGGACACACCGGACGATATCGTGTTCGACATGTTCGCCGCTGCCTGCTATGGCGAGCATACGCTTGGCCGGCCCATTCTCGGGTCGATCGACAGTGTCAGCGGCTTCTCGCGCGCCAATCTGCGTGGCTTCATGTCCCGTCATTATGGCGCCGGGCAGATGCTTGTCACCGCGTCGGGCGCGGTCGCGCATGATGATTTCGTGAAACGCGTCGAACAGCGGCTTGGTCATCTCGCCAGCGCCGAGGAAACACATCGTATCTCGCCTTCATGGCAGGCAGGGCGCCATATCGAGGTTCGTGAGCTTGAACAGACGCACCTTGTGATCGGCCTGCCGAGCTTTGGCGCCCGTGATGATCGCCGCTTTGCGATGATGGTTCTGTCGACGTTGTTTGGCGGCGGCATGTCCTCGCGCCTGTTTCAGGAAGTGCGCGAGAAACGCGGTCTCTGCTATTCGATCTTCTCGTTTGCCAGCATGTATTCCGACAGTGGCCATTTCGGCGTCTATGCCGGCACCTCGGCCGACCGGGCCAATGAGATGCTGACGGTCACCGCGCAGCAGCTTGCCGAACTGGCCATGGGCGCCAGCGAGGAGGAGGTGAGCCGCGCGAAGGCGCAGCTCCGCGCCTCGCTGGTCATGGCGCGTGAATCCGTTTCGGGATGCGGGGATGCGCTGGCAAGGCAGATCATGCTGTTTGGCGCGCCGGTGGATGATTCCGACCTGCTAGAGCAGATCGCCGCCGTTGACGCCGAGGCGGTGCGAGGCGTTGCTGCCGATCTTGTCACGGGTGGTCAGCCGGCCATCGCGGCCATAGGTCCGCAATCATCGATCATGCAGACTGACGCGCTATCCGGAATTCTGGCCGGGGGCGCGGCCTGATCAGGCGCTGCCTGTCGTGCCTGCAAAGAAACCGGGATCGATCCCAAGCGCCTCGAAGCTGTGCTCCCACAGCGTATTCCTGTCGTGGTCGAAAACAAGTTCAGCCGAGGCTGGAAGGCTGAGCCAGACATTCTCGGCCATCTCACTGTCAAGTTGACCGGCGCTCCATCCGGCGCATCCGAGCGACACGATCGACTGCGCCGGGCCAACACCTTCGGTAATGTCACGAAGGATGTCGATGCTCGCGGTCAGGCCGATTTCATGCGTGACCTCCATGCTTTCGGGAAGCATGTGGTCCTGGCTGTGAAGCACAAAACCGCGATTGCCATCCACCGGACCACCGATATGCACCGGGTTGTCGGCGCAGAATCGCGCCGCGCCTATATCCAGCTTCTCATAGAGGTCGCCCAGATTCAGCCGTGACGCGGTCTTGTTGATCACCAGACCCATCGCCGATTCCGGATCATGATGACACATCAGGATGACCGTCTTGTCGAATCGTTCGTCACCGATATGCGGGCTGGCGACCAGAAGATGTCCCTGCAACGAGGACAGCGCATGCTGATCACTGCCACTCGGCAGCGGTGATTGCACCTGTTGGCCTGATTTCCTATGTTGCGTCATACCATACCCTAGTCAGGAATAACCTGTTGGGTAAAGCTTCATCGTGCCATGCACAGGTCACCAGCATCAAATGCCCCTGCCAGAAACCGGAAATACTAAGGCATCCAGCCCTGTCTCGGCCGTCAGCCGCCTGATCATCGTGACAGCGGCGGCAACAGCCTTCATCGTGATGGCTCTTGGCGTGGCGCGTGCGTCCGAATCCACCTGGGTTGGCGATCCGCAGATCGGCGAGGCAAGGATTGTCTCGGCGGTCACGGCCACCGGCGATCTGGATACTCTGCCACTTGGCATCGAATTCACCCTTGCCGCCGGCTGGAAGATATATTGGCGCACCCCGGGGGAGGCCGGGCTCGCGCCGGTCATCGACCTGTCGGCAAGTCCGAACCCCGATCTCACCGGCCGAATCAACTGGCCACTGCCACAGCGGTTTGACGCTTTCGGATTTGACAATTTCGGCTACGCCAATGCGGTGATCCTGCCATTCGAGCTCAGCGGTCATGAAACCGGCATGCCGCTTCAGGTTGTCGCCGATCTCGAGGCGCTGGTATGTTCCGACATCTGTGTTCCCTTTGGTGGGCGGCTGGAAATGACACTCCCCGACGGGGCGGCGAATCCCAGTCCGCATGCGCAGGCGATGGCGCAATTCGCCGCCATGGTGCCGCGCCTTGCCGATGGCGAAGGAACGAGCGGCAGCGGCCCGTCATTGCGTCCACTCCGCCTCGAGGCGCGGCCCGGCGGGCTGTATGTCGAGCTTGCCGAGGGTGCGCCTCCGGTCGCCGATATCTTTGTCGAGGCGCAGGATGATGTCGCTTTCAAGGCACCGGTACCGTCGGGGGACGGCCTGTTCCTTGAAGCGGTGCCGGCCGACAAGCTTGTCTTCGATTCCTCACCTGTCACGCTGACCATCAGCGCGCCGCCGGAAATGGGTGAGTTCCGCATGGTGGTGACGACACCGGCAGACAGAGCCGCTGTTCAGGAAAACAGCCCGCGCGACAGGGCGGGCCTGTCCTTGCGGATCGCCGCGCTGGCGCTTCTTGGTGGTCTGATCCTGAATCTGATGCCCTGTGTGCTGCCGGTGCTGGCGCTGAAGCTTGCCACCGTTCTGGATGCGGCGGGTGCGCCGCGCCGCGAGCTTCGCCTGCGGTTTCTTGCCGGCGCGGCGGGCATCCTGACAAGTTTTGTCGGTCTTGCCGGCGGGTTGGCGCTGCTGCGGCTTGCCGGAGGAACGGTCGGGTGGGGCATCCAGTTCCAGACCCCGCTCTTTCTTGTTGTCATGATGCTGATGCTTGGCATCTTCACGCTCAGCCTTCTCGATCTGGTAATGATTCCGATCCCGCGCGCGGTGCAGCGCCTCGCCGGCGGCGGGCGGGGGGGATCGCATCCCTATCGGGCAGACTTCATGGCCGGCATGCTGGCGACCATTCTGGCGACTCCCTGTTCGGCACCGTTTGTCGGAACGGCGGTCGCGGTCGCGCTGGCAGGCAGCATGCTGGATCTGTTCGGCATCTTCATCGCGCTTGGTCTTGGTCTTGCCGCCCCCTGGATTGTGGTGGCGGCGAAGCCGTCCCTTGTCGGGTTCCTGCCTCGCCCGGGTCCCTGGATGCCATGGCTGAAACGCGGTCTTGCGATGCTGTTGCTGGCAACGATGATCTGGCTTGGCGGCGTTCTGCTGGCGCTGCTTGGCGTCAATTCACAGCCGGCGGCGGCAGGTGATGACCCGCGCTGGGGTGTCTGGAGCCGGCAGGCGGTCTTGGAGAGTCTTGCCGCCGGCAGGCCGGTGTTCGTCGATGTGACGGCGGACTGGTGTGTGACCTGCAAGGCGAACAAGGCGCTGGTTCTCGACCGGCAGCCGGTGTCATCGGTGATGTCAGAGGCGGCGGCGGCAAACAGGTTGACATTGCTTCGTGCGGATTGGACAGCGCCCGATGCCGCTATTGCCGCCTTTCTGGCATCGCATGGGCGTTACGGCATCCCGTTCAACATCATCCTGAGCCCGGGAGACGCGCCGCCTATCATCCTTCCGGAGCTTTTGAGTGACAAGGCGGTGCTGACAGCCCTTGAAAACGTCGGCGTGACAGCCAAATAGACGGAACGACGTCGGTCCAGGCATCGATAACCAGAACAGACTTTCAGGAAGAAATATCATGACCATCGAACCCGGTCAGCCAATCCCGCAGGCGACCTTCCAGATCAAGAGCGAAGACGGCATTGACGCCCATGAAACGGCTGAATATTTCGCCACCGGGCGGACGGTGATGTTTGCGCTGCCGGGTGCCTTTACGTCAACCTGTTCGGCAAAGCATCTGCCGGAATTCGTCGACCGGGCGGATGACCTGAAGGCTGCCGGCGTGGACCGGATTGCCTGTTTGGCGGTGAATGACGCACATGTGATGAAAGCCTGGGGTGATCAGCACGGCACCGCTGGCAAGATCGACATGCTTGCCGACCCGCATGCTGAATTCTCCCGCGCATTGGGGATCGCCGTTCAGATGGGTGCCATCCTTGGCGAGCGCGCGACGCGCTGCGCGATGATCATCGATGACGGTGTTCTTACCAGAATCATGATGGAAG
>JAAZUU010000201.1 GCA_018624035.1 Rhodobiaceae bacterium | reverse complement strand
CCATGTCATCCATCAGGCTTCTCGCCATAGGCGAGGTGATGGCCGAGATCAGATCACAGGATGCCGGCTTTGCCGTCGGCTTTGCCGGTGACACCTACAATACAGCGATCTATGCCGCGCGTCAGCTTGGCGCTTCGGGGCAGGTTGGCTATGTCACCCGTATAGGCGATGAACCGCTGTCGCGGGCGCTGCTGGCCCATGCCGGGGCCGAGGGGCTGGATGTCAGCCACATCGCGTGCGATCCAAACCGAAATATAGGCATCTATGCTGTTGCCACCGACCGGGATGGCGAGCGCAGTTTTTCCTACTGGCGGGCGGACTCGGCGGCGCGCCAGCTCTTTTCGGCCGCAGAACCGGCCCCGGCGATGCCGCGGGCCGAGATCGTCTATCTGTCCGGCATCACGCTGGCCATCCTGGCGCCGGCGGCGCGCGAACGGCTGCACGAGGCGCTTGTCGATCTGCGTGCCAACAGCGCTTGCAAAGTGGCGTTTGACTCGAATTACCGGCCGGCTTTGTGGGAGAACCGGGCCACGGCGCGCGCGGTGATGGAGCGGATGTGGGAGTTGGCCGACATCGCCCTGCCCTCGATCGATGACGAGATGGCGCTGTATGGAGATGCCAGTGAAGAGGCGGTGGTCGCCCGGTTTGCCGCGCGCGACTGGGACGGCATCGCCATCAAGCGAGGATCGCGCGGTCCCCTGTCGCCACAGCTGGCGGCGGGTGATCTTCCTGATTTCCCGGCAGCCACCAGGGTTGTCGACACCACCGCCGCCGGCGACAGCTTCAATAGTGGCTATCTCGCGGCTTTCCTTGCCGGTGATGGCGAGGCAGAGCGAATGGCGGCCGGGCATCGCCTTGCGTCCAGGGTTGTCGCCGCCCCCGGGGCGATCATCCCGCGCGACGGATAACAGAGCCGAGGCCGGCGCAATCTGTGCTCTGGGACGGTGCCATTCCGCTTGAAATTGCCGGCATATTGGGACAACAATTTATTCAAGAATGTGGAGACGATCCGGCGTTGCCGACGTTCCGCTGACGGGCAGGGGGTGTCTACTGGACCCGCCCGACGTCGCCTGCCGACGTAAGAAATCCCTCGAATGATGACCTTGAAATCGTTCCGCGTGATGGCGAGGTTTGCCGTGGCGTGGTCAGGAGGAGACAGATGAAAGCAGGGGTAATTGGATTGGGAGATATGGGATCGGGTTTGGCCAGGAACCTGATCGCCAACGGGTTCGAGACCAGTGGTTTCGATCTCAGCGAGCCGCGCATGGCGCAATTCGCCGAGATGGGGGGTGTGAGCTGTGCCGCCGTAGGCGATGTCGGGCGCCATGCCGATATCGTCTATGTGATGGTGATGAATGGTGACCAGGCGAAGGCGGTGATCCTTGGCGAGGATGGACTTGCCGCAACCATGGCTGAGGGTGGGATTGTCATGCTGACGGCCACCATCAAGCCTTCCGAGGCGCGCGATATCGATGACGGGCTTGCCGGCACCGGAATCCGCATGGTCGACAGCCCGGTGTCGGGTGGATTTCCCGGCGCGCAGGGCGGCACGCTGACCATGATGGCGGCAGCCCCTGATGATGTTCTGGAAGCTGCCCGCCCGGCGATGGAAGCGGTGTCAGCCACCATCCATCATGTGGGCCGGAACGCCGGCGACGGGCAGGTGATGAAAGCCTGTCTGCAGTCGATCATCGGCTCGATCTTCAGCGCCACCTTCGAGGCCGCGGCGCTGGCCGCAAAGGCCGGGGTGTCCGGGCAAGCGCTCTATGATGTCGTGTCGAGTTCCGGTGCGGGCTGTGGCATCACCTCCGGCGCGCTGGAGAATATCATCGACCGCAAATTCGAGGGCACAGGCTCCGGGATCGGTACCATGCACAAGGATCTGACGATCTCGCTTGCCATGGCCGAGGAGCTTGGCGTGCCGCTGTTCACCGCCGCCACCGCGATGCAGATCTTCCATCAGGGCAAGACGAAATACCCGCATGGTGACAACTGGATCTGCACGCGTGTCATCGAGGACATTATCGGTGCCGAGCTGCACCGCTAGAGGAGAATGAAACCATGAAACTTGGTGTGATCTGTGATGGTATCAGTCGCGATCTGGCGCATACCGTCGATGTAATGGACGAATTCGGACTGGAATATGCCGAACTGCAATTTGTCGGTGAAAAGGAGGTCGGCGACCATGACGCTGGCGAGATACGTGAGATCGACGCGCTGCTGCGTGACCGGGGCAAGCCTGTCTCCTGCCTCAGCCGGCATATCTTCGCCGGCATGACGGTGGCCAACAGGGCGGGGGACGAGCTTCATACGAAACATATGGACGCGCTGAAGCGGGTGATCGACATGGCGCATATTGTCGGCTCGCCGCTGGTGCGGATCATGACACCGAAGAAGGAACAGATCCTGTTCGGCCGCAATGGCGCCGAGAAATGGAATGTGGCGAAGGGCGCGTGGGACGCGATGCTGCCTCTGATCGCGCCGGCCGTCGATGTGGCGCGCGATGCCGGCGTGACGCTGGTCGTCGAGACCGGCAACGGCACGATGGTCAATTCCAACTATACCGGCCGCAAGATGATCGACGATCTGGGTGCCAAGGATGTGCTGAAGGTTCTCTGGGATCCGGCGAATAATTGCTGGTGTCACGAGACCGCCTATCCCGACGGCTATGAGGAGGTGCGCGGCGGCTATCTTGGCCATGTCCATATCAAGGACGTGCAGGTCGATACGCCGCGCGCCACGCTGGAGGTACGCCCGATGGGCGAGGGCCAGCTTGCCGACCAGTTCGCGCCGATGGCCGCGGCGATGCGCGATGACGGCTATGACGGCGTGATCAGCTTTGAATCGGTCTATCACCGGGGCGATGGTGATTTCGAGGCCGGATTCCGGATCAATATCGACCGGTTCAAGGCCAT
>JAAZUU010000200.1 GCA_018624035.1 Rhodobiaceae bacterium | reverse complement strand
TTGCCATTCGGCGATTCCACATGCGGGATGCGGCAGGACGCCGACCGGTTGCGCGACGAATAGGCCAGCAGGACCGGTGCCTCATAGCCCGGGATCAGCCGCTTGTAGCTGTTGGTCGAGGCGTTGGTGAAGGCGTTCAGCGCCTTGGCGTGCTTGATGATGCCGCCGATGTAGAACAACGCCATTTCCGACAGATCGGCATAGCCGTTGCCGGCGAAGAGCGGGCCGCCATCCTTCCAGATCGACTGGTGGACATGCATGCCCGAGCCGTTGTCGCCGGCGATCGGCTTTGGCAGGAAGGTTGCTGACAACCCATAGGCATTCGCCACCTGATGAACCGAATATTTGTAGAGCTGCAGATTGTCGGCGGTCTCGATCAGGGTGCCGAACTTCATGCCAAGCTCGTGCTGCGAGGGCGCCACCTCGTGGTGGTGCTTCTCGACAGGCACGCCCATATCGGCCATGACCGACAGCATCTCGGAGCGGATGTCCTGGCCGCCATCGATCGGCGGGACCGGGAAATAGCCGCCCTTGACGCCCGGACGGTGGCCAAGGTTGCCTTCCTCATAATCGCGGGCGCTGTTGTACGGGCCCTCGTTGGAGTCGACCTGATACATGGCGCGGTTCATCGACACGTCGATCTTCACATCCTCAAAGATGAAGAATTCGGCTTCCGGGCCGAAGAAGGCGGTGTCGCCGATGCCGGCGGATTCCATATAGGCAAGCGCCGCCTTGGCGGTGCCGCGCGGGTCGCGGTCATAGGCCTCGCCGGTGCTCGGCTCCATGACGTCGCAGAACAGTGCCAGCGTCGGCTGCGCGAAGAACGGGTCGACATAGGCGCGGTACAGGTCCGGCATCAGGGTCATGTCGGATTCGTTGATGGCCTTCCAGCCGGCGATCGACGAGCCGTCGAACATGAAACCCTCGGCGAGGCTGTCCTCGTCGATGGTGTCGATATGCTGCGTTACGTGCTGCATTTTGCCGCGCGGATCGGTGAAACGGAGATCGACATAGGTAATATCGTTCTCCTTGATCATTTCCATGATGGCTTTTGCGTCAGACATGGGGGGTTCCTTCCATTGGTCCTGATGGTCTTGGGTCTTGATGGTCGTGTCGGCCTTGCTCGTCGGCCTCTTTGGTGTGGACCGGCATGCCGGCCCGGAAACGGGAACGGGCGATGCGGGTCATACCGCGTCGGCGCCGCGCTCCCCGGTGCGGATCCGGATGGCTTCGTCAATCGTCGAGATGAAGATCTTGCCGTCGCCGATACGGCCGGTCTGGGCCGCCTGCTGGATGGCGTCGACAACACGCTCGGCGAGCGATTCCTCGACCACCACCTCGATCTTTACCTTCGGCAGGAAATCAACCACATATTCGGCACCGCGATAGAGTTCGGTATGGCCTTTCTGGCGACCGAACCCCTTTGCCTCGAGGACAGTGATGCCCTGGATGCCGACCTCGTGAAGCGCTTCCTTCACCTCATCGAGCTTGAACGGCTTGATGATGGCTTCGATTTTCTTCATAGCTTGGTTCCTGTGTATTCTGGCCGGACCAGTCCGGCCGGGGTCGTGCGATGTATTGCAAGGGGCTGCCGGGCAGCCGAATCCATCCGACCGTCGGGAAGCCCGATTTCGCAAGCGCAATCTCGCCCAGGGAAGACGGCACGGCAAGGCCGCCGCCGCAGCAGCGCCAGCCGGGGTGTCGATTCCCGGGATCCTGCCGCGAAAACGGGCGGGGTGCCTAAAATTTAGGCAAATTCGATGACGGTCCGGCTCAGGGTGCTGTTTGCGTTCCGGCGTTCGGGATGAAAAGCTGCTCGCCCTTGCGGGTCAGGCTGGCGATCCGTTGCTGACCGTCCGGCGAGAGCAGCCACGCGGCAAACGCCCCGGCGGCGTCATGGCGGGCCTGTGGGCAATGCGTCCGGCTCAGGGTCACGATACCGTACTGGTTGAACAGCCGCGGATCGCTCTCGAACAGGATCCGGTGCCGGTGTTTGTTGCCGAAGGCGAGCCAGGTGGCGCGGTCAGTCAGCGCGTAGCTGTGCGACTGTACAGCGAAATTCAGCGTCGCGCCCATGCCACTGCCGGTCTCCAAATACCAGCTTCCCTGCAGATCCTCCGGAGTCCTGTCGATGGTGGCCCAGAGCGCGCGTTCCTTCTTGTGGGTGCCGCTTTCATCGCCGCGTGAGGCGAAGCGCGACCGCGAGCGTTCGATCCGGCGCATCGCCTCGCGGACGTCGACGGCACGGCGCAGGCCGGCCGGGTCATCCTGCGGCCCGACAATGATGAAGTCATTATACATCAGATCATGCCGCACGGCGCCATAGCCGGCCGCGATGAAGGCTTCCTCGGCCTCGCGCGAGTGAACGATCAGCATGTCGCCGTCGCAATTGCGGGCATTTTTCAGCGCCTGCCCGGTGCCGACGGCGACGACCCGCACATCGATGCCGGTCTCGGTGGTGAAATGCGGCACGACGTGATCATAGAAACCGGCATTCTGTGTCGAGGTTGTCGACTGCACGATGATCGACTCCACCCCGGCGGATTGCACAGTGGCGGATTGCACAGTGGCGGATTGCGCGCTGGCCAACCGCGCCGACAGGGCGGAAAGGCACAGCGCCACAACCAGCAGACATAGCGGGGCGGGCCCGATCCGGCGGGGCGGGAACATCCAGGAAACTGAAAAAATCATGCGTGGTCCATCATCAGCCGGACAGGCGGCGGCGCGCCGACCGCCAAAGTTCTGCCGGAGATGCGTGCAGGCCGGCTGACGCGAGGCTGCAGGCACGCATCGGGGGAATGGCCGTCACCAACACCGCCGTCACCAACACCGCCTTCACATTTCTGCCTGACACTGGCACGAGAGACACTGGCACGAGAGACACTGGCACGAGAGACACTGGCACGAGAGACACTGGCACGAGAGACACTGGCACGAG
>JAAZUU010000031.1 GCA_018624035.1 Rhodobiaceae bacterium | reverse complement strand
TTCTTGCGCTTGGCCTCGGAACCGGTCTCGGCAAGCTCTTCGCGGATCTTGACGCGTTCCTCGTCGATATCCATCGCCTCGAGGACCTTCTTGATCGCCTCGGCGCCGATGCTGGCCTCGAAGGCGTCATCGCCGAATTCGTCCTGCGCGTCGTAGAATTCCTCCTCCGACAGCAGCTGGCCCTTGGTCAGCGAGGTGAGCCCCGGCTCGATAACAACGAAATTCTCGAAATAGAGGACACGTTCAAGGTCCTTCAATGTCATGTCGACCAGCAGGCCGATGCGGCTTGGCAGCGATTTCAGGAACCAGATATGCGCCACCGGCGAGGCCAGCTCGATATGACCCATGCGCTCGCGGCGCACCTTCGACAGGGTCACCTCGACACCACATTTCTCACAGATGATGCCGCGATACTTCATCCGCTTGTACTTGCCGCACAGGCATTCATAGTCGCGGACCGGGCCAAAGATACGGGCGCAGAACAGCCCGTCCTTTTCCGGCTTGAAGGTACGGTAATTGATGGTTTCGGGCTTCTTGATCTCGCCGAATGACCAGGAGCGGATACGCTCCGGCGACGCAATCGAGATGCGGATCTTGTCAAAGCTCTGGGGGCCCTGGTTCTGCCCGAAAGGGTTCATCAAGTCGTTCATCTAATTTCTCTCCCAACGGAAGTTGGTGTCATCCTGTCCGAAAGTGGACGTGATCAATATTCGGCCTCGTGAAGGTCAACATTCAGACCAAGTGACCGAAGTTCCTTGACCAGGACGTTGAAGGATTCCGGAATGCCGGATTCGAAATCGTCGTCGCCGCGAACAATGGCCTCATAGACCTTCGTCCGCCCGGATACGTCATCCGACTTCACGGTCAGCATCTCCTGCAGCGTGTAGGCGGCGCCATAGGCCTCGAGAGCCCAGACCTCCATCTCGCCGAAACGCTGACCGCCGAACTGCGCCTTGCCGCCAAGAGGTTGCTGCGTGACAAGCGAGTATGGGCCGATCGAGCGTGCGTGGATCTTGTCATCGACAAGATGGTGCAGCTTCAGCATGTAGATGTAGCCAACCGTCACCGGCCGGTCGAACTGCTCGCCGGTACGCCCGTCGGTCAGGATTTCCTGGCCGGTGTTGCTGAGGCCTGCCTTCTCGAGAAGCGAGATGACATCCGCCTCGCGGGCACCGTCAAAGACCGGCGTGCCCATCGGGACACCGCGGCCGAGAAGCTCACCCTGCTCGATGATCTGGGCATCATCCATCACCTCGAGCTCGGACGTGAACTGCTCTTTGCTGTAGACATCGGACAGCGACCTGCGGAGCGACTTGGTATCGCTGTTGGCACGCGCCGCCTCGGCGGCCTTGCCAATCTGCTTGCCAAGACCGCGCGCGGCCCAGCCAAGATGCGTCTCCAGGATCTGCCCGACATTCATCCGCGAGGGAACGCCAAGCGGGTTGAGGACGATATCCATCGGTGTGCCGTCCTCAAGATAGGGCATATCCTCGGCCGGAACGATCCGCGAGATCACACCCTTGTTGCCGTGACGGCCGGCCATCTTGTCACCGGGCTGAAGCTTGCGCTTCACGGCGACAAACACCTTCACCATCTTCATAACGCCCGGCAGCAGCTCGTCACCGGCCTGCAGCTTGTCGACCTTGTCGTTGAAGCGGGCCTGGAGTTCCTGAACAGCGCTCTCGAAATTGGCGACCTGCGCCTCGACAAGCTTCTGGACCTTGTCATCCTTGACCGAGATCTGCTGCCATTGCGAGCGCGGCATCTCTTCAAGCATCGAGGCGGTCAGCTTGGTGCCGGCCTTGAGTCCCTTCGGACCGGACGCCACGGTCTGGCCGTCCAGCAGCTCGGACATGCGGCCCTGGAAGCCACGCTCCAGGATAAGGCGTTCATCATCGCGGTCCTTGCCAAGACGGTCGATCTCGGCACGGTCAATGGCCAGCGCGCGCTCATCCTTCTCGACACCGCGGCGCGAGAAGACCCGCACCTCGACAATCGTTCCGGATCCGCCAGGCGGCAGTTTCAGCGAGGTGTCACGGACATCCGAGGCCTTCTCGCCGAAGATTGCGCGGAGAAGCTTTTCTTCCGGCGTCATCGGCGATTCGCCTTTCGGCGTCACCTTGCCGACAAGAATGTCGCCCGGGCCGACCTCGGCACCGACATAGACGATGCCGGCCTCGTCGAGATTCTTCAACGCTTCCTCACCGACATTCGGGATGTCACGCGTGATTTCCTCCTGGCCAAGCTTGGTGTCGCGGGCCATGACTTCATATTCCTCGATATGGATCGAGGTGAAGACATCGTCACGGACGACACGCTCGGAAATCAGGATCGAATCCTCGAAATTATAGCCGTTCCAGGGCATGAACGCGACCAGCACGTTCCGGCCAAGGGCCAGCTCGCCATCCTCGGTCGACGGCCCGTCGGCGATGATATCACCGCGGCGGACGACGTCGCCAACCTTGACCAGCGGGCGTTGGTTGACGGTGGTGTTCTGGTTCGAGCGCTGGAATTTCAGCAGCGAGTAGATATCGACGGGCGATACGTCGTCGGCGCTTTCCTCAGAGGCACGGACAACGATCCTTGTGGCGTCGACCTGGTCGATCACGCCGGCGCGGCGGGCGACAATGGTCACACCCGAATCCCGGGCCACACGGCTTTCCATGCCGGTTCCGACAATCGGCGCCTCGGCGCGGACAAGCGGCACCGCCTGGCGCTGCATGTTCGATCCCATCAGCGCCCGGTTGGCGTCGTCATTCTCGAGGAACGGGATCAACGCCGCGGCGACCGAAACCAGCTGCTTTGGCGAGACGTCCATGAGTTCAATGTCGGTCGGGCGGGCAAGGCCAATCTCACCGGCCCGGCGGATCGGAATCAGTTCGCCGACAAACTTGCCGTTCTTGTCGAGCTCGGCATTCGCCTGCGCGATCGTGTAGCGACCTTCCTCCATCGCCGAGATGTAGCGCACCTCGTCGGTGACCTTGCCGTCGACAACCTTGCGGTACGGCGTCTCGATGAAGCCGTAGCGGTTGATCTTGGCGTAGGTGGCCAGCGAGTTGATCAGGCCGATATTCGGGCCTTCCGGCGTTTCGATCGGACAGATGCGGCCGTAATGAGTCGGGTGAACGTCACGCACCTCAAAGCCCGCACGCTCGCGGGTCAGGCCGCCCGGCCCGAGCGCCGACACGCGGCGCTTGTGGGTGATTTCCGACAGCGGGTTGGTCTGGTCCATGAACTGCGACAGCTGCGACGAGCCGAAGAATTCACGCACCGCCGCCGCCGCCGGCTTGGCGTTGATCAGGTCGGCCGGCATCACGGTGTCGATCTCGACCGAACCCATGCGCTCGCGGATGGCGCGCTCCATGCGGAGCAGGCCGACGCGATACTGGTTTTCCATCAATTCGCCAACCGAACGAACACGCCGGTTGCCAAGATGGTCGATATCGTCAACCTCGCCACGGCCGTCCTTGAGGCCGGTCAGAACGCGAAGGATTGCCAGCACGTCATCCTTGCGAAGGGTGCGAAGCGTGTCCTCGGTTTCCTGATCGAGACGCGAATTCATCTTCACCCGGCCAACCGATGACAGATCATAGCGGTCGGAATTGAAGAACAGGCCGTCAAACAGCGCATGCGCGCTTTCAAGTGTCGGCGGCTCGCCGGGGCGCATCACCCGGTAGATGTCGACAAGCGCTTCCTCGCGGCTGTTGTTGCGGTCGGCCGCCAGCGTGTTGCGAAGATGCGGCCCGTAATTCACATTGTCGATGAACAGGACGCCGATCTCGCTTTCACCTTCATCGGCCATGCGCTTCAGCATGTCCTCGGTGATTTCGTCACCGGCCTCGGCAATCACCTCGCCGGTCTGCATGTCGACAAAATCCTCGGCCAGGAACCGGCCGACAAGATCCTCGTCGGGAACGAAGACGCGTTCGATGCCGGCCTCCGACAGCTTGCGCAGCGAGCGCGGAGTCATCTTGGTGCCGGCGGTGGCCACGACCTTGCGCGACTTCGCGTCAATCAGGTCGCGGATCAGTTTGCCACCTTTCAGCGAATCGGTATCAAAGGCATAGGACCAGCCGTCACCGTCACGAAGATAGGCGACCGAACCATAGAATTCCTTGAGGATTTCCTCGCGGCTCATACCGACGAGACGGGCCGGATCGACATCCTCGCCGCTGTCGGCGCAGGCGGTCACATAGCCCTGAGAGTCATCATTCGGCAGCGCCATCAGGAAGGTGGTCACCGGCAATTTGCGCTTGCGGTCGATGCGGACATTCAGGATGTCCTTGGCGTCAAACTCGAAATCCAGCCAGGAACCACGATACGGGATTACCCGCGCGGCGAACAGCAGCTTGCCGGAGGCGTGCGTCTTGCCACGATCATGATCGAAAAACACGCCCGGAGACCGATGCATCTGCGAGACGATGACGCGCTCGGTGCCGTTCACGATGAAAGTGCCGTTCGAGGTCATCAACGGCATGTCGCCCATATAGACGTCCTGCTCCTTGATGTCGCGGATTGAGCGCGCACCTGTCACTTCGTCCTCTTCCCAGACTTCAAGGCGGAGCGTTACCTTGAGCGACGAGGCATAGGTAAGACCACGTTGCTGGCATTCCTCGACATCATATTTCGGCTGCTCGAGATCATAGGACACGAATTCCAGCTTGGCGCGGCCGGCGAAATCCTCGATCGGGAAGATCGAGCTGAAAGTTTCCTGAAGACCGTGATCGCCGCGTTCATTGACGGCAATGTCCATCTGCAGGAAGGTGTCGTAGCTCGAGCGCTGCACGTCGATCAGGTTCGGCATGGGCGTGACTTCCGCCAGCTGACCGAAAGTCCGGCGAACACGCCGGCGACTGTCGAGAGTGCTTACATGCGATGCCATCTGAGTACCTCGTCAAATTTCAGTTCAATAACAGGCCGTTACGAATGCCTGTCGGGTTGTCTCCGGCACCGGCCACGGGGTGGCACACACCGGGTGATAAACGGCCTTGCACCGGACGGAAAATCCGCCCGGTGCAAGAAGATTTGGATCGGCAATCGAACTTGCCGCCACCGTCGCGTTACTTGACTTCGACGGTTGCGCCAGCTTCCTCGAGCTTGCCCTTGATTTCCTCGGCCTCTTCCTTCGACACGCCTTCCTTGACTGCCTTCGGCGCGCCTTCGACGAGGTCCTTTGCTTCCTTCAGACCAAGCGAGGTGATGGCGCGGACTTCCTTGATCACGTTGATCTTGGAAGCGCCGGCTGCGGTGAGAATGACGTCGAACTCAGTCTTCTCCTCGGCAGCGCCGCCAGCGTCACCGCCGCCGGCAGGCATCGCCATGGCGACGGGAGCCGCGGCGGCGGATACGCCCCACTTCTCTTCCAGAAGCGTTGCCAGCTCGGCAGCTTCCAGAACGGTCAGGTTGGAAAGGTCTTCTGCGATTTTTTCGATATCAGCCATGATTTACTCCATTAGGCTTGAACGTCTGATCGGGCGGTCAGCCCTGCTGCAATTGGTCTGAACGTGCCTTGACCACACGTGCCACCTTGCCGGCCGGAGCCTGGGTAACACGGGCAATCTTGGCTGCCGGGGCCTGGATAAGCCCGACAAGCTTGCCACGCAGTTCGTCAAGGGACGGCATTCTGGCAAGCGCCTCGACGCCAGCCTTGTCCAGGGTCTTCCCGTCCATGCTGCCGCCAATAATGGTCAGCTTGTCATTGTCCTTGGCGAAATTCACAAGTGCTTTCGCGGCCGCCACCGGATCTGCCGACGTGCCAATGGCGGTCGGTCCGGTGAACATGCCCTCAAGCTCCTCATAGCGCGTGCCTTTGAGAGCCAGCTTGGCAATCCGGTTCTTGGTTACCTTGAAGCCAGCACCAGCTTCCCGCATCTTCGCACGCAGGTCGCTGCTCTCTGCAACGGTCATCCCGACCTGATGTGTCACGACAACTGTCGACGACGCATTCAGGGTGGTCTGCAGCGTTTCGATCAGTTCGGCTTTTTCTTGTCTGTTCACCGATCGTCTCCGCTCGTTTTGGGGCGGTGCGGCGCTGCCGCTTGCCCCGGTTGCAAACATGAACCGGCATCATGCCGGTTCGCTGGCCTGCCCATCGAGAAGTTCAAGCAGAAATCTGCTCTTGCTCCCGTCTATTGCAGGGCATTAAGCCGCCATGACCGGCCAAAGCCGATCCAGGCAGCACCTGCAGTCTTGGACAGGTGCGGGGCAGCGGCCGAAACCACCACCCCTTTTCACCGGCGCCGAAACGCCGGAGAATTCCGTTCAGGTCGCCGTCAGGCGACGTCTTCAACCGCGACGCCGACACCCATCGTAGAGCTCAGCGTGATCTTGCGGATATAGGTGCCTTTCGCGCCGGATGGCCGTGCCTTGCGGACGGCGTCGATGAAGGCGGCGGCGTTTTCGAGGATCTTCGCCTCTTCGAAGCTCGCCTTACCGATGCCGGCATGAACGACACCCGCCTTTTCGGCACGATATTGTACCTCACCGGCCTTCGCAGCCTTGACAGCAGCGCCGATATCAGGAGTCACGGTGCCAAGCTTCGGGTTCGGCATCAGGCCACGCGGGCCAAGCACCTTACCAAGCCGGCCGACGACACCCATCATGTCAGGCGATGCGATGACGCGGTCAAAATTCGACTCTCCACCCTGAATCGCCTCGGCAAGGTCCTCGGCACCGACAAGGTCGGCACCGGCTTCCTTGGCCTCGTCGGCCTTGGCGTCACGGGCGAACACGGCAACCCGCATCGTCTTGCCGGTGCCGTTCGGCATCGCCACGACACCACGCACCATCTGGTCGGCATGGCGCGGATCAACACCCAGATTCATCGCGATCTCAATGGTCTCGTCGAATTTGGTGGCGGCGGCGTTCGCCTTCACCAGCGAGACGGCCTCGGCCAGCGGGTAGGTCCGCTCGCGATCGACTGCGGCCAGGGCCGCCTGCTTGCGCTTGCTCTGCTTGGCCATCGATCAGCCCTCCACCACATCAAGGCCCATGGCACGGGCGGACCCGCGGACCATGGCCATCGCGCCATCAACATCGACGGCATTCATGTCACCCATTTTCTGCTCGGCGATTTCGCGCACCTGCGCCTCGGTCACCTTGCCGGCAACCGTCCGGCCGGGCTCCTGGCCGCCCTTGTTCAGGCCGGCCGCCTTCTTCAGGAAGTAACTGACCGGTGCCGTTTTGGTGGTGAAGGTGAACGACTTGTCCTGATAGACAGTGATCACCACCGGAACCGGCATGTTCTTCTCAAGCGAGTCGGTCGCTGCGTTGAACGCCTTGCAGAATTCCATGATGTTCACCCCACGCTGACCAAGCGCCGGGCCGACCGGCGGCGACGGGTTCGCCGCGCCGGCGGGAATGTTCAGCTTGAGGTAGCCTTCAATTTTCTTTGCCATCTTGTGTTGTCCCTAACCCCCGGTGGTCCGTCTCTCGATCGGCTGCCACCGTATTACCCTAGATTTTCTCGACCTGGCTGTATTCCAGCTCGACAGGTGTCGAACGGCCGAAGATCGACACGGTCACCTTCAGGCGCGCCTTGTCATCATCCGCCTCTTCGACAAATCCGTTGAAAGATGCAAACGGACCATCCGAAACGCGGACCTGCTCTCCAATGTCAAAGGTGACAGTGGTGCGGGGCCGCTCCACCCCTTCGCTCATCTGGTGGATCAGACGCTCGGCCTCGGCGTTGGTGATCGGCACCGGCTTGCCCTTGCCACCGAGAAATCCGGTGACACGGGGCTGGCTGGTGACAAGCTGCCAGGCTTCGTCGGTGAGTTCCATCTTGACCAGAATATAGCCGGGGAAAAACTTTTTCTCACTCTGCACGCGAACGCCGCGGCGCATCTCGACCACCTCCTCGGTGGGCACCATGACCTCATCGATCTGGTGCTCGAGACTGTTGCTTTCTGCCTGCTCGGTGATCAACTGCGCCACCTTCTTCTCCGATCCGGAGAAGACATGCAGGACATACCAACGTTTTGCCATGACAAACGCTTCCGCTTCACTGCCGCCCCACCGCGGGGACAGGCTTATCCGCCAAGCCCCAGAACGAACTGGACGACGTTCGAAAGCACCAGATCAACAAGCAGGAAGAAGATCGCGGCAATTGTCGCCATCACGAAGACAGTGATGGTGGCGGTCCCGGTTTCGCGACGAGTAGCCCAGGAAATCCGTGAGATTTCCTGGCGGACCTGCCTTACAAATTGCGCTGGCGATGTCTTTGCCATGGTGGTGTGGTGCCAATAACGAGTTACACAATCCGACAGCGACACCATGAACAGCGCAAAATCGGCCACGTCGCGCGGTTTCGTCCCCACGATTTGCCGTTTTGCGTTTTACAGGTACTTGCGTCGCTACCGTGGGAGGGTGAATAGCAAACCGCGTTGTTGATGGCAACAGGATAATCAGCGTGACAGGAGGAAAAAATCATCATCTGCCTGATCATCGTTCCGGCCGGTCAAGAGCCAGGAAGGCCGACACCAGCCCGACCGTCACGACAATCCAGCAGATGCTGATGGCAAGCTGGAAATCGGCATCCCCGCCAAAGCCGATGATGACGCTGCCAAGCAGCGCGCTCCCGGCCATCTGCAGCGCGCCGCACAGACCGATTGCCGCGCCACTATAGGGACCGGCGGCGCGTACCGCGCAGATAATGACATTCGCGATGACAAGCCCGTTGGCAACCCCGTAGAAGAAAAGGCAGAACGAGATCACCGGCTGGATGGCAATGTCGGCAAAGGCGACGCCCAGCAACGCCGACATTGCAACGAAGCTCAGCAGGCTGCCGCCAAACGCCGTGCGGTCAAGACCGAAGCGCGGCCCCAATGTGCGGTTCAGACTGTTGCCGGTCAGATAGCCAAGCGCCGTGGCGCTGAAGAACAGACCGAACTCGAAGGCGCTCGAGCCGAGACGCTGGAAATGGTAGGGCATGAAACCACCCATCGCGAAAAACCCGGCCGTCAAGACCGCGCAGGTGCCCGCATTGGTGATGAATTTCGGTGTCAGCAGCAATGTCAGATATGAGCGGAGGATTCGCGAGATGGCCATTGGCGGCGTGCGCTCCAGCCGGGTTTCCCGCAGCAGAATCGATGCCGCGATCAGCACCGTCGTGGCAGTCAACACCATCAACCCCACCGCCCCGCGCCAGCCGACAAGGTCGGCCAGCATCCCGCCAAAGGCAAAACCCAGCAGCGGCACGACAGCCTGAAACATGGTGATGGTCGAGAGTTGCTTGCCGGCCTCCTCGCGTTTGTAGAAGTCGCTGATGATCACCCGGCCCATGACCATGCAGGCAGCAGCGCCAAGGCCCTGAAACATCCGCATGCCGATCAGGATTTCAATGGTGGGCGCGAGCATCGCGCCGATGCCGGCCAGCGAGAACAGCAGCGCACCGCACAACATCACCGGCCGCCGCCCGATACTGTCGGAGATCGAGCCGGCGCCAAGCTGGCCAAGGCCCAGCATCACGAGGAAACCCGACAACACCAGCTGCGCCTCATCGCCGGTGGCCAGCAGGTTTGCCCGCATATCGGGAATGGCGGGCGACAGCAGTGAGATACCCACATTGGCACCGGAGACCGCCAGCGCCAGTATCCAGATCGGTGGCGCTGCGTGGGCGACAATTTGCTGGCTCAAATAACGACACTCCAAAGGGAATTCATGGCTGGCGGGACGCGAAGCATAGCAGCACCGTGAAAAGCCTGTATAGTCACGCCACAACAAAAGCTTCGCCAGGACACATCATGCCCCTGTCTGCCAATCATCGCGGCGCCATGCTGATGGCGCTCAGCATGCTGTGTTTCGTGCTGAATGACGGGTTCATGAAATGGCTGTTTGCCGACATGTCGATCTATCAGGCGATCTTTCTTCGCGGCCTGATCACCGCGCCTCTTCTCGCCATGATGGCCTGGCGGCAGGGTGTGCTGCTGCCGCGCCTGACCGGCCGCGACCGCTGGATCGTGATGATCCGCGGCCTTGCCGAGGTTGGCGCGACAATCGGCTTTCTGACAGCGCTGGCGCATATGCCACTTGCCAATGTCACGGCGATCCTGCAGGTGCTGCCGCTGACCGTGACCATGGCGGCGGCGCTGTTCCTTGGCGAGGCTGTCGGCTGGCGCCGTTGGCTTGCCATCGGCGTCGGGCTGGTCGGGGTGATGATCATCATCCGGCCCGGCATGGCAGGGTTTTCCATCTGGTCGATCTGGGCGCTTGGCGCGGTTGGCTGCATCACCCTTCGCGAGATCGTGACACGACGCCTGTCGGCCGTCGTGCCTTCGCTTCCTGTCGCGCTGGTAACGGCCATCGCTATCGGCCTTCTTGGCGCGGTGATGATGCCGGTGGTCAGCTGGCAGCCCGTATCGGCGGCGTCATGGGGGTTGCTGGCGGCCGCCTCGGTCGCCATCATCGGCGGTTATCTGTTCAGCGTGATGACCATCCGCAGCGGCGATATCGGCTTTGTCGCGCCATTTCGCTATACGGCGATGGCCTGGGCGATCGGGCTGGGCCTGGTGATGTTCGGCGAATTGCCGGACCGGGCAACGGTCATCGGCACCGCCATCATCATCGCCACAGGCCTCTATTCACTGCATCGCGAACGCAACCTCAGGCTGACAGGTCGGGGAGCGGAGTGACCCCCTGTTCGGTAACACGAAGTTCCTCATAACTCACCATCACATGGCGGCGATAGGCGGGACGGCTGCACAGACGTTCATAATAGGCCTGAAGATGCGGAAAGCTGGCGCGCGGGATGTCGATATCGAAATAGCGGAACAGGCAATGTCCCATCTGGATGTCGGCAAGCGTGAAGTCCGGCCCGGCAATAAAGGCATTGGCGGCCAGCCTTGTATCGGCGATTGACAGAAACTTGTTGAGGATATCGAGATTGGCGGCGATCTGTTCCGGATCCTGCAATGACGGGGCGGTGCGAACCGCAAGCCAGAAGATCGGCGCGGTGAATCTCAATGCGATATTGATCTTCGCCCATTCGGCCCATTTGTCGATCCGGGTGCGCGCCACCAGCCCCGACGGCCAGAACACATCATCGCCATAGGCCGTCGCCAGATAGCGCAGAATGGCGCCGGTCTCGAACAGAGGCGGGTTTTCGCCATCGACAAGCGTTGGCACAAACCCGTTCGGATTCATCTCCAGATAGGCCGGCGTGTCGGTCACGCCATAGACAAATCCGGCATCGATGCGGTCGAATTCAAGTCCCAGTTCAGCAAGACACCATAGTGTTGCCTGAACATTCGACGAGGATAGACGTCCCCACACCGTAATCATTTCATGGGCCTCCACGACCGGTTCATGTAGGGTCGAGCGCATGAAGCCTAGCGGATCCGGGTTAAACAACCGTAAAGATCGGCGCAAATTACATCCCTCCTGGAAAGGTCATGCCATGTCATCCTCTGCCCTCATTGTCGGAGCCGGATCGGGCCTCAGCGCCGCACTGACCAGAAAATGCCGCGAGGCCGGCATGGATGTAGCCCTTGCCGCACGGGATGGTGACAGGGCCCGCGCGATCGCCGCCGAGACCGGCGCGAGCCTGCACCGGTGCGATGCCGGCTCGATCGAGGAGGTGGCGCGGCTGTTCACGGCACTGGATGACACCATCGGCACACCGGACCTTGTTGTCTACAACCCGTCGGCGCGGCTCCGCGGGCCAATCACCGCCCTTGACCCGGCAGCCACCCGTGCCGCCATCGAGGTAACCTGTTTCGGTGCCTTTCTGGTGGCACAGCAGGCGGCCCGGCGGATGCTGGAACGCGGGTCGGGAAGCATTTTCTTCACCGGTGCCTCGGCCGGCGTGAAGGGGTTCGCCAATTCATCGGTCTTCGCCATGGGCAAGTTCGGGCTTCGTGGCCTGGCGCAGTCGCTGGCGCGCGAACTTCACCCGCAGAACATCCATATCGGGCATTTCGTGATTGACGGAGGCATCCGCTCGGGGCGCGAGGACCGGCAGGATGACGGCACCGACAACATGCTCGACCCCGACGCTATCGCCGAAACCTATATGCAGTTCCATGCCCAGCACCGCAGCGCCTGGGCCTGGGAGGTCGAGCTTCGCCCCTGGGTGGAACGGTTCTAGCGCATAAGTGACAATCTGGTGCGGGTGCGCCGGCGCTGCTCGCGCGGCAGATGCCGGTTCAGATGGCGTTCGATCATCCCCCACAACCCGATGAGGAGCAGCGTCAGCAGGATGAAATATCCGGCGACAATCGGATAGGCGATGAACGGGTTGAACGTCTTGTCGGCAAAGTAGCTGGCGTAATAGAGCGCATCACCAGACTGCCGCCAGGCTGGAAATCCGGTGAAGAAAACCAGCGTCGTGGCATGGAACAGGAAGATCGCCTCGTTGGTGTAGGATGGCCAGGCAAGCCGCATCATTGTCGGCCATGTGACACGCCAGAAGGTCTGCCAGCTGTTCATGCCATAGGCGGCGGCGGCCTCGACGTCACCGACCGGCACCGCGCGAAGCGCGCCATGAAAGATCTCGCCCGTATAGGCAGCCGTGTTCAGGAACAGCACGATCAACGCGCCGAGCCAGGCGCGGGTGAACCAGCGCGTCTCGGCAGCGATCTCGACGAAGCCGAGATCAAAGGACAGACCCACCTTCGGCATCAGCACGAACAGCTGGTAGGCAAGGAAAAACTGGATGAAGAGCGGCGAGCCGCGGAACAGGAAGATGAACCAGCTTGCCGGGATACGGATCAGCGGGTTCCCGGCATTCTTGCCGACGGCAACCGCCAGCGCCAGCCAGAAACCGAACGCCAGCGCCAGCGCGCCGAAATAGACATTCCAGATCATCCCGCTGCCAATCAGCACGACCTGTTCGCACAGCGTGAAATCGCTTTTCGGCAACAGCCTTTCGCCAATGCCGATCGAACGCAGCCCATAGGCCTGGATGGTGGCAAGACAGCTCATCGACCGGCCGCCATTCTGCCGGAACCGGCAAGCGTCGCCTGGCCATGGTTCAGCCGACGGTTCAACCGCGCCAGCACGATCTCGCTGACCCGCGTCAGACCAAGATAGAACACCAGCAGCGCGAGGAAATACCAGAGCTGCCAGTTCGGATGCGGAAAGCTGTAGGCGCGGGTCTTGGCACTGCCAAGCTCGCGTGCCCAATAGACGATGTCCTCGACGCCAAGAAGGAACAGAAGCGGCGTCGCCTTGGTCAGAATCATCCAGATGTTCGACAGGCCGGGAAGCGCGAAGATCCACATCTGCGGCAGCAGGATTCGCCAGAACAGCTGACGCCGGTTCATGCCGTAGGCCCGCGCCGTTTCAATCTGCGCCTGTGGCACCGCATCAAACGCACCGCGTATGGTGTTTCCGCAGAAGGCGCCATAGACGATGGCGAAGGACAGGATCGCCAGCGCGAAACCGTAGATCTCATGCATCCATTGCGGGTCGGCGTTCAGCGGTAGCTTCGCTGCCGTGCAGACAACGAAATCATTGCCGCGGCGCACAGGTTCACTCCAGTCCGGGCACATCACCCGGTGGCGCAGATATTCGAATGCCTGGTCAAGGGCGATCGGCCCGAACATGAAAAACACGATTTCCGGCACCCCGCGCACCATCGCGATATAGCCGCGTCCGAGCCAGCGCAGCGGGGCAATGACCGACCGGCTGGCGAGCGCGCCGCCAAAGCCGAACAGCAGGGACAGCGGCGCGGTGATGGCCAGAAGCAACAGCACCGTTCCGAAGGCAAGATAGAATGACTGGTGCGTCGGCGTCGTCAGATAGCACAGAAGCCAGGCGCCACCGTCAAGTCTTGAGGGATCCTCGCACCCGCTGAACATCACACTGGCACCATGCCGAAGGGAGCGATCTCGGGCGTGCGGGTGCCGGACAGGATCTCCTCCAGCGCCGCCAGCGCCACACCGGCCCCATTTGAAAAACCGGAATGCATCACCACCGTATACAGCCCCTCGAGGATCTCGCCATCGGGTTTCGGGCAACGCCCGACACGCGGCATGCCACCGGCCGGTATCGGCCTTCGCCCGAGGGTGACGCTGTCCATCTCGAGTGGCCCCGGGCAGTCAAAGACGGTCTCGATACGAGCCAGCTGTGCCAACGCGTTCCGATGTAATGTCGACAGGCCGGGGCGCGGGGCATAAGCACCGAACGAGCCACCGACAAGAAGGCAGCCATCGGCGCGCTGCCAGACATGGAAATCCGGGCCGGCGACCACAGCCTCGAGAAATCTTTCGACCGGGCGACTCACCACAAGCAAACCGTCGCTTGACTGCATTTCCAGCTCGATGCCGACAGTCTGCAGCAGCGTCGGTGTCGCGTTACCCGCCGCCAGCACCACCTCGTCGGCGTGCACCGGCCCGTCGCCAGTCATCACGCCGGTCACGCGCCTGCCCTTGGTGATCAATCCGTGAACATGTGCCTGCCTGACCGTCGCGCCTGATGCCTCGATCAGACGGGTGGCCGTCGCCACAGGTTCCACCGCCCCCTCGATCGCCGTGTGAAGGGCGGCGTCGGGACGCTCCCTCAGCCGTGGCAGGCGGGCGGCGGTCTCGGCGCCGGTGAGAAGCGCCACCGGATAGCCAAGTGCCGTCAATTGCGCGACCGCGGCGGCAAGATCATCCGCAGGCAGATCCCACAGGAATGTCTCGCGCGCGCTGAAGCCAATGCCGTCAATCTGCTGCTGCCAGACCTGCCAGCGGCGAAGGCTGGCATGGCGAAGCCGGAAATAACTTGGGTCATCAGCGGAACAGGCATTGATCCATGCCCAGCTGGCGGCTGTGGCACTGCCGCCGCCGGCGACCGGTGCGGATGCGAGAACAAGCGGCGACAGGCCGCGCTGTGACGCCTCATAGGCGAGGCAGGCCCCGACGATGCCGGCCCCGACAATGATGATTTCCGGCTTCGCTGTCATCCTGCCACCAATGATGCCGATCCCCACATGCCGACATCAGCGAATTCCCGAAAGGACGGGGCGGCGATAGTCATATGGCCGCCCCGCCATAATGGTGAATGATCTGAAATGATCGACGGCCTAGTAGACGTTGGCGTCGTCGCCAAACCACTTCTTGATCATCGTGTTCAGCGTGCCGTCGGCCTTCATCGAGCCGATAGCCTTGTCCATTTTCGCCTTCAGGCCGCCGTCGGATTCGCGGATGCCCATGCCGATGCCGCCACCGATCGATTCCTGACCGACAACCGCCAGCTCGCCATTCGATTCATCGACGATCGGCATCAGGTAGTCACCATCGGCCAGAACCGCGTCGGCCTCGCCGTTGCGAACCGCCTGAATGGTTTCATCCGGAGTCGCGAACTCGACAAGGGTGGCACCACTCTCGGCGACAAAGCCGGCCTGGATTGTTGCTGTCTGCGCCGCGATCACACCACCCTTGACGTCGATTGACTGGCCGGCAAGACCGACAAAGTAGGATGGTGATGGCGGGAAATAATCCTGTGTGAAATCGATCACCTTGTCACGCTCCTCGGTGATCGACATGCCGGCGATGATGGTGTCATAGTTGCCGGAGACAAGATTGGGGATGATCGAATCCCACTCATTGGTCACCCACTCACAGGTCAGACCGGCGCGCTTGCACATCTCGTCGCCAAGCTCGCGCTCAAACCCGTCGACCTCACCCTTGTCATTGAGGAAGTTGTAAGGCGGGTAGGCGCCCTCGGTGCCCATGCGGATGGTATCGGCCATGGCCATACCGGACATAGCCATGCCGGACAGGGCCACGCTCAGCGCCAGTCCGGCAATTGTTCCCTTTATCAGTGCTTTCATGATTGTCTTCCTTTCGGTTTTTTGCCGCCGGGCGCACGGCCCCGTCACGGCACGATCACGCGTCAATGCGGGGTCTGCGACGTCGCGTGAAGAAACTGTCGCAGCCTGTCGGATTTCGGTTTGCCGAATACATCCTCGGGACTGCCTTCTTCTTCGACAACCCCTTCATTCAGAAACATTACATGTGTCGAGACATCGCGCGCCAGATTCATGTCATGCGTGACGAGAACCATCGTCCGTCCCTCGGCGGCGAGCTCCCGGATCACCCTGATCACTTCCTGCTCGAGCTCCGGGTCGAGCGCCGATGTCGGCTCGTCGAACAGCAGCGCCCGTGGCTTCATCGCCAGCGCACGGGCAATGGCGGCGCGCTGCTGCTGGCCGCCCGACAATTGCGCCGGATAGGATTCGGCCTTGTCGGCGATGCCGACTTTTTTAAGGATCGCCAGAGCGTCCGCGACGGCCTCGTCACGCGGCTGGCCAAGCACCGTGACAGGCGCCTCGATCACATTCTTCAGCACCGTCATGTGCGTCCATAAATTGAATTGCTGGAACACCATCGACAGCTGCGTTCGCATGTCGATGACCTGCTGCCGGTCAGCCGGCAGGCGGTCGGCCCCCTCACCGGTCCACCGCACCACATCGCCGCAGAACTCGATCTCGCCGGACTGGCTGATCTCGAGCATGTTGATACATCGCAGCAGGGTTGATTTGCCCGAGCCGCTTGAGCCGATCAGTGACACGACATCGCCTTCACACGCCGTCAGATCGACGCCCTTCAGGACCTCGAGCCTGTCATAGCTCTTGCGGATCCCATGCAGGGCGATGACGGGTGATGACGCGGCGCTCGAAGACATTTCGCACTTGTCTGTGGTGGTAACCGAATGCTCAAAATCTGGCACAGATAGCCAAAGCATTACAACCAAAACCATGTTGCCAGACAGCTTGCGACGGCGGTCTGCCACCGCCTATCATGATTCGGCACGACACGCGAAAGGCGACGATGATGATCCCTGACGAGCGGGCGGCACGGGTGACCGCGTGACCGCCCGAACGAAATTCGACATGTATCTCGCGCCGCCAAGCCGTGCCGCCTTTGCCGCGCTGGCCGACTGGATGGACGCGGCGATTGCCGATGCCGCGAACAATGAGGAACCGGCCGGGAAGCTTCTGGCCGGGGATTCCCTGACCGGAAATTTTCTGGTCGGGCAGGTCTGCGGCATAACACTGGCAACCGCACCGGCCGGACGGTTTCACTATCTTGCCACGCCGGTGATGGATGATGACGCCGTACCGGCCGGGCGTTACAACTCAATGATCATCACGCCGCGCGAGGGCGGGATCGAAAATCTGGCGGCGTTCGATCCGGCGCGCCATCGCGTGATCATCAACGAGCCCGGATCCTTTTCAGGTGACATCACCCTTGCCGCGCATCTGCGCCGTGTCACGGGACATCACTTGGTCACGCCGCCGCGTTCGGGCGGGCATCTGGCGTCAATCGGCATGATCGCGGCAGGCAAAGCCCATCTCGCGGCGATCGACCGGGTGAGTTTCGCGCTGGCGCGGGTGGCATGCCCCGATGATGTGGCGGCGGTGCGGGTGATTGACGAGACGACGTTCTATCCGGGTCTGCCCTTCGTCGCTGACGGGGCGGTGCCTGAACATGTTGTTACAGTGCTGCGCGACAGGCTGATGGATTTCCGCACACAGCCGGCATGGCGGGAGATGGCCGGCATCCTGCAGCTTCGTGACCTGACCATTCTCGACGCAGCCGATTACGACATCATGGCCACGGTCGGCGGCTCGCCACCGGCATCCGCGCAGGGCGCGCCGCAAGGGGCGCAGGCACCGCCCAGATCACCCGGCGCGCCGAGCCCGGACAGGCTACGGCTTGTCAGATGGTCACCCACCACGATGACGGTTCCGGCAAGAAGCGCCAGAACATAGATCACTTTCGGGGTCAGCCGTGTCATCATACCGCTCCTGCTAGCGCGACAGGCCGAAGGACGGCCGCCATCTGATGCCGACCCAGCTTCCGGCCATCGCCATCACGAACCAGACCCAGCCATGAAGCGAGCCTGACGCGATGCCGGCAAGAAACGCCCCGATATTGCAGCCAAAGGCAAGACGCGCACCAATCCCCATCAGGATGCCGCCAAGCGCCGCCGCGATGAGCTGGCGCGGCGGCGGCCAGGATTGCCGCCGCAACCCGCCACCGATGGCGGCCAGCAGGCCGGCCCCGATCACCATGCCGATATCCATCAGGCTGCTGACATCGGCCAGTACCGAATGGGTCAGCGCGCGCTGTGGCCCGGCCCATTGCCAGAAGGTGAATTCACCGACCGGCACGCCTATGAAAGCGGCAATCTTGGCGCCCCACAGGGTAAAGCCGAAGGTGATTCCCCACGGGTTGCCGGACAGGATGAAGACAAGCCAGCATAGCGCGGCGATGACGACGCTACCGACCAGAAGCTGGCCCGACAATGCCTGACCGCGCCGCCGCCCGGTCACATAGAAGGCCGTACCCGCCGCCGCGATCAAACCGATATTGACCAGCAGGCGAGCCGCCTCGCCGGAACCGCCAGCAATGGCTACCTGGCCAAGCGAGCCCCAATCCAACGCCGTCGGCAACAGAAAAGAGCCGAGGAGCGAGCCGAGAATGAAGAAGGGAAGTGCCACCAGCATCCTGCCGGAACCGCCGCCGAAGCTGAACAGCACGCCCGACCCGCAGCCATTCGCCAGCTGCATGCCGATCCCGAAGATGAAGGCGCCAATGACCAGCGACACCGAGACCGGCGCCAGCGAACCGGTCGCGGCAAGGCCAAGCCCGGCCGCCGGGATGAACAGCAGTGCGCACAGTCCGATCAGCAGGAAATGCGCGGCGAGCCCCATCATCTCACCGGCAACAAGGAAGCGCCGCCAGACCGAGGCAAACCCGTATTGGAAGCCGATGAAAACAGCCCCGAGGGCACCGCCAAGCGTGAACAGGGCCACGCCGTGCAGACCTGTATCAAGCGCCACAAGACCGGCCAGACCAAGCCCGACCATACCGATCATCAGCGCCGGCGCCCAATCAATGACTGGTGGGTCAATGGCTGGTGGATGGGCATCTGATTGCAGAGGTGCTGCCGTCATGACGATATCGACCCTTTATGTAAGGTGACAGATGGATACAGACATGCGGGTCATCCTGTCAGGGCCCTTTTCAGGAATCAGGATGCCGCGGTGCCGGAATGGCAGTGCCGAAGCCACTGGCCCGAAAGAACTGGCCCGAAGGAACTGGCCCGGCACCGTCGATGTCTCGATCAGCCAAAGACGCCTTTCAGGAAGGATTTGATCCGGTCCATATTGGACTCGCCGGTCAACAGCGGGTTGTCGCCATCGGCCGTCCATTCGACCATCGAGCCGTCATAAAGCCTGACATCCTTGCGGCCCAGCACCTCGGACAGGACAAACCAGTTGGTCGCCGCCCAGTGGCCGGTGTTGCAATAGCTGACAATCGGCAGGTCGGCGTCGATCCCGCCATAGATGCTTTCAAGCTCGGGGACGCTCTTCAGGCGGTTCGCATCAATATCATAGGCCGTTTCCTGGAACAGCAGCATGGCCCCCGGAATGCGCCCGCCGGTCGCCGCCTTCGGGTGTTTGGCATCGCCAAGAAACTGTTCCCTTGTCCGCCCGTCGAGAAGCGTCGCGCCGGTCTCGGCGGCGACAATCCGCTTCACATCCTCGGTCGAGACATAGCCCTGCGGCTGGAAGCTGGCGGTGAAATCACCCGCGGCCAGAGCCACCGGCGCACCGCTTTCCACCTGTGCCGGATAGGCAGCCTTCCAGGCGGCGAAGCCACCATCGAGGATCGACACATTGTCATGGCCAAAGACCTTGAAGGTCCAGTAGGCGCGCGCCGAGGACCCGAAATCGGTCGAACCGACACCGGCCGGGATCAGCACCACATGGCTTCCCGATGACACGCCAAGCTTGCGGGCAAGCTCTTGGAACTGCGATGCCTCGGGCAACAGCCCCACCAAATCATCGCGGCCGACGCGCCAGCCATCCTTCAGATAGTCGGAATGGATCGCCGACGGGATATGGCCTTCCAGATAGGTGTCGTAGCTGCCGCCATCGATCTTGTTGCGAAGGTCGATCAGCACGACATCGTCATTGTCCAGATTGGCGGCCAGCCAGTCGACACCGACCAGCGGTGTTGCCGGCATCGCGGCCGCCATCGCAACCGGAAGCGTGGCCATGATGATCGCGAGCGGTATCAGCGTCATGGACATGACGCCCCGAATAAGTTGTTTCATCTGGGTCTCCATGCAATGCGCCGGGTTGTGGCGCGTGAATGTCTCGCCGCATGATTTGAGAAATTTTTCCAAAGACCGCCAGATATGCCCCATCAAAAAGAAAGGATTTTCTCCTTTCTGGCGACAGAAGGTCGTGATGTTTCCAAATAACAGGACAAACAGGAAAAGCCGCTCAAACCGATCAGGCGGTCACTGGCGACATCAGGCGGGATCGGGATCAGGCGGGATCGGGAAACCCATGGCGCCCCTCGAACGGATAGCCGAGCTCACGCGCGCCGGGCAGCTTCAGCCACAGCCGTAATTTGCGCCGCCGCAGCGCCAGATCGTCATGGTCCTCGAAACTGGTGCGCGAATGCATAACGGTATAGTTGTTCACCAGCTGAAGATCGCCCGGTTGCATCATCATGTCGATCCGCATATCCGGCTCATGCATGATGCTGTCGAACACATCCATCGCCTCGCGTTCCACCGCCGACAGAGGGTGGCCCATCATGTCATGGCCAAGTTCGAGATACTGGCGAAGATAGCGAACGCTCATCCTGCCCTGATGATAGCTGAACACCGGTGACAGCGCCGGCTTGTCCCCGCCGAGATGCGGATAGAACATCGGCCGGTAGAACACCGACAGATATTGCGGATAGCGGGTCAGCATTTCGTTATATAGCGCGCCTGACGACAGAAGGCTGCTGATGCCGCCCGACTTTGCCTGCCGGATGCACAGCAGCCCGACCATGTCCGACGGATCGGTATGGTAGGGAAGATAGGCGTTGGTCTCATAGACACGGGTCTGGCGGTCCTCCAGATCACCGACATTCATCACCCTCCCGATCAGGTCACCTGCCGGATTCTGCCGCACTGGCACGCCCATATGAAGGCCAAGCCCGTAATAGAGAATATCGATGCCGGCCTCATCGAACCGTTCGATCGGCACGCCACGCACAAGGATGAAGCCGGCACCGGTCTCAAGCTCGTCACCCCAGACGCGAAGCTGCGCGCCAAAGGCGGGAAGCGGGAAATCGCCGGCGGTAAAATCGGGGAAGGATTTGCCAGCCTCCCGCACCGCCGCGACCGCGGACTCCAGCTCGTCGCACTGCGCCGGTGTCAGCGGTCTGATCCAGCTGTCATCCCCCTCGAAATCCGGTCCCTTCCAGATGCTCGGCCCGGTCAGCCTCTCGGTATGAATGACACCCATTTGCTTGCTCCCGGATTTCTCGATTTTCCTGTCACGCCTGTCTCGGCACCTGACGATGCGACGGTGCCATACTAACCCGTTGCGCCTCCGCCCGCAAAGCGTGGCGTCGATTCCATCAGCATGCGCGTATAGGGATCCTGCGGCGCGTCGATCAGGGGGCCGGCCGCGTTTTCCTCGACAAGCCGGCCATTCTTCAGAACGCCGATCCGGTGCGCCATCACGCGCACAACCGCCATGTCGTGCGAGATGAACAAATAGGTCAGCTGCAGGTCGCGCTGAAGCTGCTTCAGCAGGTTCAGAACCTGCGCCTGGACCGACACATCGAGCGCCGAGGTCGGCTCGTCACAGACAATGAATTGCGGGTTCGAGGCCAGCGCCCTGGCGATCGAGATTCGCTGGCGCTGGCCACCGGAGAATTCATGCGGATATCGCTGCGCGTCCTGCGCCGAAAGGCCGACCTGGTCCAGAAGCTCATGCACCCGTCGCCGGCGGGCCTGCGGCTCGGCAATCAGGTCAAAGGCGCGGATCGGCTCCATCAGGATGTCGCCGACACGCCAACGCGGATTGAGACTGGAATAGGGAGACTGGAACACCATCTGCAGATTCTGCCGCAGACTGTTATCCTGAACCTGGCCCTGCCTTTCATCAAAAGCGGTCCGGCCATCGAACCTGATGCTGCCGCTGTCGGGCCGCTCCAGCCCGACAATCATGCGGGCGATGGTGGATTTGCCGGACCCGCTCTCGCCAACAAGGGCATAGGTCTGGCCACGCTCGATGGAAAAGCTGACATTGTCGACGGCTGTCAACTTGCGCCGTGCCCCACCGGTGAGGAGACGCGCCAGGAACGGGTCGGAAATATCGAAATGCCGGCTGAGGCCGGAAACCTGCAGATAGGCTTTGTCCGCCATCACCCGGCCTCCGGTGACTGCGTGTTATAAAGATGGCAGGCGACACCCTCGGCGAATGACGCGGCTGTCCGGCGGCACACCGGCATGACATCGCCGCAGCGCGGATGGAAACGGCAGCCCGGCGGCAGATCGGCCAGGCTCGGCATGCTGCCGGGGATCTGCGGCAGCACGGTATCCACGGACACGTGGTCGAGGTTCGGCGTCGCCGCCATCAGCCCTCTTGTATAGGGGTGACGCGGCGCCGAGATCACCTCGGCGGTATGGCCGGTCTCGACAAGGCGACCAGCATAGAGAACGGCGACCCGGTCCGTCGTCTCGGCGATCACCCCCATATCGTGAGTGATCAGAATGACCGCGGCGCCGCGCTCCTTGCACAGGCGGCGAAGCAGGGCCAGCACCTGCGCCTGGATCGACACATCCAGCGCCGTCGTCGGCTCGTCGGCGATGATCAGTTCAGGCTCCGGCGCCAGCGCCAGCGCGATAACGATCCGCTGGCGCATGCCACCGGAAAATTCATGCGGATAGGCACCGATGCGGCTGCGGTCGATGCCCACCTCGTCAAGCAATTCACCGGCCCGCACCGCCGCCGCGTCGGCATCCATGTCGAGATGAATCTGGATCGTTTCGACAAGCTGGTCGCCGACAGTCCGCAACGGATTGAGGCTTGTCAGCGGGTCCTGGAAGATCATCCCGATCCGGCGCCCGCGCACGGTTTCCGCCCGGCCGTCGATCCGCTGGCCCTGCAGCGTGATCCGGCCGCCGGTGATCCGGCCCGGCGGCTCCAGAAGACCCATGATGGCCGCGCCGGTCAGCGACTTGCCGGCACCGCTCTCGCCAACGAAGCCAAGCACCTCGCCGGCCTCAAGTGTGAAGGAAATCCGGTCAAGCGCCTGCAAGCGCCGGCGGCGCTGCGGGAATTCGACGCTCAGATCGCTGACATCAAGAAGCGGAGCCGTCATTTCAACCTCGGATTCAGCGTGTCTTTCAGCCAGTCGCCAAGCAGGTTCACCGACAGCGCCAGTGCCAGCAGGGTGATCGCCGGAAAGGTCAGAATCCACCATTCACCGGAAAACAGGAAGTCCTGGCCAATCCTGATCAGCGTGCCAAGACTCGGTTCGGTCGGCGGCGCGCCAACACCGAGGAAGGACAGCGTCGCCTCGGCGATGATCGCCAGTGCCAGCGTGATGGTGGCGATGACAAGCACCGGCCCCAGCACATTCGGCAGGATATGGCGCCACATGATCTGATGGCGGCCAAGGCCGATCAACCGTGCCGCCTGCACATATTCCTTTTCCTTCTCGACCAGCGTTGTGGCCCGCACGGTGCGGGCGAACGGCACCCATTCCGACAGGCCGAGGGCGGTGATCAGCACGAAAATCGCCATCTCGTCGCGAAGGTCTGGCTGGATGATGCCGCGCAACACGCCGAAGATCAGCATCGCGATCAGGATCGACGGGAAGGTCAGCTGGATATCGGCGATCCGCATGATCAGATTGTCGAGCCATCCGCCGAC
>JAAZUU010000111.1 GCA_018624035.1 Rhodobiaceae bacterium | reverse complement strand
GGGACATCCTGCACACGGCCGAAAGTATGTTTCACGACCACGCGCCGGCGAACCGCCACGGGCTGGCCAATTGCTGGATCTATCGGCGTCACGAGGATGAGGGGTTCGGTGCCACCATGCATCCCGGGGATATGCCAAGCTTTGATTTCCGCTTCACCGGCATGGCGGCGATGGTCGAGGCCCATAAGGCAGAGCTGGCTGGCGTCTAGAGGTCGTCTAGAGGGCGTCAATAACCCTGATTTCACGCTCCGCCGCATCGCCGAGTGTGGCCAGCGCGTCGGTATAGGCCTCGCTGTTATAGGCATCGATGGCGGCCTGCGCGCTGGGGAATTCGATGAGCACCGTGCGTGTTGCCTCGTCACCCTCAAGCATCGCCACCGGCATGCCGCGTGACAGGAAAGTCCCACCGCCGGCGGCAATCGCCACCGATGCCTTGGCGGCATAGGCCGCGAGTTGATCTGCGTCGTGAATGGCCTTGTAGACGGCCAGCCAGTAACCCTTGCTCATATTCATCTCCTGTTGCCCGCATCAGGCGTGGCGGGCGGCTTTTATCGACAGAATGGATGTTATTAGAAACCGCCATCGCCGGGGCGTCAATGCGCAGGGGGTGGCACTAGCGCTGACGATAGGCGTTGGATGTGTGACGCCGGTTCAGCATGGCCTCGCGCCAGAAGACAATCAGGCCACTTGTCAGGATCAGCCCGATTCCCGTCCAGGCGACCATGTCCGGCCAGCTGCCGAAGATCGTGACACCCCAGATGATCGACATAACCAGCGCGACATATTCAAAGGGCGCAATCACCGCCGCCTCGCTGACCCGGTAGGCCTGGCTGACACAGAAACCGCCAACGGCGCTGCTAAGCCCGATCAACAGCAGAAGCGGGATATCCTCGCGCGGCGGCAATACCCAGGCGCGCAGCAGGAAATCCAGCGCGCCGCCATCACCGGGGGCATGACTGCCATCACCGAACAGCAATCCCATGCCAAGACAGACAACAAGGAAGACGCACTGGATATAGACCGACAGGGTGCTGGCCCGCTCGGTGCCACCCATATGCCGCGCCAGCATATGGATGCCGGCATAGCACACCGCCGCCATCAGCGGCAGGATGGCAAGCGGCTGGAACCCGGCCGAGGTCGGGCGCAACATGATGATGGCGCCGAAAAGACCGATCGCCGTGGCCGACCATCGGAATTTGCCAACTGTCTCGCCAAGAAAGATGACCGAGAACATGGTGATGACCACAGGCGCGACGAAGAACAGCGCCGTGGCCTCCGAGAGCGGCATCACCGCCAGTCCGAGGAAGAAGAAGGAGTTGGCGATAACGACAAGGAGGCCCCGAAGACAATGCAGCCCCAGCCGCGATGTCTGCAGATTACGATAGCCACCATCAAGCGGGACCAGCACCGCCAGGCTGAAAATCAGCGAGATGACGGCCCGAAAACACACGATCTCGTGCAGTGGATAGTCGGTGCTGATGAATTTGATGCTGACATCATTGATCGAAAAGGCGAAGGCGGCGGTGATGGCGCAGATGATCCCGAGCCTGACCTGCGAGGATGCTGTCATTCCTGCACTCCCCTGATGACGGTCAGTTTGCCAGCGATATGAAACTGCGCCCATTTCGTCGCCCGCGCAAGCCCGCATCCGGCACCCGGAAAGTCGGCTTGGCGGTTGAGCCTGACTGGCATCACGGCTATCTTCAGGGACCCGCCCTCTTACGCAAGGATCGCGTCATGCTTCTCTATTCCGCCCCGGCCTCGCCCTTTGGCCGCATGGTCAAGCTGACCGCCCGGTGCCTTGGCCAGATCGATGAGATCGAGGTACGCGCCACCAATACCGGCGATCCGGATGACGGGATCCGCGAGGTCAATCCGCTTGGCAAAATCCCGGCACTTGTCATTGCCGGGCAGGATGGCGGTGATCCCCAGACGCTCTATGACAGCCGGGTGATTGTCGAATATCTGGACTCGCTGGCTGGCGGTGGCAAGGTTATCCCGGTCAGCGGGGCGGCGCGGTTCGAGGTGCTGACGCGGATGGCGCGGATGATCGGCGTGCTGGATGCCGCCATTCTGGTGGTCTATGAGGGACGATTCCGGCCGGCCGACATGCGGGTCGAGAGCTTTGTCGATTATCAGCGTGGCAAGATCATCCGTGTGCTGCAAACGGTGGGCAGCCCGGTCTATGGCAATGGCGCGATGCCGGATGCCGGCGAGATCACCCTTGCCTGTGCGCTGGATTATCTGGATTTCCGGCAACAGATGGACTGGCGCGGACACGCCCCGCAGCTTCAGGACTGGCTGGCCGGATTTGCGGCTGCGGTGCCGGGCTATGAGGCGACCCTGCCCCACGACTAGGCATCACGCGCCGACACCCCTATTTCAGGTGTTGGCGCTGTCGGACGCCTGCTGGCGGTTGAGGATGGCAATGGCGCCGAGAATGACAAGGCAGCCGAACAACTGGATCGATGACAGCCGTTCGCCGAGAACCAGCCACGCCCATAAGCGCATCATTTAACTGGTCATTTGTCGTTCCTCGTCTGACCCGGCGTTGACGACGCCCGGTGCAAAGCCGCTGTGCAAAGCCGCTGTGCAAAGCCGCTGTGCAAACTCTGGCAAACGGAAACTGTGAGATGCCTTGATTGGCACGGGCAAAGGCGCTTCAGCCGGTCGCAAGCGTGGCACCATGGGCGAAGAATGCGGACATTAACCAGTGACGACAGATGCCGGATTGCAAGCCGGCCGATCCATGCACCTTAGCAACGCTCCTACGAAACCTGCATGATGATATAGAGCGCGACCGGAACGGTGATGCTGGCCAGGATGGTGGTGATCAGGATGGCCGAGGCGCTGCGCCCGCTATAGCCGCCATAATGGTCCGACAGCACGAACACATTCGCCGCCACCGGCAGGCAGGCCGACAGCAGCGCCGCCTTGATCCAGAGCGGGTCGACCCCCGGAATAAGCAGGAACAGCGCCGCGACCAATACAGGGTGGATAATCAGCCTGGCGACGCTGATCGCCGCCAACTCTCCCATCGCGTTGCGCAGCGGCTGGCCATAGACCGTCGCGCCGAGCGCGAATAGCGCCACCGGCGCCGCGGAATCGGAGATCATGTCGAGAAGCGAGGCCAGCATGACCGGGGATGTCACCCCGCTCGCCGCATAGATCAGCCCCAGCACGGCCGAGATCAGCAACGGGTTCCTGCTAACGGTGACAAGCGCCTTCCACAGGGTCTTGCCAAGCGCACCGCCGCCGGTACCGGCATCCGCGGTGGCGAACCAGCCTGTGAGGACGAGAAGAACAACCGTGTCCATGGCCAGGATCAGCGCCAGCGGCAACGCCGCCGCGTCGCCAAGCGCGAGGATCGCCAGCGGCACACCGATATAGCCGTAATTCGGATAGGCGGCGTTGAGCCCGAAGATGCCGCTTTCGAGACGCGAGAGCGAGAATAGTGGCCGCGCGATAAGCGCCGACAGAACGAGGACCAGCGCGGTGGCCAGCTCATAGCGCCAGATAAATCCCCAATTCAGGAAATCCAGCGCGCTGCCGGCGCCGATCTTGACGAAGACCATCGTCGGCATCGCGATGAAGAAGGCGTATTTCGCCATCATCCCGGCGTCGCGCTGATCGACGAAACCCACCGCCCGGCAGAACATCCCGAGGAAAATCAGGGCGAAGAATGGAATGGTCAGGTTGAGAACAACGGACATTCTGGACAGTGCGCGTAACGGAACGATTGGTGCGGTGCCGGTACACCGACCGGCATCACGCTGTCTGAATTACAGGTAATATCTGGCGGCGACAAGCGCATAGGTCGCCCCGCACAGGATCAGCGCCAGCATCACCGCCGCGCTGCCATAATCCTTGGCGCGTTTCGACAGGCCATGCTTCGAGTAGGAGATGCGGTCCACTGCCGCCTCGACGCTGGAATTCAGCAACTCGACAATCAGCACCAGGAACAGTGTTCCCAGCATCATGCCTGTCTCCACGGCCGTCGCCGGCATCCAAAGCGCCAGCGGGCCAAGGATTGCGGCCAGAAGCAGTTACTGGCGGAAGGCGCTTTCCTCACGGATGGCGAATACAAGGCCGGCCCAGCTGTTGCGGGCAGCGGAGATGGCGCGCGTCACACCGTGATTGTCCTTATAGGGGTTATCGGCGATGTGGTAATCGTCCTGCCAGTCGCGCGAACATACCAGGTGACTAGCGAAAATATCGGTGGCGGCGGACCATGAAAAGGTCTCAGCGTGGGCACGGGCGTCGGCGCGGCTGACTTTCAACGCCGCCAGGCAGGCCTTGCCAAGATCTTCGTCCAGCGCACCGGCCTTCGAGGTGCCGACTACATCGATCGGTCCGGTCACCGGATAGGCCGCGACCGGCAGCCCGCAGGCCATCGCCTCGAGAAGCACGAGGCCAAAGGTGTCAGTGCGACTGGGAAAGACAAACACATCGGCCTGATTGTAGATTTCCGGCAATTCGGTCATATCCTTGGGGCCGAAGAAGCGGACTTCCGGATAACGCTGCTTCAGACTGTCAAGGGCCGGCCCGCCGCCAACAATCCATTTCTCGCCAGGCAGATCGAGGTCGAGAAAGGCGGTGAGGCTCTTTTCCACGGCGACTCGCCCGACATTGATGAAGATCGGGTTTTTGGGATCCGATTCCTTCCGCGCATTGGGATCAGGCTTGAACAGGTCGAGATCGACACCGCGCGGCCAGATCACCGGCTGGCCGACACGCCAGCTCTTCAGATCCTCCAGAACCGCGGTTGTCGGCACCATCACCGTGTGCCCGGGTTTGTGGAACCAGCGCATGAATGCGTAGACCCAGCCGATTGGCAGGCGAATGCGCGACTGCACATATTCGGGAAAGCGGGTGTGATAGGCGGTGGTGAAGGCAAGCTGGTTTCGTTTTGCGAAGCCGCGTGCCGCCAGGCCAAGCGGCCCCTCGGTGGCGATGTGAAGGTGGTCGGGCCCAAAGCTGCGCAGCCGCGCTGATACCAGTCGGCCCGGCAGGACCGACAGCCTGATTTCCGGATATGTGGGACATGGCAAGGTGCGGAAATGCTCCGGCGTGACCATCAGCACCTCATGCCCCATCGTTTCCAGCCCCTCGCGTGTCTTGGTCAGGGTGCGGACCACGCCGTTGATCTGCGGGTGCCAGGCGTCGGTGACAATCGCGATTTTCATCTGTGCGCTCCGATCCGCGCACTCACCTCGTCAGCTGTCGCGAACTGGTCGGGAACATGCCAGGCGATGGTGGCCTCGGCGTTCTGCCAGTCAAGCAATTCAAGCCGCCCGTCATGATGTTCGACAAGCGCCGACAGAGATTCCACCCAGTCGCCATCATTGGCGTAAAGAATCCCCTCGACCTCGCGCATTTCGGGCTTGTGGATATGCCCGCAGACGACGCCGTCGCAGTCGCGGCGTCGTGTTTCCGTCACCATTGCTGTCTCGAAGGCGGAAATGAAGGAGACGGCTGATTTCACCCGATGTTTGAGATATTGCGACAGGGACCAGTAGGGCATCTTCAGCATCGTGCGGATGATGTTGAGACACCGGTTCAACCGCAGCAACAGCGTGTAGGCACGGTCACCGAAATAGGCCAGCCAGCGCGCATGTTGGATCACGTTATCGAACAGGTCGCCATGGACCCCCCACAATTTCTTGCCGTCGGCGGTCTCGTGGATGTCGTCCTGCTTGATCGCGATCTCGCCGAAATTGAAGCCAAGATAATGACGCGCCGTCTCGTCGTGATTGCCCGGAATATAGATCACCCGTGTGCCGTGCCGCGCCTTGCGAAGCAGTTTCTGGACCACGTCATTATGTTCCTGAGGCCAGTGGAAACGTTTTTTCAACTGCCAGCCATCGACGATGTCGCCGACGAGATACAGCGTTTCGCTACGCGTGTACTTCAGAAAATGCAGCAATGCCTTTGCCTGCGCGCCGGGTGTTCCGAGATGCGTGTCGGAAATCCAGATGGTGCGGTAGTCCTGAATGCCCTTCCGTTCGTACATAAAGGTCGGCCCCCACGAAAAACAGATGGCGCGCAGGCTAGAGGGGCAATGTGACATCACTGTTACTGCTTGATTTCAACTTTGTGACAGTGACATGTCGGGGCATCAATCGCGTTTGTCAGACTTTGGCGTTGATCCCGAGTAGTGACGACATCGCCCGATGTCCCGACATGAAGGCGTCCTCGACGCGCGCGCCGGCGATCCAGTCTCCGGCGATGGCGATCATGCCGTCGGCTGTCTGTCGGGGTGCGTCGGCATCCGCCGGCCGCACGACCCTGGCATAGCGCCATCGGTGCGCCTTGTCATAGGTTGGTGTCGGCAGCGAGGCACCGACCAGGTCCTGCCAGGCCGCGAGCAGCACCTCGCCGATTGAACCGGCATCACGTTCCAGTTGTGCCTCGCTCCAGTCCGGCGCGGCCTGCACAACCAGCGCCGCCGCGCCCGCATCGGCACCCGGTCGGCCGGATTCCCAGCACGCCCATCCGACCGGCCCGCTGTCGGCGCTGACCGGACCGGTGATGTCCGGCATGTCCTGATCCGCAAAGCCGTACATGCCGGTCCAGCAGGGGGCATAGGCGGCACTTCGCGCGGTGGCGGCAAGCTCACGGGCGACCGGTTCAAGCAGGCGCGCCGCCTGCGGTGCCGGGGCTGTTATCAGGGCCTGTCGTCCCCGCGCCACCGGGCCGTTCGCATCATGAAACGTGATCAGCCCGTCATCGCGGGTGATTACGGTAATCTCGACCTGTTGCCGGATGACCAGCCCCTCGCCGAGAAAGGCCGGGAGATCGCGCATCGTTGGCGCGCCGCAGAAGGCATCGCGGCCGGCGACCCGCCATGGTCTGAGCGCGCCGGCATCCTGCGCGGAATCGCAGGCGGAGATGAAGTCCGGCTGTCGCGCTGTCAGGAACTGCGCGCCATGGTTGAAGGTGAATCCGTCGGCGCGGCGGGTTGACACGCGCCCGCCAATGCGCCGGCCCTTGTCGAGGATGCAGACCGAGCGGCCGGCCGCATGGGCATGGCGGGCCGCTGCCAGCCCCGCCATGCCGCTGCCGATGATGACGATGTCAGCAATCCGGGGGTCGAGAGTTTCGCGTGAGGACATGATCTTGTTCCGTGAATTGTCGGTGGGCATCCTTGCCCCGCTGGCGCGCTGCCCCGGATATGGGTATGGTGACGCCGATTCACCAGCCGGGACGAGAGGACATGTTGTCAACAAACGCCGCCGCCACGCTGCGGGACGAAGCCGCGACGCTGCAGGAAACCCATCTTCGTGACCTGCTGGCGGATCAGCGGCGATCGCGCGGACTGGTGTATGAGATGGATGATCTGCGAGTCGATCTGTCACGCCAGAAGGTGACGGCGCGGACCCTGCGGACGCTTCTCGATCTGGCGGCGGAAACCGGGCTGGCGGATCGCATCGCTGCCCTGTTCGCCGGCGAGAACATCAACAAATCCGAGGATCGCGCCGTCGTCCATATGACGCAACGTGGCGCGGATCGACGCCAGAGCGCGGAATTCGCCAGCCTGTCATCCTTTGCCGAGACGATTCGCGGTGATGGTGTTACGGATGTGGTGAATATCGGCATTGGCGGCTCCGACCTTGGCCCGGCGATGGTCAGCGCCGCGCTGGCGGGCCATGCCAGCGGGCCTCGCATGCATTATGTGTCGAATGTCGATCCAAGCCACCTTCACGACGTGCTGGCGGGCTGCGCTCCGGCGTACACGCTGGTCATCGTCACCTCAAAGACCTTCACAACCGCCGAGACGATGCGCAACGCGGCGCTGGCGCGCGGCTGGCTTGGCGCGCATGCCGGAAGCATGGCGGCCGTCACCGCGGCATCGGAGGTGGCGCGCGACTGGGGGATCGCGGCGGACCGGATCTTTGATTTCGATCAGGGTGTTGGCGGGCGTTATTCGCTGTGGTCGGCTGTTGGCCTGCCGGTGATGATCGATGTGGGGCCGGCCGCCTTCACCGATCTGCTGGCCGGCGCGGCGGCGATGGATGACCATTTCCGCACCGCGCCGCATGAGTCGAACCTGCCGGTGCTGATGGGGCTGCTTCGCGTCTGGAACCGCAATTTCATGGGCCTGGCGACACACGGGATCATGCCCTACGACCAGCGGCTCCATCTGTTGCCGGCCTGGGCCCAGCAGCTGGAGATGGAATCGAACGGCAAGTCGGTCTCGGTCGACGGCGTGCCGCTGGAACATGCGACGACACCGGTGATCTGGGGCACCGCCGGCACCGGCTGCCAGCACAGTTTCTTTCAGGCGCTGCATCAGGGAAGCGAGGTGGTGCCGCTGGATATTCTGGTGCCGATGCGCCCGACCGGGCTGCATCTTGCCGGTAATTGGGCGGACAGCCACCGGGTGCTGGTCGCGAACGCGGTGGCGCAGGCCGAGGCGCTTGCCATCGGCAGCCCGAACGACGCCGAACCGCACCGTCATTTTGCCGGCGACCGGCCCTCGACCATCATCAGCTGGGATGCCAGCACGCCCTTTGCGGTCGGCCGGCTGCTGGCGCTCTATGAACATGTGACGGTGGTCAGCGGCTTTGTCTGGGGAGTCAACAGTTTCGACCAGTGGGGAGTCGAACTTGGCAAGGTGATGGCAAAGCAGGCCGAAGCGGTGCTGGCCGGCGCGGTGGGCGCCGACGGGATCAGCGCGACAGCGGCGGATCTACTGGCACGGATGCCACGATCCGGCGACGCCTAGCCGGTGTTCAGCGCCTTTATCGGCATTGACTGGTCCGGCGCGCGCGGACCGCGCCAGCCGGGAATCCAGATCGCCGCGGCCCGCCCCGGCCGCGCTGCCCCTGAAACGGTCCTTGCCGCCGACGGGCGGCATTGGGGCCGCGATGGGGTTCATGACTGGCTTCTCGCCACGGCGGCGGCGACAACCGCCGGATCACCGGTTCTGGTCGGAATCGATTTTGCCTTTGCGCATCCCTTTGTTGATGAAGATGCCTATTACCCGGGCCTTGATGACTCGCCTTCCGGTCCGGCCGCGTT
>JAAZUU010000199.1 GCA_018624035.1 Rhodobiaceae bacterium | reverse complement strand
CCATGCCGGGAAACTCGAGGGTCCGCCCCTGCTTGAAATATCGTGAGGCCAGCGGAAGTGCACCCTGCAAGGACCCCAGCGCGGTCACGAACACAACGACGAACAGGGCATTCGCCAGCAGTGCCGCCGACAGGCTCAGCTCGCTCATATAGCCCAGCATCACGATATCGGTCAGGAACACCGAGAACAGGATCAGCTCGGCTGCCGCCAGCCTGCCGCCAAACAGGCTCAGCGCCCACATTTCGGACCGCAGTTCGGAAAGGCTCACCTAGGCGTCCTCGCCGCCTTCGGGACCATAGAACATGACCCAGGTCATCATCGATTCACCGAAATCGCAGAAGCGGTGCGGCACACCGGCCGGCACGAACAGGAAATCGCCGGGACAGAACGTCACCGTCTCGTCGCCCATCTCGAAGATGCCGCCTCCCTCGGCAACCACATAGCATTCATCGCGGCTGTGCGGTTGCTGGCGGTCGATTTCCAGCGGCCGGTACAGCTCCACCGTCAGGCTGCCGCGTTCCCGCAGGATGACGAATTGCGGATCGTCCGGGCCAGGCGGAATCTGCGCCCGCGCCGCGTCGAGCGGTATGTGAAAAGCGTTGGTCACCGTCCATTTCCCTGCCGTCTGATTTCCCTGCTGTCTGGTTTGCCTGACCGTCTGATTTCCCTGACCGTCTGATCACTTCACGGACCCCTGGCAGGGCCGCGCAGGACCGGACCTGATCATGCGCGACTATTCACCGGGGCAAGATATCGCTGGAAATCACATTCGCGCCAACAGGGGAAAAAAGCCTGTTGGCGGCTCTCCGGTGTCAGGTCCGGAATTGCTCGGCGATGGCGCGTTCGGTCAATGAGAAGCCGGGGTCGTAGAGAAGCCGCAGCGTGATGTCATGCGCCTGTTCGATATCGACTCGCGCCACATGGCGATATTCGGTGCTGTCGGCGCTGGCGCTGACCGGCCGGAAATCGGGCTCAAGCACTTCAAGGCCGACCCTCGACCGCTCGCCAAGCAGCGCACCGCGCCACCGCCGTGGCCGAAAGGGGGAAATCGGTGTCAGCGCCAGCAGGCCGGCACCAAGCGGTATCACGGGGCCATGCGCTGACAGATTATAGGCTGTCGAGCCGACAGGCGTGGCCAGAAGGATGCCGTCACAGACAAGCTCCTCGACCTGATGTTTGCCGTCGACCTCGACCCGGATATGCGCGGCGTTATGGGTCTGGCGGAGAAGCGAGACCTCATTGATCGCCAGCGCGCTGTGTGATGTGCCGTCGGCGCCGGTCACCCTCATCCGCAGGGGATGGATCGGCGCGGTCTCCGCGGCCTCGATCCGCTCGACAAGCTCGTCCGAGGCGTAATGGTTCATCAGAAAGCCGAGCCGCCCGCAATTCAGCCCGAAAACGGGCATTTCATGTGCCAGCGTTTCGTGAAGCACATGCAGCATGTGGCCGTCACCGCCAAGCGCGACAATGCAGTCGGCGGCCTCAAGGTCGGTCTGGCCATAGCGCGCGACAAGCTGTGCCAGGCGTTCCTGTGCCACCTCATGCGTCGACGCTGAAAAATGGATCTTCATGACAATGTCCTGCCGTCCGGCGGCACCGGCGCCGGAACGTCCCGGCGGGCGCAGGATAACGGCTTCGCCGCGGAAAAGCAAAATACGCCGATCGCGACCGTCATTACTTCGGGGCGCGGCAATTCTGGCCTTGTTGCCGCCCGCCATTTCCTCCATTTTAGCGGGATGGCAGATAGTGAACATGACATTCCGGCGATGATCATCGCGCCCGACCCGGACGCTCCCGGCCTGTCGCAGCCGGTGACCGGCGTTGATGAGACAGGTGCGCCGGTCACCTTGCCGGTGGTGACGGAAAAACCGCTGACCCTGTTCCTGAACCGGCAGGAAATTGTCACTTCGATGACGATCGGCGACTGGCCGGCCGAACTCGCCGTTGGCTATTTCCTCAATCAGAACATGCTTCATGCCGATGACGTCATCACCGGCATCGACCATGATGACGATCTCGGCGTGGTTATCGTGCGGACCGAGCGCGAGACCGATTTCGAGGCGAAGATGAAGCGCAAGATCCGCACCAGCGGCTGCGCCGAGGGCACCGCCTATGGCGACATGATGGAGCGGTTCGACTCGATCAGGCTGAATCCGGAGATGCGGCTTGATGCCTCGATGCTGATTCCGCTGAGCAAGGCCATCAACACCACACCAAGCCTGTATCTGAGCGCCGGCGCCATTCATGGCTGTGTGCTGTGCAGCGCCGCGGCGCCGCTTGTCTATATGGAGGATATCGGGCGTCACAACGCTGTCGACAAGATCGCCGGCTGGATGTTCCTGAACGGGGTGGCGCCGGATGACAAGATTTTCTACACGACCGGCCGCCTGACAACCGAGATGGTGATCAAGACGGTGCAGATGCGCATTCCGGTTCTGGTCTCGCGTTCCGGTTTCACCAACGAGGCCGTCGCGCTGGCACGCCAGGCCGGACTGACGCTGATTGGCCGGGCCAAGGGCAAGCGGTTCATCGCGCTGAGCGGCGAGGACAGGATTGTCTTCGACGAAGCCGCAGCGGGAATGGAGGATATAGCCGATATCCCGTCGCCGCAGCGGGCCCGGGGAATTGTCGGCGGGCATGAAGGCGGCGCGCGCTGACATGATGACAGCCTCAATCCCCACTATCGTTCCGCTCTGGCTGCTTCTGGCAGGCGGCAAGTCGCGCCGCATGGGTGGCGGTGACAAGAATCTCATCATGCTTGGTGACCGGCCGGTGCTGGCGCATGTCATGGGCCGGGCGGTGCCGGAGGGCGCGCCTGCGGTGATCAACGCCAATGGCGCGCCGGAACGTTTCGCCGGTTTTGGCCTGCCGGTGATTGCCGATGTTGTCGACGGCTTCGCCGGGCCGCTTGCCGGGGTGCTGACCGGGCTTGAACATGCCGCCGCCACGCATCCCGATGTGACGCATG
>JAAZUU010000030.1 GCA_018624035.1 Rhodobiaceae bacterium | reverse complement strand
CTCACGCGGGCCGCATCCCTCGGGCTTGATGTATCGGCCCGGGATCTTTCCTTCCGGACGCGGCCTCAGACGATCTGACACGCCTCGTCGAAATCGAGTCTCGCGGCACGTCCATGGAGTTTTTCGCCGTCACCATGGCCAAGATTGATCAGGAAGTTGGAGCGCCAGGTGGTGCCGGCATAGAAAAGTTCGTCCACAACCGCATTCTTGAAACCCGACATCGGCCCGCAATCCAGCCCCAGGCCGCGCGCCGCGGTCATCAGGAAGCCGGCCTGCAGCGAGCTGTTGCGAAGCGCCAGCTTCTCCACAGCCGCCTCGGGAAGCGACGCCTCCTTCGGCGGGTTTTCCATATGCGGTGCCAGACGCGGGTAATTCTCGAAAAACGCCAGATCATAGGCGATGATCGCGGTCACCGGGGCCGATTTGATCTTCTCCACATTGCCCGGCATCGACGCCTGCAGCAGCTTTTCCTTGCCTTCCGCAGAGGTCACGAAAGTGATCCGCATCGGGCAGGAGTTCGACGCTGACGGGGCGAATTTCGCCACATCATAGAGCGCGCGAAGCTGATCTTCGCTGACCGGCTTGTCGGAAAAGAATTTGTATGAGCGCGCCTCGGTGAAGAGCTGCGCGAGCGTCATGTCATTGGCCATGTTAGCGTCCTTCCGGATGGCGGTGGGCCGGGGCGATCCCCGCAGAACCGGCGACATCACCGGCCATGCCCCCTTATGTAGGTATGGCGAACCGGATTTGCCGCATATCGGCCGCCGATTTCTTGTCGGACACCCCCGTCACCGGATTTGACGGCACGGGACCCGGTCAGGATTCGCGCACGGCTCAGGGCTTCTGGATCTCTTCAGGAGAGAGGCTGCGATAGATATTGAGCAGTTGCTACTGCTCCTCATTCATTCGATTGGCATCGGCAAGCCGGTTTGTCAGGTTCCGGATCAGCGCCCGCAACACCGGGTCGGCGTTGCCGAGCTTGCGCTGCATGGTCGAGGCATCGATGACGTCGATCACCGCGGTGGTGGCCGTCACGGCGCGCGCCGTCCGTTCACGCTCCCCCATGATCGAGGCCATCTCGCCAAAGAGTTCACCCTCGCCAAGCGTCGCCAGCAGCATCCCCTCATGCGACCTGATCTCGACCTTGCCAGTATGGACAAGATACAGATCATCGCTGCTCTCGCTGGTTTCGAAAATGACATCGCCCTTTTTGAAGGATTTGCGCACCATATTCATCACAAGCTTCATCGCGCATTTCTCCTGTCACAAACCAGCTGGTCCATTAATGCACCATGATAGACTACATAAATTATAAATAGTGCAATTTTATTCGATATATTCACATAATTCGCAATTTAATTGCCTCCAACTCCACAATATGCATCGGGTCGACAAACCGTCAGCACCATGCCAGCATGACATTTCAGCGGGCCGTTTGCAGCGGGACCAAGAAAGGGAATGAAGGCTATGGCGGCACCGGGCAGCTTTAGCGGACCAGATCTGTGTCGTCTTCAGGCGCATGAAGTCGTCGCCATGCTGCGGACGAGGGAGATCAGTCCACGTGACTGTCTCGACGCGGCCTTTGCGCGAATCGCGGCGGTCGAACCAGACATCAACGCCATGCCCACCATCTGTCCGGACCGTGCCTATGACGCCGCCGACAGATTGGGCAGGCACCATCCCGAGATTGTCGGCGGACTTGCCGGGCTGCCGATCGCCATCAAGGATCTGACCATGGTGGCGGGTGTGCGTACCACCTTTGGCACGCGCGGCTTTGCCGATTTCGTGCCGGCGACAAGCGATCCGCTTGTGACACGGCTGGAGACCCGCGGCGGCATCGTTGTTGGCAAGACAAACACGCCGGAAATGGGGGCCGGAGGCAACACTTTCAACGATGTGTTCGGCGCCACGCTGAATCCCTGGAATACGACATTGAATGCCGGCGGGTCATCCGGCGGCGCGGCCGCCTCGCTTGCGACCGGCGAGATCTGGCTCAGCCACGGCTCCGATCATGGCGGCAGCCTTCGCACACCGGCCTGTTATTGCGGTGTTGTCGGGTTACGGCCAAGTCCAGGCCGCGCCGCCAGCGCCAGCCCGGCCGGCTTCACCACCGAGGGTGTGCAGGGGCCAATGGCGCGCTCGGTGCGCGACTGCGCGCTGTTCCTCGACGCCATGGCCGGTTTCAACCCCGATCTGCCGACATCCTATCCCGGCCCGGACACCGGCACTTTCGAGGATGCGGTCATGCAGGCATCACCGCGACTGAAGATAGCGTTCTCGCCGGATTTCAACGGAATGGCGAAAGCCGACCCCGAGGTTCTGGAACATCTTCGCAAGGTGCTGGGTCAAATGGAGCGTCACGGTGCGGAGATTGAGGAAACCTGCCCCGATCTGTCCGGTCTTGCGCGCACCTACTACACGCTTCGGGGGCTCGACATGGCAATCACGGCGCGGCAAACGCCGGACAGCATTTCACGCCATTTCAAAGAGACGCTGGCCGACAATATGGCGTTCGGGAGACGCCTCACAGCCGACGACATCGCCGACGCACAGCTTGGCAGAACCATAATCTTCAACAGCATGGTGGCCTTTCTTGAAAGCTTTGATGTTCTTGCCTGCCCGACTGTCGGTTGTATGCCGCACCCGCAGATCGAGGAATGGGTCAGTGACATCGACGGGCATCATCTGCCGGGATATATGGACTGGCTCCGCTTCGCCTTTCTCGCGACAACGACAGGATTGCCCGCCATTTCGGTGCCGGTGGGGCCGGGACCGGACGGCCTGCCGGTCGGGATCCAGCTGATAGGGCGGCCACGCGGCGAGGCGGCATTGCTGGCCGCGGCACAGATATTCGAGACCGTTGTTGGCGGGCCGGCCATACCCATCGATCCGGTGCCGGGCAATTCGCCGGGCAATCCAACAGTCAGCGGCTGACTGTCCGCAGCACCCCGTCAGCAACCTTTCGTCTATCACCATCAAACCGCCAGCTATCAGGCTGAGAGCGACAAGGTGTTGTGCCGCGAAATATTCGCCAGGACACGGGACGCCAAACGGAATCGCGCTGGCCGCCTGTCTCCATATTGTCTTTACGCGTCGGCCATGGCCATTCAACAATATTTTTCGGGGCCATCCCACTGCGCCACCGAATACCGGTCGCCATGCGCCCACCCGACCGGAAGCGCCGCGTCAATGGCCGCCAGCGCGGCCGCGTCGAGGTCGAGCCCGGCGCCTTCACAATGCTGACGAAGATGCTTCGGCGAACGTGTGCCGGGAATCGGAATCACATGCTCGCCCTGGTGAAGAAGCCATGCGATGGCCAGCGCGGCGGCGGATGTTCCCATATCCGCGGCAAGGCGTCGGAAGGCCTCGCCGGCGGCAATGTTGGCCGAAAGGTTGGGTTCCTGGAACCGGGGATTGACCTTCAGGAACGGCAGCTCGGCAGCCTTTTCAGGCGGATGCGGATTGTCGGTCAGCAGCGAGCGGCCAACCGGCGAGAAAGCGACAAGCGCTGTTCCGAGCTCGGCCGTGGTCTGGATCAGTCCAAGCTCGGGATAACGCACGGCCAGCGAATATTCGGACTGTACCGCCATCACCGGATGCACGGCGTTGGCCCGGCGAAGCGAGGAGGGCGCAATTTCCGAATAGCCGAACCCGCCAATCTTGCCTTTCCTGATCAGGCCGGCAAGTGTCTCTGTCACCTCTTCAATGGGAATCGCGGCATTACGGCGATGAACATAGAACAGATCGACCCGGTCAACACCAAGCCGCGCCAGAGAACCGTCAAGTTCCGCCTCCAGATGCGCCGCCGAATTGTTGTAGACGCGCGCGCCGGTGTCCGGGTCCCTGCTGATGCCGGCCTTGGTTGCGATCGAGAAAAGATCGTGGCGTCGGTTTCCCTGCTTGGCGAGAAAACTGCCGATAGCAGCTTCCGAGCGGTGCGGGCCGTAGACATTCGAGGTGTCGATATGTGTAATGCCTTCATCAAGCGCCGCGGCAAGAATGGCATGTGACTGCGACTCGTCTGTCGTTCCATAGAAGTCGGTAAAGGACATGGCACCATAGCCGATGGCGGAAATCAGGGGGCCGGAAGCTCCAAGTCGTCTTGTTTTCATGTCGGATCCAATCAGATGTCAGCGTTCAAATGTAAACACCGGAGAAGGTGCCAGGAAAGAAATGCCCGGGTCACGCAACAGCGACCCGAAACCGTCACCGGAATCAGCTGTAGTGGATGACAGTGCGGGAATCCTACTCGAAATCGCCGCGACAGATAAAGGTCGCTGTAGCCTTGCTGCCGTCAAGCGCCATCGTTTCGACGGTGGCAACCTCATAGCCGGCAGCCATGCAGTCATCGCGCGCCAGACGACGCACCTCGATCGGCGGTGATAGGAACGCGGAAAAGCCGGTGTCCCAGGAATAGACAAGCGGCGGCGGTGATGTCTGTTCAACCGTCACTTCGGCAGCCTGTGCGGCAATCGCCTGATCCGGATTGCCCTCAATCGCGGCGGTTCCGGTTTGCGGCTTCATGCCGGTGTCCGGTACGCAGGCGGCAAGGACCAGCCCACACAGGCCGATTTTGATGACCGCTGTTATTCGAAGAGGCATGTTTCGCCCTCCATACCCGGAACCCGATGCAAGCAGGAATGTCTCATACATTCCCGGCGCGGCGAATATTAGGGTGATTCAGCACAAAACGTAAACCCGCCTTTTCGCGCGTTTTGAGAATTTGCCCCGACCTCCGGAATTGACACCCACCGCTGACAAGCGCCATGCGGCCGCAACAGTGATCAGCCCGGGTCAGGACAGGGTGGCCGGGAAAAGGCAGGCTGGCAGAAGGAGGACCGCCGGTCTTCAGGCACGCGGCGCGTGCTTGCTGAGAATGCGCTGCAGCGTGCGGCGATGCATGCGGAGCCGCCGTGCCGTCTCGGATACATTGCGGCCGCATTGCTCATAAACGCGTTGGATATGTTCCCACCTCACACGATCCGCGCTCATCGGGTCCTGCGGCGGCGGCGGCATGCCGTCACCGGTATGGCGAAGGGTCGCGGCAATGCTGTCCGGGTCAGCGGGTTTCGGAAGATAGTCGAGGGCGCCGGCCTTCACGGCCGCCACAGCCGTCGCGATGTTGCCAAAGCCGGTCAGCATCACAATCCGGCATTCCGCACGCTTGGCACGCAGCTCGGAGACAAGGCTCAGGCCGCTGCCATCTTCCAGCTTCATGTCAAGAACGGCATATGCCGGCGGTGTTTTGCGAACGATGTCAATGCCCTCCGCGACGGATCCGGCATCCATCACTTCAAAGCCACGGGATTCCATGGCGCGTCGCAGGCGTGTGCGAAGCGGCACATCATCATCGAGAATAAACAGCGAATTGTCGGTCACGCGCTATCTCACTATAAAGGCTCACTATAAAGGCTCACTACACAAGCTCGCTACAAAGGCTCGCTACAGGGACAGATTGTCTGTCGCTATCGACCCAAGTGGCAGTTGAACCTTCACTTCACCGCCACCGGTCGTTGCATTCCCGTATAATATTGAGCCACCAAGTGACTCAATCAAGGTGCTGGCGATAAAAATACCCAAACCCCGATGCGCGCCCTCTCCGCGACGCGAGGTATTCCAGGGGGCGCCGATCCGAGCCAGCACCACGGCCGGAAAGCCCGGGCCGTCATCATTTATGGTCACAATAACGTCCTGCACCGTGCAGCGGATCATGATGCTGACCCTTGTTCTGGCGAAATCACGCGCATTGCTCAGCAGGTCCTCCAGCGCGTGCATCAATTCCGGCCCACGCCTGACAATCGGCATGGGCACCGCCGACCTCTCGTCAAAATCGATGCTGAAGGCCGCGGCACCCTCCTCGAGGCGGCTGTCGAGAATTTCCTCGATCAGTCCCGACAGAGGGACCGGTGTTTCAAGATCGAGCGACTCCGCCGACTGGTAGTCATCAAGCTCACCAAGAATGACACGGCAGCGCTCGATCTCGGCACGAAGCAGCATCACATCCTCATAAAGTGGATCATCGCTGGTGATATCGCGGGACAGTTCATGGCCAATCACGGTGATCGTATTCAGCGGGGATCCCAGCCGGTGCGCCGCCGCCGTAGCCAATGTGCCGAGTGCCGCTGCCTGCTGTTCTGCCGCGAGGGCCAGCCGTGCCTCGGACAGCGCCTCATCAAGACGGCGCGCGCGCGAGGCGATCCACCATGTATAGACACCGATGAAGGTGGCCGACAGAACAAGCGCCATCCACAGGCCCATGAGATAAAGGTCGGGATTTGCCGCCCGCAGATCATCGACCGGCAAGGGATAATTGAAAAACACAAGAAAACTGACACATCCCGCCACAAGCCCGATCAGCTGCAATGTCTCGCGGCGGCGAAGCAATGTTGCCGACACAACGACAGGTGACAGCAGCAGCACGGCAAACGGGTTCAGAAGACCGCCGGTGAGATAGAGAAGCGCCGACAGCTGGGTGACGTCGAAGATCAGCGCCGGAAAACTCTGGTTGCGACCCTTCTCCAGAATCATCGTGAGACGTGTCTGCCAGACATTCATCGCCACCGACAGGCCAATCACGAACAGTGCCGGCCCGATTGGAATCTGTATTTCCAGGACAAGAAAGGTGAAAAGAAGGGCAAAAAGCTGGCCGGCCAGCGCCAGCCAGCGGATATTCAGGATCAGGCGCGCATCCGTCGTGGCGGGGGGGCTGCCGCGCCGCTCACGCGGCTGCATCAGGGCGCGCATGACAGGTGTATCCACCCATCGGCGTTCGGATGATTTCGGCTCCGTGGCCATCTACCCGGCTTCAGACATCAAGATTGGCGACCCTCAGGGCATTTTTCTGGATGAATTCACGGCGCTGGTCCACCGCCTCGCCCATGAGGGTCGAAAAGGCGTTGTCAGCCTCTTCCTCCTGCTCGATCGAAACCTGAAGAAGCGTTCGCTGCGACGGGTCGAGGGTGGTTTCCCACAGCTGTTCGGGGTTCATCTCGCCAAGCCCCTTATAGCGCGAGATCTGAGCGCCTTTGCGGCCAGTCTGGAAAATCGCCTGCGACAGACCAAGCGGCCCGGTAATGGCCGACTCGTTGGAGCCAAGTCGCAGCACCGCCGGATTGACATAGAGTTCCTGCAGATGCGCCGCCATGCCGTCAAGCTCTGCCACTTCCGGTGCCATCAACAAACGCCGGTCGATGACATGACGCTCGGTGATCCCGCGAAGCTGGCGCGTGACAATTATCGCCGGACCGTTTGGTGTATCCTCGACCGCGGCCTGCCAGCCCTTTTCCAACTCTGATGCCTGTGCCTCCAGCCGCCGCGCCAGATACGCCGCGCCTTCGGCATTGCCAATCATGCCCGGAGTCAACAGGCCGGCGATGGCGGCCTGCTCGATCACGTCGCGATTGCCAAGCCGCCTGCCAAGCTGTTCGATCAGCCGACCGGCGGTGGTGGCGCGCGCCGCGCTTTCATGCAGGTCGCCACCGGCGAGCTGGGCGCCATCCTGCAATGTCAGCACGGCATCCTTCAGCCCGGCCTCCATCAGATAGGTGTCCAGCTCGCGCTGGTCCTTCAGATAGACCTCGGACTGGCCGCGCTTGGCACGGAACAGCGGTGGCTGGGCGATATAGAGATAGCCAGCCTCGATCAGAGGCCGCATGTGGCGGAAGAAGAATGTCAGCAGCAGGGTCCGGATGTGGCTGCCATCGACATCGGCATCGGTCATGATGACGATCTTGTGATAGCGGGCCTTTTCGGTATCCATTTCGTCATTGCCGACGCCACCCCCGATGGCGGTGATCAGGGTGCCGATCTCGGCCGAGGACAGCATCTTGTCGGCGCGCGCCCGCTCGACATTCAGGATCTTGCCGCGCAAGGGCAGGATCGCCTGGTTGGCACGATCGCGGCCCTGCTTGGCCGACCCGCCGGCCGAGTCACCCTCGACAAGAAACAGTTCCGACTTTGACGGGTCGCGCTCCTGGCAATCGGCAAGCTTGCCCGGCAGGCTGGCGATTTCCATAACACCCTTGCGACGCGTCAGGTCACGGGCCTTGCGGGCCGCCTCGCGGGCCGCCGCCGCCTCGAACGCCTTCGAGATGATCTTGCGGGCATCCGCCGGGTGTTCCTCGAACCACTGGTTCAGACAGCTTGCCACCGCCGAATCCACCACCGGCTTCACCTCCGAGGAGACAAGCTTGTCCTTGGTCTGCGATGAAAATTTCGGGTCCGGCACCTTCACCGAGACAATCGCCGTCAGGCCCTCGCGCGAATCCTCACCGGTGAGCGCCACCTTCTCGCGCTTGGCAATTCCCGAAGACTGCGCGTAGCTGTTCACGACACGGGTCATCGCGGCGCGGAAACCGGCAAGATGCGTTCCACCATCGCGCTGTGGAATGTTGTTGGTGAAACACAGGGTGTTTTCATGGAAGGAATCGGTCCAGGCCATCGCCAGCTCGACGGTGATGTCGTCGCGGGTCGTGGTCAGTGTGACCGTATCGTGAAGCGGCGAGCGCGACCGGTTCAGCCACTCGACAAAAGCCGTCAGACCGCCATCGAAGAAGAATTCCGAGATGACGGGCTCGGCGCCGCGTTTGTCAGCAAGCTGAATCCGCACACCCGAATTCAGGAAGGCCAGTTCGCGAAGCCGATGTTCGAGCGTTGCGAAATCAAACTGGATGGCGGAGAAGGTCTCCGTCGAGGGCATGAAGGTGACATGCGTTCCGGTCAGGCCGTCAGCGTCGCCGGTGTCGGCCAGTGGCCCGTCGGCCTCACCATGGCGGAACCGCACCTTGTGCTGACGACCGTCACGATAGATCGTCAACTCCAGCCATTCCGACAGCGCGTTGACAACCGACACCCCGACGCCATGGAGGCCGCCAGACACCTTGTAGGAATTGTTGTCGAACTTCCCGCCAGCATGAAGCTGCGTCATGATCACTTCGGCCGCCGACACGCCTTCCTCGGCATGGATCTCGACCGGGATGCCGCGCCCATTGTCAGTCACCGTCACCGACCCGTCGCCATTCAGGATCACCTCGACAAGATCACAATGGCCGGCAAGCGCCTCGTCAATGGCATTGTCGACCACTTCATAAACCATGTGGTGCAGGCCGGAACCGTCATCGGTGTCACCGATATACATCCCGGGCCGCTTGCGGACGGCATCGAGTCCTTTCAGGACCTTGATCGAATCGGCGCCGTAATCAACCGCCCCATCATCGGGTGCCGGCACCTCTTCAGGTGTGTCGTTGTCGGTCATCACTCATTCCTCCGACTGCGTTATGCTGGCCGTCCCGGCATCTGCCGATATCGACAGTGACTGGGCGTCAAGGCCTTCAAAATCATCATGGTCCGTGCCACTGAACCAGGCCTGCGCGCCAACCGCGCCAACAGCCTCGAACAGCGCGGCGCGGCGGGCCACGTCAAGATGCGCCACAACATCGTCAAGAAGCAGCAATGGCGGGCGACCAAGCCGGCGCGCCTGCAACCGCGCATGCGCCAGCACCACCGCAATCAGCAACGCCTTCTGCTGGCCGGTGGATGCCAGATGGGCCGGCGCGCCCGTATGGCTGTTGACAGCATTCATATCACTGGAATGCGGACCGGCAAGCGCCGTGTCACCGGCCATCCGGCGCGTCCGCGCCACGGCGATGAACCTGTCCTCGGCCTGTAATGCCGAACCTTCGGCAAGCCAGTCTTCGACCGTCCCGTCAAGCGCCAGCCTGACGCCGGGAAAATCAAACCAACCCGCCGCCGCCTCGGCGTTCAGATCGGCAATCAGGGCCTGCCGCGCCGCGGTAACGGCAATGGCGGACTCGGCGAGACTGGCCTCGATGGCGCTGAACCAGGCCTCATCCGCACGGCCCTCGGCAAGCAGCGCACCACGTTCGCGAAGCAGCTTTTCATAGCGGTTCGTGCGCCCGATATGCGCCGCGTCGAAGGCAATCACCAGCCGGTCGAGGAACCTGCGGCGCGCGCCCGGGCTGTCAACGAAGATTCCGTCCATGCGCGGGGTCAGCCAAGACACCGACAGCAATCGGCCAATCTCGGTCTGCGACACTGTCTCGCCGTCTCGGCGCATGATTCTGCGTCCGCTGTCGCTGTCGGCCGGCACGCCGGTGCCGACACGTATCACCTCGCCGGCTGTCAGGAGTTCGGCCGACACCGCCCATTGCTCGCCGCCACTGTCCTGGCGCGGCAGATGTTCGGCGCGGGCGCGGCGCAGGCCACGGCCGGGTGCCAGCAATGACACCGCTTCCATGAGGTTGGTCTTGCCAGAGCCATTCTCGCCGAGAAGCAGCACATTCGGCGCGCCGATCGTCACCCGGCAGTCGGCATAATTGCGAAAGTCCCGAAGCGACAATGACGTCAGCTGGGCCTCGGCCTGCCGGCCCGGCGCCACCTGCTGTCTTTCCATCGGGACCGTCAAGAACTGCTCACACCCGCATCGGCATCAGAACAAACAGGGTCGCCTCGTCGCCCGGTGCGCGCACGAGGCTTGGCGATCCCTGGTCGGCAAGGGCGAATTCGATGGTGTCGCTGTCGACCTGCGACGCGATATCGAGGAGATAGCGCGCATTGAAACCGATCTCCATCTCGGCGCCATCATAGCTGACCTCGATGTCCTCATCCGCGCTCGAGGCATCAGTGCTGCTTGCCGAAAGGGTCAGCATGCCGGGTTGCAGCCGCATCTTGATCGAGCGTGATTTCTCGGACGAGATCGTCGACACCCGGTCGACCGCGGCCGAGAAGCTGGCCGCATCCACCTGCATGATGCGGTCATTGCCGCGCGGAATGACCCGTGTGTAATCCGGGAAGGTCCCGTCGATAAGCTTGGTCCGGAGCTTGACCGTCGTGATGCTGAATTCGGCGCGGGTGTCCGACAGCGCCACACCAACCTCGCCCTCAAAATCATCAAGCAGCTTGCGAAGCTCGGTCACAGCCTTTCGCGGCACAATGATCGAGGGCATGCCGGCCGCGCCGCCGGGCAGCCCCTGGCGTGTCAGCGCCAGCCTGTGGCCGTCGGTGGCGACAGCGCACAGATCGCCCTGTTCCGATTTGTGAAGATAGATGCCGTTCAGATAGTATCTTGTCTCTTCGGTGGAGATGGCAAAGCGGGTCGCGTCGATCATGTCGCGCAGGTCGGCGGCGGTCAGCATGAACGCGTCCGGCATCTCGCCGACGCTGATTGCCGGGAAATCCTCGACCGGCAGGGTCGGCAGGCGGAAATTCGATCGTCCCGCGCTGATCATCGCATGCCCGTCTGCAACGGCCACCTCGACCTCGGCGCCCTCGGGAAGCTTGCGAACAATGTCATAGAGAAGATGCGCCGAAACGGTGGTGGTGCCGGCCGTCGCCACCGCGCATTCGACCTGCGTGGCAATATCCATATCCATGTCGGTGGCGGTCATCGACAGGGCGCCATCTGCCGCCTGCAGGACGACATTGGCAAGGATCGGAATTGTGTTGCGACGTTCAACGACGGATTGCACCTGCCCGAGCGGCCGCAGAAGGCTGATGCGATCAATGGTGAATTTCATGGGCTGTCTCTTCTCTGTTGACCGGACCCTGCGGGATTTGCCACCTGTCGCCGGCGCCGGCGCGCCTGTCGGCAGTTTCCTGCGCCCCGCAAGGTGCGACTGACCACAAAATATAGCATGACAAATTCAAACAAGCATCAAAATATTGACAATGCCGGCGCGCCGGCGTCCACCGGACGCTGAATGGCAAATGCCTGAAAACTGTAGGGAAATCAGAGCTCAGCTGGCGATAAGCGAGCGCAGAAGCTGGACATCCTCGGCAATCCGCTGGTCACTGCCGACAAGACCCTCGATTGTCCGCACGGCATGCATCACCGTGGTATGGTCGCGGCCACCGAACTGGCGGCCGATTTCCGGATAGGAAAAGGATGTCAGGGTCTTCGCCAGATACATCGCGACCTGCCGCGGGCGGGCGATGTTGCGGGCACGTCGGGCGGAAAACATCTCGGCCACCCGTACATCATAATGCGTCGCGACACGCTTCTGAATCTCGTCGATGCTGACCTGGCGGCTGCTGGCCCGCAGGAGGTCGGACAACAGCTCGGCGGCGCTGTCGATGGTGATCTCGCGACCGACAAGGCTGGCATGCGCGGCGATGCGGGTCAGAGCCCCCTCGAGCTCGCGGACATTGCTCGAGATGCGGTGCGCGAGGAATTCCAGCACCTTGTCAGGAACGGCGATGCGGGCGCGTTCCGCCTTGGCCTGCAGAATACCAAGCCGCAGCTCGTAATCGGCCGGATGGATGTCGGCCACCATGCCCCATCCGAGGCGCGAGCGAAGACGCTCCTCAAGCCCCTCGAGATCGGTTGGAGACTTGTCAGCCGAGACGATCACCTGACGGCCATCCTCGACCAGCGCGTTGAAGGTGTGGAAGAACTCTTCCTGTGTTGAATCCTTGCCGCTGATGAACTGCACATCGTCGATCATCAGCACGTCGACAGAGCGGAACTGCTCCTTGAACGACATCGTGTCGCGGAAGCGCAGCGCCTGGACAAACCGATACATGAATTTCTCGGCCGACAGATAGACGACATGGCGGCTCGGGTCCTGTTCACGGATATGCCAGGCGATGGCATGCATCAGATGCGTCTTGCCAAGCCCGACGCCGCCATAGAGAAACAGCGGGTTGAAGGCCACAGTCGATGATTCGGCTGTCCGGCGGGCCACCGCAAAGGCAAGCTCGTTCGGCTTGCCGACAACAAAATTGGCGAAGGTATAACGCGGGTCGAGGCCGGCACCGAGCGGTTCGCCCGACGCCGCCCCGCCAGCGGATGCGGCGCGCTTCTGCCGCGACATGCGCGGTGCCTGCTGGCTGGCAAGACTGATCTCGACCTTGCGAACGGTGCCGTATTCGGCAGCGGAAATAACCCGCAGCCTGTCCGCATACTGGCTGGTCACCCGCTCGCGCGCCAGCATCGAGCTGGCCTCGAGGGTCAGCGTGCCATCCTCGAGCCGGCTGACCCGCAGCGGCTTGATCCAGTTTCGCCACGCCGCCTCACCGATATCCTGGCGCATACGCATGGTCACCCGTTCCCACGCGTCGCCCGTCGTCGCGGTGTTGTCTGATGTTGTCAATGAAGGATCGGCAGCCGGCGCGTCCGGCTTGGTCAGCTTGCTGTCAGACTGGTCTGGATATTGTCTGCCTGACATGCAGCGTGCCCCCGGTTCAGTACAATCTATTCAACACGGTCGACGTCCGCGACCTTGGCTCGACATTACTTGCTGGCAATCGGTCTGCGCAAGATGGTCAGAGGGACGAAACAGCAAATAAAGCGGCGCCGCTTGCAGAAATTTCTGTTGACAGCCAGCACGGCTCAGCACGGGCGATGAGAAGTGAAAGTGAAAAATTTCAGTGCCCGAATCGGTGTTGCATGACATTTCGTCTCAACATCACCAGCCAAGTTCACACCTCACTTCGACCCTGGCCGCGCATGGCCGACGGCCCGCCAGCAGCACCGGCCAACAAAAAACGCCCGGCTGCGAGCAACCGGGCGTTGAATTCATGCGATTCGGGCGGGTGCGTCAGGCAGCAACGGCCTTTACACGCGCGGCAAGACGCGAAATCTTGCGCGAGGCGGTGTTGCGGTGCAACACGCCGCGTGTCACGCCACGCTGGATTTCCGGCTGCGCGATGCGCAGGGCCGTGCGGGCCCCCTCGGCGTCGCCACTGTCAATCGCCGCTTCGACCTTTTTCACAAAGGTACGGATGCGGCTCATGCGGGCGCCATTGATGGCTGCGCGACGCGCGTTGCGGCGGATCCGCTTCTTGGCAGAAATATGATTGGCCATCGGACCATCCTGTCAATTTCAGTTGAGTTGCGGCTTATCGCCGATTTACGAAGCTTCGTCAAGCGGTTTTGCGCCGGAAAAAGGCACTGTCACGCCGCCTCAGCGCGGGCTCAGCCGGATCCGCCAGAGGCGTCCCACCGATGTATCGACCTGTGCCAGGCCAAGGCTTTCACCGCCCCGCTCCCAGCTGCCGTCCGATCCGGTCCAGCCAAGGCTTGCCAGAGCATCATTATAATAGGCAAACACGCCCTCGGCGTCGGTTGATGATGACGCGAAGACAAGAACAATCCGGCCTCCGGGGGAATCAAAGGCGAAACCGAGCTCCGGCTCGATGGTCATGCCGGCCATGATCGGCAGGTCGCCGACCCATTGCTGCTGCGGACTCTGCGCGTTGAGACCGGGACCGGCAAATGTGATCGCGGCAAATGTGATCGCGGCAAACAGCAGCGCTGAGGCAAGCAGCGCCGACAGCGACCGGCGGGACTTCGGCATCGGTTTCAAGGACGGGCATGACATGGATTCAGGCTACCTCAGCGCTGACAGTCGGGACAGTAAAAACTGCTTCGCCCGGACTGCACAAGGGCGCGGACGGGCGCACCACATCTGTGGCATGGCGCGCCGGCGCGGCCATAGACCGAAAGCCGCTGCACGAAATAGCCGATTTCACCACCGGGCTGGACATGGTCGCGAAGGCTGGTGCCACCATCCTCGATGGCCCGGGTCAGGACATTCCTGATCGCGGCGGCAAGCCGGTCGGCGCGCTGGCGGCGAATGGTATAGGCCCGCCGCCGGGGTGATATACCGGCCCCGAACAGCGCCTCACAGGCATAGATATTGCCGATTCCGGCAACAAGCCGCTGATCAAGAAGCGCCGTCTTGACCGGGCCACGCCGCCCCGCCAGGCCGTCCATCAGCGTTGTCGCCGAGAATTCATTGCCAAGCGGTTCCGGGCCCATACCGGCCAGCATCGGATGGGTCCCGCCACCGAAAAGATCGATCCAGCCAAACCGGCGGGGATCGTTGAAGACAATCCAGGCCGGGCCGGCCGGGCCTTCCATCTCCAGAACCATATGATCATGCGTTCCGATGGCAGGCCGGTCGTGATGGATCCGCACCGACCCCGACATACCAAGATGCATCAGCATCGTCTCGTCACCGTCAAGCGACACCAGCAGGAACTTGCCGCGCCGCGCAAGCGGGCCCACCAGCCGGCCGGTCAGGCGCGCCGCCAGATTGTCCGGCAGCGGCCAGCGCAGATCGGGCCGCCCAATATAGGCATCGCCGATTCGGCGCCCCTCCATCACCGGCACAAGTGCCCGGCGCACGGTCTCGACCTCGGGAAGCTCAGGCATGGTGCAGCGTCGCTATGTCGGTCTGGTTGATAGCGGGTCGCGACATTATGTTTGGTCCTTCCGGCGTATTTTCGTGTATCACATGGAACAGAACCCTGTCCGGCGCCAGCATAGCCGGAAAACCCCCTGACGGAAGAGCCGTCGTGACAGAATATGGACCGGTCAGAATGAGCCAGCGTCAAGCGCCCCCGGGATCCGATTTCGGGGATCAGGATATCGATTTCGGATTTCGCAGGGTGCGCCGAGCGGAAAAGGCCGGGCTGGTCCGCGACGTGTTCGATTCGGTGGCGACCCGCTATGACATCATGAATGATCTGATGAGCGGCGGCGTGCATCGGCTGTGGAAGGCCGCGATGGTCGACTGGATGGCCCCGCAGCCCGATCAGCATCTTGTCGATCTGGCCGGCGGCACCGGCGATATCAGCTTGCGATTCCTGAAAGCCGGCGGCGGCAGCGCGGCGGTTACCGACATCAATGAATCGATGCTGGCGGCCGGGCGCGGGCGGCGCGATCTCGGCAAGCTTGCCGACCGGCTGACCTGGTGTGTCGGCAATGCGGAAGCTTTGCCTTTCGAGACATCGAGCGCCGATTTGGTGACCATCGCCTTCGGGCTTCGCAATGTCACCAACCGCGAGGCGGCGCTGGCCGAGGCGCACCGGATCCTGCGGCCGGGCGGCCGCTTCCTGTGCCTTGAATTCTCACAGGTCAGCAACGAGGTGCTGGCACGGGCTTATGATTCCTGGTCATTCAATGTCCTGCCTCGGCTTGGTCAGCTTGTCGCCGGCGACGGCGACAGCTATCGCTATCTGGTGGAATCGATTCGTACCTTCCCGACACCGGAGGTGCTGGCCGACATGTTCGCCGGGGCCGGCTTTGCCCAGGTACGGGTGCGGCGAATGTCGGCCGGCATCGCCTGTATCAATTCAGGATGGAAGCTCGACTGATGCGTGCGTCCGGATGGCAGATCAGTCTGGCCATGCTGCGCCTGCCGGTGATTGCCTGGCATCTTGGCCGGGCCGGCACACTTGGTCATATGGCGCAGATCACGATGCTGCCGGGCTGGATGCGACGGCTCTGTTCGCTTGTCGACAGGCTGATCCGCTCGCGCGGCGCGCGCCGGGACGCTGGCAGCGCGCTTGCCGAGGCGCTGATCAGGCTTGGCCCGGGCTTCATCAAATTCGGTCAGGCATTGTCGACGCGGGCCGATCTGATCGGGCCGAGAATGGCGCATTCGCTCAGCCTTCTTCAGGATCGCCTGCCGGCCTTCGGGCCGGATCTGGCGCGCCGCCAGGTGGCCAGCGAGGCGGGACGCCCGCTTGACGAGATCTTCCGCCGCTTTGACGATGTGCCGGTGGCGGCCGCCTCGATCGCGCAGGTGCATTACGCCGAACTTGTCGATGGCCGGCAGGTGGCGGTGAAGCTGCTGCGGCCCGGAATCAGGCGGCGTATGCAATCCGATACCACGTTGTTCTATTCGCTGGCGCGCATTCTTGAATGGCTGGCGCCGAACCTGCAACGGCTGAAACTTGTCACCGCGGTGGACCAGTTCACACAGATTTCGGATATCGAGCTCGATCTTCGTCTTGAGGCGGCGGCGGCCGGCAAGCTTGCCGACAATATGGCGGATGATGAGGGTATCCATGTCCCGTGGGTCGATCTGGAACATACAACTACGGCGATGCTGGTGATCGAATGGATCGACGGAATCCGGATCGACGATGTCGATGGCCTGACCGCTGCCGGTCATGATATTGAACGGATCACCGAGGCCGCGGCGCGGTGTTTCTTCAACCAGGTGTTCCGCGACGGCTTCTTCCATGCCGACATGCATCCCGGCAATATCTTCATCGCCGCCGACGGCACGCTGGTGCCGATTGATTTCGGCATCATGGGACATCTGGATTTTGCGGACAGGCTGTTTCTGGCGCGGCTTCTGACGGCGATGATCGACCGCGACTATGATGCGGTGGCGCGCCTGCATGCCGATGCCGGAATGCTTGGCGAGAACGTACCGCTGGCACCTTTCGCGCAATCGATCCGCGCGGTTGCCGAGCCGATTATGGGCAAACCCCTTGGCGATGTATCGCTTGGCACCGTTCTTGGGCAGATCTTTCAACTGTCGAGCCGTTTCGCCATCGACGTGCAGCCGCAATTCAATCTGCTGCAAAAGACCATGATGATGGCCGAAGGCGTGGCGCGCCAGCTAAACCCGGAGGCCGATATGTGGATGCTGGCACGTCCGCTCGCCAGCCATTGGATGCAGGATCAGGCAAGCTTTGCCAGACGGGCCGAGGATCTGTTCGAGGAGGTGATGATGCTGATGACGCGGCTGCCTCGCATCCTGAACGCGCTCGAGGCGCGTCACGAACCAGCACCGGCAAAGGGCAGAAGCGCCTGGCCTTTTGTGACGGCGATGCTGGCCCTCATGGTTGTTTTTGTCGCTATTTTCACATAAATTCATAAAAATTCACATTTAGAGAATCCATATGAAAAATTGTGATCTTCCCGCCATCATTACCGCGCTTGGCGGACGTCAGGCCTTGCAGGACCTCCTCGGAGTCGGGCCCAGCGCCATCAGCAATTACCTTGCAAGGGGCGCGTTGCCTCAGCGCGCCCATGCGCCTGTCTGCGAGGCCTTGCGCGCCCGCGGCTGGCAGATCGACCCGGGGAGCCTGGCGCTTGCCGATCCGGAAGAGACCGACATCACAGCTCGCCGCCGCGTGCTGCTGGTCGTGGGTGGCGGCATCGCCGCCTACAAGGCGCTTGAAGTGGCGCGCCGCCTGCAGGATCACGATGTGACGGTCACCGGCGTGATGACACGCGGCGCACAGAAATTCATCACCCCGCTCAGCCTGTCCGCCCTGACCGCCCGGAAGACCTTCACAGATCTGTTCTCACTGACCGACGAGGCGGAGATGGGCCATATACGGCTGGCCCGCGAGGCCGATCTCGTGCTGGTCGCGCCGGCGACGGCCAATCTGATGGCGCGGGCGGCGAACGGGCTTGCGGACGACCTCGCCACAACCATCCTGCTGGCAACCGACGCGCCGGTGCTGATGGCACCGGCGATGAACCCGGCGATGTGGGCCAATCCGGCGACACAGGACAATCTGCAGCGTCTTCGCAGCCGCGGCGTGCAGTTTGTCGGCCCGACCGCCGGCGACATGGCCTGCGGCGAGGAGGGTACCGGCAGGCTGAGCGAGCCGGAAGCCGTTGTCAGCGCCGCCCTGCACCAACTTGACCTGGCCGCCGGCAGACCGGTGAACAGCCCGCTTGCCGGCCGCCACGCTATCGTCACCTCAGGACCGACCGTCGAGCCGATCGATGCCGTCCGCTTCATCGCCAACCGGTCATCCGGCAAGCAGGGCCACGCCATTGCCGCCGCGCTGGCCAGCCGGGGCGCGCGGGTGACACTTGTCAGCGGACCAGTCTCGATACCGGCACCGCAGGATGTCGAACTGGTGCCGGTCGAAACAGCCCGCGACATGCTGTCAGCCTGCGAGGCCGCCCTGCCGGCCGATCTTGCTGTCTGCGCCGCCGCGGTCGCCGACTGGCGCGTCACCGGCGCGCTGGACGGAAAGATCAAGAAAACCGCGAACGGCCAGCCGCCGATATTGTCGCTTGCCGAGAATCCGGACATCCTGCGCCATCTCTCCACCCACGCCAGCCGGCCACGGCTTGTTGTCGGGTTCGCTGCCGAGGCTGCGGAGCTGCAGGAAAACGTGATGGCGAAGCTGGCGCGCAAGGGATGCGACTGGATTGTCGGCAACATGATTTCCGGTGCCGACGGCAAGCCGGTCTTCGGCAGCGATGACAACAGCGCCGTGCTCGTCACCGGCAATGAGTCCGAGGCATGGCAGCCCATGTCGAAAGCCGCGCTTGCGGACAGGCTGGTCACGCGGATCGAGGCGCAGTTCGCATGAGTATCACCCTGCCCATCCGGACCCTGCCGCATTTCGGCGATCTGCAACTTCCCGCCTATGAAAGCACCGGCGCCGCCGGCATGGATGTCGCGGCCGCCATCGAAGCCGACATCGTGATCGCGCCCGGCGAACGGCATGCCGTTCCGACAGGACTTGCCATGGCGGTGCCTGATGGCCATGAGGTGCAGATCAGGCCGCGCTCGGGCCTTGCCTTGCGGCACGGCGTCACAGTTGCCAACGCCCCGGGGACCATCGACAGTGACTATCGTGGCGAGGTCAGGATCATCCTGATCAATCTTGGCGAGTCACCCTTCACCGTCAGCCGAGGCATGCGAATCGCGCAGATGGTGGTGGCGCCGGTCATTCAGGCATCGCCTGTACGCGTCGACAGGCTGGATGCCACCGACCGCGCTGACGGCGGATTTGGATCGACGGGGATATGAGCCGATGCTGAATGATGCGGATCTCGAACGCTATGCCCGCCAGGTCATCATGCCGGATGTCGGCGAGGACGGCCAGGAACGGCTGCTTGCGGCCCGCATGCTGGTCGTCGGTGCGGGCGGGCTCGGCTCGCCGGTGATTTTCTACCTTGCCGCTGCCGGGGTGGGTCACATCACCATTCTTGATGACGAGGCGGTCGAGCTGACCAACCTCAACCGGCAGATCCTTCACACAACAGCGAGCATCGGCGCCCCGAAGGTCGAGCGGGCCGCAGCCACGGCCGCCGCGCTGAATCCCGGCATCGAGATCACGCCGCGCCGTGAACGTCTTGACGCCGGCAATGTGGAGACGCTGCTGGCCGACCACGATCTTGTCATCGACTGTTCGGACAATGTCGAGACCCGCTATCTGCTTGGTGACGCCGCCTGGCGCACCGGAACGCCGCTGGTCTTTGGCGGCGCGGTGCGAAGCGAGGGTCAGCTGGCGCTGTTCCATGCTGACACGCCCGATTCGCCCTGTTTCCGCTGTGTGTTTCCCGACATGCCGGACGCGCAGCAGGCACCGGGATGTTCGGAGGCCGGCATTCTCGGCCCGGTCACCGGGGTGATCGGCGCACTGCAGGCGCTGGAGGCGGTGAACTGGATTCTTGGTATCGGCGGCGAACAGACCGGCCGACTGCTTCTGTTCGATGCGCGCGGCGGCGGTTTCATGGAAATCAGCACGTCGCGGCGCAACGACTGCAGCACCTGCGGTGTCCGGAACATCTGAGCCCTAGAGCATCGCCTCGATCACGCGGTCGCGTGGCGCATGACCATCCCAGAAAGTCTGGATATTGATGATCACCTTGTCACCCATTTCAAGACGACCCTCGATTGTCGCCGAGCCGATATGCGGCAACAGCACGACATTCGGCAGCGTCATCAACGCCGGGGTGATGTTCGGCTCGTCGGCATAGACATCGAGGCCGGCACCGGCGATATGGCGGCTTGCCAGAAGCTCGGCAAGCGCCGCCTCATCGACCACCTCGCCGCGCGAGGTGTTGACAAGATAGGCCGAGGGCTGCATCAGCTCCAGCCGCTCGCGGTTCAGCAATCCGCTGGTGGCCGGAGTGTGCGGGCAGTTCACCGAAACGATATCGACGCGGCTGAGCATCTGGTCCAGCGATTCCCAGTAGGTCGCCTCAAGCTCGGCCTCGGCCTCGGGATGCACCGGCTTGCGGTTATGGTAATGGATGCTCAGTCCGAACCCCCGTGCCCGGCGCGCCACCGCGGATCCGATCCGTCCCATCCCGATGATGCCAAGGCGTTTGCCATTGATCCGGTGACCAAGCATGCCGGTCGGCGACCAGCCGGTCCAGTTCCCCGAGCGCGCCCTCTTGTCCCCCTCGGCGATCCGCCGTGGCACCGCCAGCATGAGCGCCAGCGCCACATCGGCCGTGTCCTCGGTCAGCACGCCCGGCGTGTTGGTGACAGTGATGCCACGGGCACGGGCCGCCGCAAGGTCGATATGGTCTACCCCGGTACCGAAGGAGGCGATGAGTTTCAGCTGGTCACCGGCGGCCGCGATCAGATCGGCGTCGATCCGGTCGGTAACCGTTGGCACCAGAACATCCGCTTCCTTGACAATGGCGCGCATCTCGTCACCGGACAGCGGCGCGTCGCTTTCATTGAGCCGCGCGTCAAACAGCTCGCGCATCCTGGTTTCGGTCGAGTCTGGCAGCTTTCGGGTCAGAAAGACGACGGGCTTCTTCTGGTTCATTCCTTGCACTCTTTCGGCGCGGCCCCCGGATATGTGGCATGGTCCGAGAAAACATCCTACTATATCCCCCGACCAATCGGGGACAATGCCGTGATATTCCAGTCCCTGAGACCTTATCAGAACAAGAGACCGATGAAAAAATCTTTTCGACCCTTCCCAAGGTTCCTTTTGCCACTTCTGTGTCTGCCACTTCTCGGCACCGTCAGCGGTATAGGGGGGGCTGATGCCGTCACCGCCGCTCATGCCGCCGACGATTCCAGCGAAATCCGGCTGACCGTGCGCGGCAGCGGCCTGCCGGTCCCACGCTTTGTCACGCTGAAATCCGACAATGTGAACATGCGGGCCGGGCCGGGAACCGAATATCCTATTCTCTGGCATTATCGAAAGACCGGGCTGCCGCTGCGGGTCGAGGCCGAATTCGGCGTGTGGCGCAAGGTCGTCGACCATGACGGCGCGACCGGCTGGATGCATCATTCGGTGGTATCGCTGAAGCGGATGGCGCTTGTGACAACAAGCTCGGCCCGCCTCTATGCCGAGGCAGACGACGGCACGGGTCTGGTCGCGGTTGCCGAACGCAACGCGCTGCTGGAGCTGCAATCCTGCCCGAACCAGTGGTGCCGGGTGGCCACCGGTGACATTCGCGGCTGGGTGTCCCGCACCTCGCTCTGGGGCCTTGTCGAGGGTGAGGTTCTGAATTAGGCCCGCCCGACATCACTGGCCAATATCATTAGCCGATATCATTGGTTGATACCATTGGCCGATATCAGGGTTTCACAAAATCTGAAACAACGGCAAAGAGAAACGGCGCCGCGATCATGCCGTGGCGCCGTCCTGACATTCTTTGTCTGGCGGCAGGCGTCAGGCGACCTCGAACCTGTCGAGATCCATCACCTTCGACCAGGCCGCCACGAAGTCGGCGACGAAGCGGCCCTCGGCACCGGCGCCGGCATAAACTTCCGACAGCGCCCGCAGCTGCGAGTTCGACCCGAAGACCAGATCGACCCGTGTGCCGGTCCATTTGACCTCGCCACTGGCGCGGTCGCGGCCCTCGAACACATCCTCGGCAGCCGATACCGGCTTCCATTCGGTACCCATATCCAGCAGATTGACGAAGAAGTCGGTGCTGAGCGTCTCCGGCCGGTCGGTGAACACGCCATGCTGCGAATCGGCATTGGCGTTCAGGACGCGCATCCCGCCGACAAGCACCGTCATTTCCGGTGCCGACAGCGTCATCAGCTGTGCCTTGTCGAGAAGCAGCTCCTCGGCCGAGACAGCGAAATCCGCCTGCAGATAGTTGCGGAAACCGTCGGCAAGCGGCTCGAGAACGGCAAAGGACTCGATATCCGTGTGCTCCTGAACAGCGTCGGTGCGGCCGGCGGTGAACGGCACCTCGATCTTGTGGCCGGCCTTCGCGGCGGCGGCCTCGATCGCGGCACAGCCGCCAAGCACGATCAGATCGGCCATCGATACCTTCTTGCCACCCGCGGCAGACGCGTTGAAGGCGGACTGAACGCCCTCGAGCGCGGCCAGCACCTTGTCCAGCTGCACCGGCTGGTTCACATCCCAGTCACGCTGCGGGGCCAGACGAATGCGGCCACCATTGGCACCGCCACGCTTGTCCGACCCGCGGAAGGTCGCGGCCGAGGCCCATGCCGCGCCAACAAGCTCGGACACCGACAGGCCGCTATCCATGATGCTTGCCTTCAGCGCGGTCACGTCACCGGCATCGATCAGCGCGTGGTCGACCGCCGGAACCGGATCCTGCCAGATCAGATCCTCGGCCGGCACCTCGGTCCCGACATAGCGCGATTTCGGCCCCATGTCGCGATGCGTCAGCTTGAACCAGGCGCGCGCGAAGGAATCGGCGAACTCATCCGGATTGGCATGGAAGCGACGTGAGATCTCCAGATAGGCCGGGTCGGTGCGAAGCGCGATGTCGGTCGTCGCCATCATCGGCGCGTGGCGGCGGTCCGGGTCATGCGCGTCGGGCACCAGATCGCCGGCCGAGGCGTCGGTCGGTGTCCACTGATAGGCGCCGGCCGGGCTCTTTGTCAGCTCCCACTCATAGCCGAACAGCATGTCGAAATAGCCATTGTCCCACTTGATCGGATTTGGTGTCCAGGCACCTTCAAGGCCACTCGTAATGGCGTGAACGCCCTTGCCGCTCTCGAAATCGCTGCGCCAGCCAAGACCCTGTTCCTGGATGCTGGCCCCCTCGGGCTCGGGCCCGACAAGACCGGCATCACCAGCACCATGGCATTTGCCGAAGGTATGACCGCCGGCGACCAACGCCACGGTTTCCTCGTCATTCATCGCCATGCGGGCAAAGGTCTCGCGGATGTCGTGGGCCGAGGCCATCGGATCCGGTTTGCCGTTCGGGCCTTCCGGATTGACATAGATCAGGCCCATCTGCACGGCGGCAAGCGGGTTTTCCAGCTCGCGCTCACCCGTATAGCGCTTGTCGCCAAGCCAGGTGTCCTCGGTGCCCCAGTAGATATCCTCTTCCGGCTCCCACATAT
>JAAZUU010000110.1 GCA_018624035.1 Rhodobiaceae bacterium | reverse complement strand
GATCACGCCCTGGAACACACCTTTCATGCTTTCGACATGGAAGATTGCGCCGGCGCTGGCCGCCGGATGCACCGTTGTTCACAAGCCGGCTGAACTGTCACCGCTGACGGCGCGCATCCTGATGGATATCGCCGCTGAGGCTGGACTGCCGCCCGGTGTCTGGAACCTTGTGAACGGCATTGGCGAGGAGGCGGGCCGCGCGCTGACCAAGCATCCGGCGATCAAGGCCATCGCCTTTGTCGGAGAGAGCGCAACCGGCAAGCTGATCATGCGGCAGGGCGCGGATACGCTGAAACGCGTCCATTTCGAGCTTGGCGGCAAGAACCCTGTGGTCGTGTTTGCCGATGCCGATCTGGAACGTGCCGCTGATGCCGCCGCCTTTATGATCTATTCGCTGAATGGTGAGCGTTGCACCTCGTCAAGCCGGGTTCTGGTTGACTCATCAATCCATGATGACTTCGTCGCCGTCCTGGCCGACAAGGCGCGCCGCCTGAAAATCGGTCATCCTCTTGACCCGGACACGGTTGTCGGTCCGCTGATCCATCCCGACCATGAAGCCAAGGTGCTGTCCTATTTCGACGTGGCCCGCGCCGAGGGCGTGACCATCGCCGCCGGTGGCGAGAAGGTCATGGAGGGCGATCTTGCGGCCGGATGCTATGTCGCGCCAACGCTGTTCACCGGTGCCAGCCAGACCATGCGGGTGGCGCGCGAGGAGATTTTCGGGCCTGTCCTGACGGCGATCCCGTTTGACAGCGAGGATGAGGCGCTTGGGTTTGCCAATGATGTGGCCTACGGTCTTGCCGGATATCTGTGGACGAATGACGTGACGCGCGCGCTGCGGTTCAGCGATGGGATGGATGCCGGTATGATCTGGGTGAATTCGGACAATGTCAGGCATCTGCCAACTCCGTTCGGCGGCACCAAGGAATCGGGGATCGGGCGTGATGGCGGTGACTGGTCATTTGATTTCTACATGGAAACCCGCAATGTTGCCTTTGCGACAGCGCCCCGCAACGTCCCGAAACTCGGCCTCTAGGAGCGCGCCATGCCCGTCCCCGCGCCAAATCTCTATCCGGACTTCAATATCGTTCGCGTCTCGCATGCCGAGCTGATTGTCACCGACCTTGCCGCCAGCCGCGCCTTTTATGCCGATATGCTTGGCCTTCAGGTCAGTTTCGAGGATTCCGAGATCATCTGCCTGCGGGCTATGGAAGAACGCGGCCATCATTGCCTGGTGCTGCGCCGCGGTGTGGAGCCGTCATGCAGCTATATGGCGTTCCGCCTGTTCTCGGAAGAGGATGTCGATCGCGCCGCCGCTCACTTTGCCGCGAAGGGGCATGATGTCGAATGGGTCGAGCGCCCGTTTCAGGGCCGCACGATCCGCGTTCGCGACCCGCATGGCATCCCGCTGGAATTCTATTTCGAGATGGAACGCCTGCCGACCATCCATCAGCAATATGCGCTTTACAAAGGCGTGAAACCCCTGCGGATCGACCATTTCAACTGTTTTTCACCGCATGTCGATGACAGCGTCGCCTTCTATAACGACATCGGCTTCCGAACCACCGAATATACCGAAGATCAGGAGACAGGCCGGCTCTGGGCGGCCTGGATGCACCGCAAGGGCGGTGTTCATGACATTGCCTTCACCAACGGTGTCGGTCCGCGCCTTCACCATGTCGCCTTCTGGGTGCCGACGCCGATGAACATTATCGATCTTCTGGATGTCATGGCGACAACCGGTTATGTCGGCAATATCGAACGCGGCCCCGGCCGGCATGGCATTGCCAACGCCTTCTTCCTCTATATCCTCGACCCCGATGGCCACCGGACCGAGATCTATTGTTCGGACTACCAGACCGTCGATCCGGACCATGAGCCGATCCACTGGGATCTGAAGGACCCGCAACGCCAGACATTGTGGGGCGCGCCGGCACCGAAATCCTGGTTTGAGCATGGCACGACCTTTACCGGCACCGAGTCGCAGGCGCCGGACCTGCGCGCGCAGCCCATCGTCGCCCCCTAGGGCGCACCGACCCCGGCAGGAGATATTTGAATGACAGGCCTTATCAGCTTCCTTCATCAGGGACAGACCCGCTTCGGGCGGCTTGACGGTGACACCGTCACCGACCTGACAGATCTGTTCGCCGACCGGTTCGACAGCCTTGCCGCCGCCGCCAATGCCGGCGCGCTGGCCGCGCTGTTCGCCGCCGAAGGCAATGCCGGTCCGGCGCTTGCCGATGTCACGCTGCTGGCGCCATTGAGTGTCCCCGGCAAGGCCACCCCCGGCAAGATCGTCTGCGTCGGGGTGAATTTTCCGGATCGCAATGACGAATATAAGGACGGGCAGACATCGCAGCTGAACCCGTCGCTTTTCGTGCGCTTCCCGTCCGGGTTCGTCGGCCATGGTGATGATCTGGTCCGCCCGCCTGAATCCGAACAGCTTGATTATGAGGGCGAGATCGCCATCGTCATCGGGCGTGGCGGGCGGCGTATCGCCGAACCCGATGCCTGGGACCATGTCGCCGCGGTGACGCTGTGCAATGAAGGGACGATCCGCGACTGGGTGCGGCATGCCAAATTCAATGTCACGCAGGGCAAGAACTGGGACCGCTCGGCGGCGATGGGGCCGTCGCTATTGCCTTTCACCGGACCGGATATGCTGGCCGATATCGAGCTGACGACGCGGGTCAATGGCGAGTTGCGCCAGCAGGACCGCACCGGCCGCATGATCTTCGGCTTCACGAAGATCATCGATTACGTCTCGACCTTCACCGCGCTGGCGCCCGGCGATGTGCTGATCTGCGGCACGCCGACCGGGGCCGGGGCGCGTTTTGACCCGCCGAAATGGCTCTGTCCCGGCGATATCGTCGAAATCTCCGCCGAGGGGCTTGGCACGCTTCGCAACGGCGTGTGTGACGAGGAGGTCTGGTAGATGCCGGTGATGAATGAGGATCAGGTGGCGACCGCCGGCGAGGCGCTGTTCATTGCCGAGCGTGACCGCAGCCAGACACGGCTGATCTCGGCGGCACATCCCGGCATGGATATGGATGATGCCTATGCCGTGCAGGCCGCCTTTGTCAGGCGCAAGCTTGCCGCCGGCGGGGTTATCCGCGGCTGGAAGATCGGCCTGACATCGAAAGCCATGCAATACGCGCTGAATATCGACATTCCGGACAGCGGCATCCTGTTCGCCGACATGTTTTTTGATCATGGCGGCACCGTGCCGGCCGGCCGCTTCATCGAGCCGCGGATCGAGGCCGAGATCGCCTTCATCATGAAAACCGACCTTTCCGGTGGGGAGGTCACGCCGGCCGATGTCATCGCCGCCACCGACCATGTCGCGCCGGCGCTGGAGATTCTCGATACGCGGATCTATCGGGCCGATCCGGACACCGGGGCGCAGCGCAGTGTTCTCGACACCATTTCCGACAATGCGGCGAATGCCGGCATCGTTCTTGGCGACATGACACACGCCATTGATCAGACCGACCTTCGCTGGGTCGGCGCCATCGTGACGCGCAATGACGAGGTCGAGGAAACCGGGCTTGGTGCCGGCGTCCTGAATGATCCGGTTCTCAGCATGGCCTGGCTTGTCCACCGGCTGGCCCGATATGGGGACGGCCTTCGTGCCGGCGATGTCGTGCTGTCGGGAAGCTTCATCCGGCCGATCGAGGCGCGTCATGGCGACAGCTTCCTTGCCGATTATGGGTCTTTTGGTACGGTCAGGGTGAATTTCGAATAGCCGGTTGGCCACCCCGCCGGATCAACATCTCAGATGAAAAGGAGAGACCGCCATGGCAGCCCCGGTCAACATATTCAAACAGTCATTGAAGGAAGGCCGCCAGACCGTCGGTTGCTGGCTGACCCAGGGCACCGCTATCGCCGCCGAGATCGCCGCCACCGCCGATTTCGACTGGCTGCTGGTTGATACCGAACATTCGCCGAACGACCTGCCATCGGTGCTGGCCCAGCTTCAGGCGATTGCCGGCTATGGCGTGCCGGCGGCGGTCCGCCCACCCATCGGCGAGACGCATGTCATCAAGCAGATCCTCGATCTGGGATGCCAGACGCTGATCGTGCCGATGGTCGAGAGCGGTGACCAGGCCGAAGAGCTGGTGCGCGCGATGCGTTATCCGCCACAGGGCGTTCGCGGTGTTGGCGGGGCCGGCGCGCGCTCCACCGGATTTTCCTCGCATACCGATTATCTGACCACGGCGAATGACGAGATGTGCCTTGTCGTGCAGGTTGAAAACAGGGCCGGCCTTGACGCCATCGACGATCTGATCGCGGTGGAGGGTGTCGATGCCATCTTCATCGGCCCGTCCGACCTCAGCGCCAACCTTGGCCATATCGGCAATCCCGGCGCGCCGGAGGTGGTTGCCGAGATCGAGGCCGCCCTAGACAGGATCGCCGCCTCGGACAAGGCCTCGGGGATCATGGCGCTCGACCCTGTGGTGGCGCGCGGCTATATCGACCGGGGCGTGGATTTCGTGGCTGTCGCGATCGACGCCGTGACACTGGCGCGCGGCCTTCGCGCCATCGCCAGCGAAATGAAGCCGCGCTAGCCAACTCACCGACAAAAAGCACACCGCCAGGATGGCATATCGTGACCTGTGCGGCATTTGGTCCGTCGGAGCGATGTCTTCATTGACCCGCGCCCCATGCCTCTCTATCTGCTGAAGGGCAGGTACAGAAGGGGAACATCGTGGAAATTGTCTGGTTCAAGCGCGACCTGCGGATTCACGACCACGCGCCGCTGGCCGCGGCGGCGGCTAAGGGCCCGGTTATCCCGCTCTATATCCTTGAGCCTGAATTGTGGCGGCAGCCTGACATGGCCGGCCGGCATTATGATTTTCTCGCCGAATCCCTTGGCGAGCTTGACCGCGACCTGACGGCGCTTGGCCAGCCTCTGGTGCTGCGTGTCGGTGATGCCGTCGAGATCCTGTCCACGCTGTGCGCCGAACATGGTGTGACCACCATCCGGATGCATCAGGAAACCTGGAATGGCTGGACTTATGACCGTGACCGGCGGGTGCGCGCCTGGGCGCGGTCGGCCGGCGTGCGGATTGTCGAGGAGATGCAGTTCGGCATCCATCGGCGGATGGGCTCACGGCGCGGTTGGGCCGGCAAGTGGGACGCGATGATGGCAAAGCAGGCCATCCCGGCACCTCGCAGCCTGATGCCTGTTCATGTCAGCGCTGATGACTGGCCCGACCCGCGCCGGCTTGGCCTTGCCGACGACCATTGTCCGCAGCGCCAGCCGGGAGGACGGCAGGCCGGTCTGGAACGCCTGTCGAGCTTTCTGTCGCATCGCGCGCAGGCCTATCGTTTCAGTATGTCGTCACCGGTGACGGCGCCGACGACATGTTCGCGGCTGTCCCCCTATCTTGCCTTTGGTGCCCTGTCCATGCGCGAGGTGTGGCAGGCACAGCAGCAGACGCGGGACGAGATCGATCACCGGCCGGCCGTGGCGCAACGTGGTTGGAAACAGTCGCTGAAGAGCTTCAACAGCCGTCTTCACTGGCATTGCCATTTCATGCAGAAGCTGGAGGATGAACCGGCGGCCGAATTCCGGCCCTTTCATTCCGCCTATCATGATCTGGACAAGTCACATGGCGATGCGGCGGCGTGGCTGGCGGCGTGGCAGGCCGGGCGGACAGGCTATCCGCTTGTCGATGCCTGTATGCGCCATCTTGATGCCACCGGCTGGCTGACCTTCCGCATGCGGGCCATGGTGATGAGCTTTGCCGCCTATCATCTGTGGCTCGACTGGCGAGGGCCGGCGCTGCATCTGGCGCGCCGATTTACCGATTACGAACCGGGAATCCATTACAGCCAGTGCCAGATGCAGTCCGGCATCACCGGCATCAACACCATCCGCATCTATAACCCGGTCAAACAGTCGCAGGATCAGGACCCGCAGGGAATCTTCATCCGCCAGTGGGTGCCGGAACTGGCCGCCATGCCGGACATGCTGATCCACACGCCCTGGCTGAAGCCCGCGGCAGCGCCGGACTATCCATCACCGCTTGTCGATGAAAGGCGGGCCAGACGCGCCGCCGCGGCCGCCATGTTTGCTATCCGCAAATCGGGCGTGCATGCAAGCGAGGCCGCCGCCGTGGTGGAAAAGCATGGCAGCCGGGGCGGGCGCCATTTCATTTCCGACCGCACATCGGGACGGCGCGTCCCATCAGGCCGGATGGCAAGGAATCAGTTGGAACTCGACCTCTAGCCGCCTAGACTGCGCCGCCTGACCGGAGTGCGCCATGATTTCACCCGACAATTTGACAACAGGCCGGATGACTGACCTGCTGACCGACCTTACACCGGCGGTGCTGCAGGCTGGCGAGGTGATCATGGAGATTCACCGGCGCGGCGTTGTCGCCCGCACAAAATCCGACGGCTCGCCGGTCAGCGATGCGGACGAGGCGGCCGAGGCGATCCTGCTCGCCGCCCTCGCGGAACACGTCCCCGATATCGCGGTGGTGTCCGAGGAAAACGCGGCAAGCCACGCCATCGACCCGCCACGGATGTTCTTCCTTGTCGATCCGATAGATGGCACGCGTGAATTCCTGCGCGCCGACGGCAATGGCGCCTTCACGGTGAATATCGGGCTTGTTCTTGACCGCCGGCCGGTCTTCGGCATCGTCCATGCGCCGGCGCTGGACCGGTTTTTTGCCGGCATGGTCGGTGGCGGCGCATGGGAAACATCGGGCGGCGAGACACGAGCGATCCGGGTCAGGGACATTCCGGAAACCGGTCCGCTGGCGGTGGCCAGCCGGTCGCATCGCGACCCGCAGACCAATGGCTGGCTGGACGAGCATGGGATCACCGACGCCATCGCCACCGGATCAAGCGTGAAATTCGGCCTTCTGGCCGCTGGCGAGGCCGATGTCTATCCGCGGTTCGGCCCGACCATGGAATGGGATACGGCGGCGGGTGACGCGGTGTTGCGGGCGGCAGGCGGGCGCGTCGCCTGTCTTGACGGCAGCGATTTCGCCTATGGCAAGCCGGAATTTCGCAACACGCCCTTCATCGCCTGCGCCGGCTATGATATCGGGGCCGGCTGACGCCGCCGGTATCCGCCGCTAGCCGCGCCCGATAAAGGGCATTTTCGGCGCCATCACGGTCATGAACTGGACATTCGCATCAAGCGGCATCTCGGCCATATGCAGCACCGACGAGGCGACATGCGCGACATCCATGGTGGCTTCGGCCCGGATCGACCCGTCAGGTTGCGGCACGCCCCTGGTCATCGGCATCGCCATTTCGGTCAGCGCGTTGCCGATATCGATCTGTCCGCAGACAATGTCAAACGGGCGGCCGTCAAGCGACAGTGTGCGGGTCAGTCCGGTGATGCCATGCTTGGTCGATGTGTAGGGAGATGATCCCGGGCGCGGCACATGCGCCGAGATCGACCCGTTATTGATGATCCGCCCACCCTGCGGTGTCTGGGCGCGCATGATACCAAAGGCGGCGCGGGCGCACAGGAACGATCCTGTCAGGTTGATCCGCACGACATCCAGCCAGTCATTGATGTCCGTCTCGTCGATGGTGCGGGCCGGGCTGCCGCGCCCGGCATTGTTGAACAATACGTCAAGCCGCCCCCAGGCCGCCACCGCCTTGCCAAAGCTTGCCTCGACCTCCTCCGGCACACCGACATCGCATGGCAGCACCAGCGCGTTCTGGTGCCCGTCCGCCGTCGCCGCCAGCGTGTCCCCGTTCCGCCCGATCAGTCCGACCCGATAGCCGGCGTCGAGAAAGGCAGTCGCGGTGGCGGCGCCAATGCCGCGACCGGCGCCGGTGATGATGATGGTTTTGGTCATGATCCTGTCCTCTTGTCAGCAGGCCATGATATGCCGCGCAAGTGCGACCGTCTATCGGTGACGGTGGGTCAATCACGGATCTAGAAATCAGGTAAGTCAATAACGGGATCGGGGAGATGGTCGAAAGGATGGCGATCATCCACAATGGGAATGGGCGGAGGATCAACGGGATCGGGCGCATTATCAACCGTCACCCTGAAGCTCAGGTTGCCCCAATGTGTGGAGAAAAAATAACCAAGGTGGAACTCGTAGGTGTTGTTACCGTCCGCATCGCCGGGACGCTGATAGTCGGGTGGTCGTGAAAATCTGATCACAAGCCTTTCCGGCGAGCCTTCGGGCTCATTGGCGGGCTCGTGAACGAGATAGAATCTTTCAGCATCGGGACCCTCGAAGAACGAGCCCGGAACATTGAGTTCAGGCGCAAAGATCTCCTGCATGCTGCGTCCGTCTCCAGCAATCAGCGCAAACAGGTCGGTCCTGCCTTCCTCGATCCGGATTGAGATGAGGTTGCCGGGCTGCCGTTGTGATGTTGGAAACCGGGGAATCGGGTCAACAAACGGATCTTCGGAATGGATGTTGGCCCAGCTGAGATCTTCCTCTTCTGCATGGGGCGATCGCCATGGGAATTCCGGTCTGAGCAGCGCATCTTCCCCCGGCGGGTCGTCATCGGGCCTATCATTTCGGGGCCTGTCATTCCGGGGGTCATCCCCGGCAGGATTGTCTTCTGTGTTCCGCGCCGCCGGCGGTTCTTCTCTTGGCGGCAAGCCCTCATCAGAATTGAACTGATCCTTCGGGATCACAGGCAGCGACCACGGGTCAAACGGGATGTTTGGGTCGAAATGGGGTGAAAACAAGGAGGGATTGCTATTGTCTTCTTGCTCCCTGTGCGGTTGCTTGTCGGCGTTCATGTCTTCCTCCTTCTGAGTGTTCTCTTTGTTTTCGGTATAGGGTCGTTTCGTGTCGGCCGGTGGCTTCACGGGGGCACCCGATCTTCCGCTGGACGGTCCGTTTTTCTGTGTCTGGTCCGATTGATCATCGGAACGCTTGTCTGGTGCCGCGGTGCCTGCCGTGGTCTGCCCCTGATTCTCCGGTGGCCTGTTCGATGTCCTTGCAGATAGTGACTTATTGGTATCCCCGGCGGTGGTTGTCAGTCTGGTTTCGCCATGTGTCGTGTCACTTTGTCCTGCTGACGATTTGTCGGTGCTGTCCTTGTTATCGGCTTGTTTTGTGTCGTCGGGTCCTGGCCCGGCATCGCCCGACGGTTCGTCGTTCTGTGTATCGTCTGACGGATCATTTGCCAGTCTTTC
>JAAZUU010000198.1 GCA_018624035.1 Rhodobiaceae bacterium | reverse complement strand
TTGGCACGACGCCTTTCGACTGGTAACCGCCGAAGATGTTCACTGTCAGAAGTTGCAGGAGATACAGCGCGCGCAGTGATGGCGTCGCCGGCATCACCTCTTCCCGGTCGCCCTCGGGGTGAAGGGTGAAACGATGATGGTAATTGTGGCTGAACTGGTAGATCTCGAAATTGTTCCAGCCAAGAAGCGCGAAGATCCGGAGAAACGCCTCGTTCATCCATTTCGTCCTGAAGACCGTGCGGTGGCACAGCTCGTGATGCGGGGCGGTGAAGAAAGACCCGATCGTGCCATGAACAAACAGCGCCGCGACAAACCCGACCCACATCTGTTGCGAGAACAGATAGAAGGCGATGCCGCCGCTTGTCGCCCAAAGACCAAGATGCCCAAGTGCCATGAACAGGCCACGCGAATCCGCCGGTGTCATCAGGCTGCGCAGGATTTTCTTGTCGACCGGGCACCTGTACCAGCGGATCTGCAATGTCTTGCTGACCTCGCGCATCGGTGCCAGTTTCATGTCCTTTATCGTGTCTGAAAGAGGGTTCATGGAACATATGCTCCTTTAGTGTCTGTCTGTCGCGGTCCCTGTTGATATGGCTTTCCGGTCAAGTTCATGGACACAAATGCGTGGACCGATATCATCTCACGGCAACAATATCCGCCAACGGTGAGTATATTAAGAAATATCCGATTTTATGAAGACCACAAATGATAAAAAGGTATCAACTGCCTTGATTGGAGTATCATCCTCTGTTGCTGGCATTCATCGGATTCGCAGTCAGTTCCCGGCATGAAGACTGGTAGGATGGCTGGACATGACGATGCGCCGCCGGCGGCAAACATTGTGACAAGGGGCGCAAGATGGCGGAGCGGTTCCTTGTAAAGGAGGACTGGCATGGAGACGGGCATGGAGACGGGCATGGAGACGGAAACAAAACCTGTTTACACATGGGACGCCCAGCCGGCGCGGCGCAACCTGACGGCCGCTGATATCCGCGCCTGCAAGGGCGTTCGCAAATTGACGCAGACGACCGCGAATACCGTCGAGGAGGCCGCCGCCGCCGCGGATTCGGGCATCGACATGCTGATCTGCAACGCCGCCAATGTGGACCTCGTGCGCCGGGGCGCGCCGCATCATTTCCTGACCGCGGCGATGCCGATTCCGGATTATCAGACGGATGAGGACATCCTCCGCGGAGCGCTGACAGCGCTGAAGAAAGGCGCGGATTCGGTGATGACGGCACGCCGGCTGGAAGTGGTCGAGATGCTGGCGAAGGAGGACATTCCGGTAATGGGCCATCTTGGTCTGGTGCCACGCAAATCGACCTGGCGCGGCGGCCTGCGCGCTGTCGGCCGGACCGCGGACGAGGCGCTGGCGCTGATACAGGATTTCCGTGATCTGGAGAATGCCGGCGCGTTCTCGGTCGAGGCGGAGGTCATCCCGGCGGATGTCATGGCCGCGATCAGCCCCCGCACCGGTCTCATCACCGTGTCGCTTGGCTCCGGCCCCGGGGGTGACGTGATGTATCTGTTCCAGAATGACATCTGCGGCGAGAATCCACTGCCGCGCCATTCCCGCGCCTTTGGCAATCTTGCCGCGCTCGCCGATCAGATGGCCGCCGAACGCCGTGCCGCGTTGTCCGCATTTCGCGAGGCCTCGCTTGATGGCAGCTTTCCCGGGCCAGCCGAGAATGCAAAAATTCCCGCCGCCGAACTCGACGCTTTCCTTGCGGCGCTGGAAAAGAAGGGCTAGCCAGAAACGACAGCACAGCACATTCAACGATGATTGGACCCGGGCCCGTGAGCATCCGCCTTGCCATAGATATCGGTGGCACCTTCACCGATCTCGTTCTTGACGAAGATGGCCGGCGCCATACCGCCAAGGTCCTGACCACGCCTGAGCGGCCGGCTGACGGGCTGATGCAGGGGGTCGACCGGATCCTGGCACAGTCGGGGATCGGACCCGACAGCATCGATCTGGTTGTGCATGGCACCACTCTCGCCACGAACGCGCTGATCGAACGCAAGGGCGCCAGAACGGCCCTGATCACCACCAAGGGCCATCGTGACACGCTGGAAATGGCCTTCGAGAACAGGTTTGACCAGTATGACATCCAGGCGGACCGCAACCCGCCATTGATTCCTCGCGCGCTGCGGTTTGAAGCAAATGAGCGGATGAGCTGCCATGGCGAGGCGCTGACACCGCTGGATGAAGAGGCGGTGGCCGCGCTGATTCCGCCGCTCCGGGCCGCGCAAATCGACAGCGTGGCGGTGGGGCTGCTCCACGCCTATGCCAACCCGGCACATGAACAGCGTGTGGCGGCGATCCTTTCCGCCGCGATGCCGGACCTGTCGATATCGCTGTCATCGGATGTCTGCCCCGAAATTCGGGAATATGAGCGGCAATCCACCACCGTCGCCAACGCCTATGTCAGGCCGATGATCGCCGGCTATCTCGCCGACCTCGACAGCCGCCTTGCCGAGACAGGGCTGCGCTGCCCCTGTCTGCTGATGACCAGTGGCGGCAGTCTGGTGACGATCGAGACGGCCTCGCGCTTTCCTATCAGGCTTGTTGAATCGGGACCGGCCGGGGGCGCGATCCTGGCCGCCCATATGGCGCGCCAGCTTGGCGAGAACCGGCTGATTTCCTTCGATATGGGCGGCACCACAGCGAAAATCTGCCTGATCGACGACGGCCAGCCGCTGCTGAACCGCGAATTCGAGGTGGACCGCGCGCACCGCTTCATGAAGGGAAGCGGCACGCCGCTGAAAATTCCGGTCATCGAGATGGTCGAGATCGGTGCCGGCGGCGGCTCCATCGCCTCGGTCGACAGGCTGGACCGGATTCGCATCGGCCCACAAAGTGCCGGGTCGGACCCGGGGCCGGCCTGTTATGCGCGGGGCGGCACTGACGCGACGGTGACCGATGCCAATCTTGTTCTTGGCAGGCTTGACCCGGCGCGCTTTGCCGGTGGCAGCATGCCGCTTGACCGGCGGGCGGCGGATAT
>JAAZUU010000197.1 GCA_018624035.1 Rhodobiaceae bacterium | reverse complement strand
TGAAGAAGGAAGGCGCGGCCTTCGGCAACCTCGCCAAGCTTGCGCTTCAGGCTCTGCGCCTCGCCGGCGAACACAAGCGGCGGCATGGCGGCAAGCTTGCCCTCGACCGTGGCCAGTTTGGCCTGGTCCGGATATTCCGGGACCTGTTGAATCGGGTGGTCACGCCAACTGTCTGGTTGCCATGTCATGAGACATCATTCCTTGTTCGTCTAGACGACAGGGCGACACCAGCACCATCAAGATTGTGAATCATGCCCTGATCAGGTCCACATAATGGCCAAATCCCGATGTTTTTCAAGTTATTTGCGCCTATGCGCGTGGCGTCCGCATGGTGACGAATTCTTCTGCCGCCGTCGGGTGTATGCCGATGGTGGCATCGAAATCCGCCTTCGTCGCGCCGGCGACGACCGCCACACCGATTCCCTGCATGATCTCGCCGGCATCGGGGCCCAGCATATGCGCCCCGACAACGCGGTCGGAGGCCGTTTCGACGATCAGTTTCATGAAGGTCTTTTCCGACCGGCCTGAAATGGTGTTCTTCATCGCGTTGAAGCGGCTGGTGAACACCGTGATCTCGCCGCATTGTGATCGCGCCTCGTCTTCGGTCATGCCAACCGAGGCGATCGGCGGCTGGGTGAAGACGGCCGAGGGTATGTTCGCATGCGTCACCTGGCGCGGGCGCCCTCCATACAGGCTGTCGGCAAGGGCGTGTCCCTCGGCGATGGCCACCGGCGTCAGCGCCACCCGGTCGGTGACATCACCGACGGCATAGACGGACTGCGCCTCACTGCGCGAACTGGCGTCGACCGGAATCTCGCCCCCCGGCCCGATGGTAATGCCAGCCGCCTCCAGACCCAGTCCGGAGGTGTTGGGACGCCGGCCGGTGGCGGCCATCACCTGATCGACATCAATCGCGGTGCCATCGCTGAGGGTCACGGTCCTGCGACCGGACAGGTCGGCAACAACTCCGGTGAGCGTGCAGCCGGGATGAAGCGTGATGCCGCGGCCGGCAAGCGCCGTCGCGGCCTCCTGCCGGATGTCGTCATCAAATCCGCGAAGCGGCATATCGGCCCGGTAGACAAGATGGGTGTCTATACCGAAACCATTGAAAATACTGGCGAACTCCACCGCTATATAGCCGCCGCCATAGATCAGGACACAATCCGGCCGCACGGCGAGATCAAGCGCCTCATTCGAGGTAATTCCATGTTCGGCAAGCCCCGGAACATCGGGGATCTGCGGCCAGCCGCCGGTCGCGACCAGAATATGCTCGGCAGTCAGACGGCGGTCACCGACCGACACCTCATGCGGCCCGGTGATGACGCCGCGACCCTCAACCAGTTCGACGCCGGCATTTGCCAGCAGTGACCGGTAAATGCCCTCAAGCCGGTCAAGCTCACGGTTCTTGGCGTCGATCAACGCCGGCCAGTCATGCCCGTCGACGGTCACCTGCCAGCCAAAGCCGGCGGCATCTTCCGCCTCGGCCGAGAATGCCGAGCCATACATCAACAGTTTTTTCGGGATACAGCCACGGATCACACAGGTGCCGCCCGGGCGGCTTTCCTCGATTACCGCCACACTGGCACCATGCCCGGCCGAAATGCGCGAGGCACGAACGCCGCCGGAACCGGCGCCGATGACAATCAGATCGTAATCATAGGCCATGAGAGGGGGCTTTCGCGAGAGAGTGAGTCACGCCCCTAACCTAGTCCGGATCGCACGTTATGCAAGAGCGGGATCCGGCTGTTGGACGAGCTAGAGCATCTCCCGATCATCGAACGGCATCACCTCGGGCAAACCAATGCCGCGCTTGGCAAGCAGGGTGGCCGCCAGCTGGGCAAAATCCATCATCTCGCGATAGATGGAGCCGGGCGTCGCCCTCTGCAGATCGAGCCTGCGATAAACTGTGACCGTGGCATCGCCGGAACAGACTCCATGCGGATGCATGGCGGTGGCAATCGTGTCCTCGAGCAACAGCATGGTGATGAAGGAGGCACGAAGCGGCCCGCTGCCGTCACGTGCCGTGGTCGCATAGACAAAGGCGCTGACATCATCATCAAGAAGTTCAAGCTGGACAATCGGCCCAGCCTCGCTTTCGATCATCCAGCGGCGCTGTGACAGCGCCGTGACCTCGCACGGCGCGGTGGCCGGCGGATTCTGGACAAGCTCGTTCATCTGGGCCTTGATGGGCGCGTGCATACGGCAATCCCCTTTGTCAGTGCGGTGGGTGTTAGCGCGGTGGGTGTCAGTGCGGTGGGTGTCAGTGCGGTGGGTGGCGAATCAAATCACCGTTTTGTTACCATGAGTTAACTTGTTGTTAATGACATAATTTACCTTCGGACAAATCCAACCCTTGCGGATCATGTGAAGATATCAGATTTCGGCCCCGCAACGCCGTCGATGAGCGGTTGCCTGCCCGGGGCATCGCTAATATGGTGCCTGATGCCTTGCCCGAATGATGTGAATTATCGTCTCTGCCATGACCGAATCGACCTCTGATCCAACCGACAATCCGCTCTGGTCCCCGGCACCGGACGCCGTCGTCACAAGTCAGGTTGCGGATTTCGCAGCCTTTGTACGTGAACGAACCGGCATGGACTGGCAGGGCGATTTCCAGGCGCTGTGGCGCTGGTCGGCCGACCAGAACGTCACTTTCTGGGATCTTTTCTGGGACTGGCACGGTGTGATCGGAGACAAGGGCGACAGGCTGATCGAGAATGAGACCGCGATGCCCGGCGCGCGTTTCTTTCCCGACGCAACCTTGAACTATGCCGAGAACATGCTTGCCAACGCCGATGACCGGCTGGCCATCTCGGCGCATTGCGAGGATGGGCGGCATGTCCGGTTGACGCGGCGCGAGCTGAAGGACCGTGTGATGCGACTTGCCGGCTGGATGCGCGACAGCGGAATCGGCGAGGGTGACCGCGTCGCCGCCTACATCCCGAATATTCCCGAAGCGGTGATCGCGATGCTGGCGACGGCGGCGCTTGGCGGCATCTTTTCCAGCTGTTCGCCCGATT
>JAAZUU010000196.1 GCA_018624035.1 Rhodobiaceae bacterium | reverse complement strand
GCCGCCATGCCGCCGCTTGTGTTCGCCGGCGAGGCGCAGAGCCTGAAGCGCAAGCTTGGCGAGGTTGCCGAAGGCCGCGCCTTCCTTCTTCAGGGCGGCGATTGCGCGGAAAGCTTTGCCGAGTTCTCGGCCGACAACATCCGCGACTCGTTCAAGATCATCCTGCAGATGGCCGTGGTACTGACCTTTGGAGCCGCGATGCCGATCGTCAAGGTGGGGCGCGTCGCCGGACAGTTTGCCAAACCGCGATCCTCGCCCTTCGAGTCGATCGAAGGCGTCGATCTGCCAAGCTATCGTGGCGACATGATCAATGCGATGGGCTTTTCCGCCGGCGAGCGGATTCCCGATCCGAAGCGTCTGCTGCGCGTCTATGAACAGTCTGCGGCGACGCTGAACCTGTTGCGGGCCTTCGCGCAGGGCGGCCTTGCCGACCTGACCAAGGTCCACAGCTGGGTCACCGAATTTCTGGAAGGCACGCCGGAGGCGGAAAAGTTCCAGGAGCTGGCGGGCAGGATCCAGGAAAGCCTCGATTTCATGCGAGCCTGCGGGATCACCCCGGAAACAGCCAGGCCGCTTGCCGAAACCGAACTCTATACCAGCCATGAGGCGCTTCTCCTGAATTACGAGGAAGCATTGACCCGGCGCGATACCATCACCGATGAAAAGGACTGGTATTCCACTTCGGCGCATATGATCTGGATTGGCGACCGGACCCGCCAGCCTGACGGCGCGCATATCGAATATATGCGGGGCATCGGCAACCCGATCGGTCTGAAATGCGGGCCAAGCCTTGATCCGGATGAACTCGTGCGGCTGATCGAGGTGCTGAATCCTGACAATGTCCCGGGGCGGCTGACGCTGATTGCCCGTATGGGTGCCGACAAGGTGCATGCCGGCCTGCCGCCGCTGCTGAAAGCGGTCAAGTCGTCCGGTGCCAAGGTTGTGTGGTGCTGCGATCCGATGCATGGCAACACCATCAAGGCGAGCAGCGGCTACAAGACCCGTCGCGTCAGTGACGTGATGGCCGAGGTGAAGGGCTTTTTTGATGCGCATGACGAGGTTGGCACCTATCCGGGCGGCGTTCATTTCGAGATGACCGGCCAGAATGTCACCGAATGTGTTGGCGGCGTTGTCGAGGTGACCGAGGCGCGGCTTGGCGACCGCTATCATACGCATTGTGACCCGCGTCTGAATGGTGCACAGGCACTGGAACTTGCCTTCCTGATCGCTGATCTGTTGAAACAGCGACGTGATGGCGGCATTGGCCTGTCCGAGGCTGTGTAGACGTAACGTTTGGTAATTCCCTCAGACTGGTGGCCGGCGCGGTCACCGACAGGGCAGATCTGCAATGGCCGAGTTTGAAACCAGTGGTCCGTCACCGGACGAACAGCCGGGACTGACCGACACCTATTTCCGCAACACCCGTCGCATCGTCGAGGCGAATGGCGATTGCGAGGTGGAATACGCCGTGTTCATGCGCCGCCCGGTGACCTATGCCGGCAGGCTGGCCGCCGAATGGCTGCAGGCCATGGCGCGACACCGCAAAGTCACCATCGAGGTCGATCAGCCGCATATCGAGGGCGCCTGGGTCGGGGCCGGTGAGGTGCTGTGCTATCTTCGCGGCCCGTTCGCCGCGCTGGTTGATCTGGAAACTATCTTCCTGCAGCGGCTCGGTGGCTGCTGCGTCGCCGCCTACAACGCCTACAACATGTGTGTCGAGCTGCCGGAGGTTGCTTTTCTGGCGATGGACGCGCGGCACTGTGCCGGCTCGGACATGGCGGAACTGATGGCGTATGGTGCCTCGGTCGGCTCGAAAAAGGCCAACGCCAAGACCGGCGCACGCGGCTTCATCGGATCGTCGACGGATGCCACCGCGCCATTCTTCGGGCAGGAACGTGGTATGGGGACAATGCCGCACGCGCTTGTCGGCTACGCCGGGTCGACATTGCGGGCGGCCGAGATGTTTCACGACATCGCCCCGGAGGCGCCGCTCACCGTGCTGGTCGATTATTATGGGCGTGAAATCACCGACTCGCTGGAAGTCGCCAACCGGTTCCCCGAACTGGCCGCCAGCGGCCAGCTGGCCTTTCGTCTCGACACGCATGGTGGCCGGTTCGTCGAGGGGCTGGACACACCCGAATCCTATGCTGTTCTCGACCGGCATGTTCCCTATGCCACCCGCGGTTATCGCACCGACGCCGAACTGAAGCATCTGATGGGAACAGGCGTTAGCGCGGCTGCGGTCTGGTATCTCCGCGAGACGCTGGACAAAAACGGTTTTGACAAGACGCGGATCGTGGCATCAAGCGGGTTCGGCCCTGACAAATGCCGGATGTTCTCTTTCGCCAGCGCGCCTGTCGACCTGATTGGCACAGGGTCCTATCTGCCGCAGATCTGGTCGGAAACCTACGCCACCGCCGACATCATCTCCTATGACGGGAAGCCATGCGTCAAATCAGGGCGCGAATTCCTGCTCCGCAAATGACCGGGAACCAGCCCATGTCCACCGCCAGTTCGATCGCGCTTGCACAGCTGAATTCGCATCTCGGCAATATTCCGGCCAATGTCGCGCGCCTTCTCGAGGCGCGCCGTCAGGCGGCATCGCTTGACGCCGATATCATCGTCACGCCGGAGATGTATCTGTCCGGCTATCCTTGTGATGATCTCGTGCTGCGAAGCGACTTCATGGGTGAGGTGGCGGCCGGCCTGCAGACACTTGCCGACGCGACATCCGATGGTGGTCCTGCTATCATCACCGGCGCGCCGCATATCGAGGACGGCGTGATCACCAATTCTGTCTTCGTTCTTGATGACGGGGCCATCCAAGCGCGCCGTGACAAGGTGAATCTGCCGAATTACGGCGTCTTCGACGACAAGCGCAATTTCACCGCCGGCGCGATGCCGGGGCCGGTATTGGTACGGGGGCGGCGGCTTGGCCTGCCGATCTGCGAGGATATCTGGACGCCGGACGTGGTCGAATGCCTTGCCGAATCAGGGGCCGAGATCATCATTTCGCTGAATGC
>JAAZUU010000001.1 GCA_018624035.1 Rhodobiaceae bacterium | reverse complement strand
GGGTATAGTCACCGCGCGCCACCAGCCCGTCCAGATGGTCAGCGATCTGGTCAAGCCGCGCGAACCAGACATCCTTTCTGCGAAGCGTTTCCTCCAGCCACGTCTCGACCTGGCGCCAACGCGCCAGCCTGCCGGTGAGGAAGGGATGGATGATCAGCATGAAGAAACCGCCAGCCTCATAGGCGGCATCGAACTCCTCCCAGAACGCGCCAAGCCCGGCCGATGGCGCCTTCACCGGCATCATATAGCCGATCTCGGCATAATGGGCGAAGGGCGGCCAGTCATCAGTGCCCCAATGGACAGGCATTTCCCAGAATCCGCCTGCCGCCGTCTCGACACGATAGGGAATGTCATCCGCCATCATCGAGGATTCATAGCGGAACCCGTGCTCGACCAGCAGATCAACCACCTCCTGGTTGATGTTGTAGACCGGCGCCCGATAGCCGGCCGGCGTACCACCACAATATTTCCGGTACGCCGCCAGCGCGCGCTCGAACCAGTAGCGCTGGTCTGGCGCCTCGATCGGGTCCTCGTGAAGATAGCCGTGATGGCCGATTTCATGACCACCCTCGAGAATCGCCTCGACAGCCTTCGGATAGGTCTCGACGCACCAGCCGGGAAGGAAGAAGGATTGCTGGATGCCGAACCGGCGATAGGTGTCGAGAATCCGCGGGATCGCGACCGTCGGGCCATAGCGACCCATGCTGATCGGATAGAGCCGGTCATGCGCATCCTCGGGCCTGGCGATATGGATCAGGCTGTCCGCATCCATGTCGAAGGAAATCACACAGGCGCATCTCGCGCCGTTCGGCCATGGCACCGGGTTCTGAATCATCCTTGTCTCCCTGCCCGAAGGGCGATGCCGCTACGGTCAGTCCGCACCGATATAATGCGCCTGATCCGCCGCCCAGCTGAGATAGATCGTGGCGGCCTGTTTCAGGTCCATTTTCGACAGCTCGCGCTCCTGAAGCTGGACTTTCAGCTCGCTGCCATCCTCCGCCTCGAGGAACAATGTCACCACCGAGCCGATGAACTCCTCGGAAATCAGCGAACATGCGATGGCGTTGCCGCGGCGCGGCTTCGCGGTTGAGATCTGCGCCAGATCGGCCGCGACGACAAAACGGGCGGTGTCGCCCTGCCGCGGCTTTTCATGCTGCCCGAGATCGACCGTGAAACTGCCGAGGCTGCCGTCAATGGTCACCGTTTTCGCCGTGGCCTTGCCGACAGTGCCGGTGATGATGTTGTTGCGCCCGACGAATTCTGCCACGAAACGGTTTGCCGGCGCGCGGTAGATATCCTTTGGCGATCCGATCTGCGCTATATGCCCGCGCGACATGATCACCACGCGGTCGGCCATGGCGAAGGCCTCGGACTGCGAATGCGTGACATAGACGAAAGTGATGCCAAGCTCGCGCTGGAGCTTTGTCAGCACCGACTGCATGCGGATCACCAGATTGGCATCCAGCGCCGAGAGCGGCTCGTCAAGAAGCAGGATCCGCGGCTCGATGACCAGTGACCTGGCCAGCGCGACGCGCTGTTTCTGGCCACCCGACAGGCTGGCAATGTCACGTTCGGCGAATTCCGCGATTTCCATCCTGTCGAGCCATTCCAGCGCCCGCCGTCGCCGCTCCGCCGCCGCCACACCGCGCATCTGCAGGCCGAACTCGACATTCTCGCGGGCATTCAGGAACGGGAACAGCGCCAGCGACTGCCAGACAAGCGGCGTGTCGCGCTCATGCGCCGGCACATCATTCATCACCCGGCCTTCCATCAGTACCTCGCCTTCCGACGGGGCCTCAAGCCCGGCAAGCATCCGCAGGGTTGTCGTTTTGCCACAGCCGGACGGGCCCATGATGGCGACGAACTCTCCGGCCTCGATGGTGAAATTCACCCGCTCGACAGCCACGAAATCGTCGAAGCGCTTTACCACCGACCTGAATTCAACAAGGGGAGCCACCATGAAATCACACTTCCTTCTTGCGGCGGGTCATCAACACCACCTGCGCAATGATAACCAGCGTCATCGACACCAGAAAAACAAAACTGCCGATGGCGTTCACCTGCGGGTCGATATTGCCGGTGACAATTTCGAGGATGATCACCGGGATCGTCTTGTTGAGGCCGGAGACAAACCATGAAATGGCGAATTCATCAAACGACACCGCCGCCGTCAGGCAGAAGGACGAGATGATGGCCGGCAGGCAGAACGGCACGATGACCCGGCGCAGCGCGCTCCACTGGCTGGCACCAAGGTTCCATGCGGCGGATTCCAGGCTCGGATCCATCTGGCTCAGTCGCAGGCGGATGATCGCCATCGCGAAGGGCGCCGTCAGGACGCTGTGCGCGATGATGATCGACATCACCTGTCCGGAAATGCCGAGCTTGGCGAACCAGGCCAGCATCGCCAGCGCCATGATGATCAGCGGGATCGTCGGCGGCAGCAGGACAAGGCCTAGATAGACCGGCTTCAAACGGAAGCTGTAGCGATAGTCGGTGTAGGCGGTAGCAAAGCCGAGCAACGTGGCGATTGTCGCCGTCGACAGCGAGACGGTCAGGCTGGTGCGCGCGGCCTCCCACACATCGGGGTCGTTCCACACCGTCTGGTACCATTTCAGGGTGAAACTGCCGAGCGGGATGGTCGGGAACCTGTCCGAATTGAACGAGAAGATCACGCTGAACAGGATCGGCGCGAAGATGAAGGTGAAGACAAGCGCCAGATAGCCATAGAGAAACCAGCGCAGAGGGCGGTTGTCACTCATCCGACCCTCCGTCGGTAGGCCGCCATGATGCCGGCAAAGGCGACCACGAACAGCGTCACCATCATCACCACCGCCACCACCGCGGCGCGCGGCCATTGCTGGCCCGACTTGACCGTGTCGACAATCAGGATCGGCAATGTCGGCGGTTTCGAGCCACCAAGATAATAGGGGCTGACAAAATCACCAAAGGACAGGATGAAACAGAATACAGCGGCGATGATCAGGCCGGTGCGCGCCATCGGCAGGATCACCCGGTAGATCGTGCGGAACGGTCGGCATCCCAGATTGAACGCCGCCTCGACAAGCGATCTGTCGATATTCGCCAGCGCGAAGGTCTGCAGGATGATCACCAGCGGCAGGGTCAGCGTCATATAGCCGACAACCGTGCCGAACTTGGTGTTCAGCATGACGAACGGACCAAGCCCGAGATAGCTGAGACCGGCATTGATCACACCGCTTTCGGCAAGGATCACATACCAGGAGAAGATCCGCACAAGATAGCTTGTGAAGAACGGGATGATCAGCATGAAGATGGCCCAGCGACGCACCGCCTCGCTGGCCTTGAAAGCCAGCGTATAGGCGGCGGGAAAGGCCACCAGCATCGTCACGACGGTGCCGATACCAGCCAGGCCCCAGGTCAGGACATAGCTGTCCCAGAAATAATCCCGGCCCAGCATCTTGAGCCAGTTCTTCATCACGAAGTCTTCCTGCATCCGGTAGTTGCGGACGATGAAGAAGGACATCGCCACCATGAAGCAGAGCGGGCCAATGAAGAACAGCGACTGCCAGATGATGATTGGCAGCCGGAATGTCAGTTTGAAAACCGAGGATTGCCGCGCAGCGGATGACGCAGCTGTGGTTGAGGTGGCTTCACTCATCACAATAACGACCGGAACTTCACCGTCCGGTCAGGGACGGGCGGCGCGGACCGCCGCCCTCCCTTCAGTCATGATATCCACTCAGGCGTTCTTGTATTCGGACCAGAAATCGTTCCAGTCCTCGAGCGTCTGCTGCACCGGAATGTTCCGGTAGTGGATGCGGCCCTCCTTGACCAGCGTGATCGGATCATTCGCCATGCCGTCGATCTGGCCTGTACGTTCGGCCTCGGCCCGGTCGACGTCGATCAACTTGGCACGGCCGCTCTTGGTGATGGCAAAGCCCGGATAGGCCGCCATCTGCGCCGATTTCACCTGGCCGTCGGCTGACAGCATGTACTGGATGAACTTCTTGACGATGTCGGCCTTGTCGGTGCCCTTGCCAATGCAATAGGACTCGGTCCACTGGATCCCGCCTTCCTTCGGCACCACGGACCCGACAGGCGCGCCGTCTTTTTCCAGAACACCGGTGATCCAGTCACCGATGCCGCACATGGCCTGCATCTCGCCATTCTTCAGCGAGTTGAAGGTTCCGCCATAGTCGAAATAACCGCCAACCTGCGGGCGCAGTGACAGCGTGGTTTCCTGAACAGCATCCCATTTGCCATCCGACAGGTCCCACAGCCCGGCGCCATTGCCGTTATACAGGCTCATCATGCCGAGGCTCGGCAGATGCCAGTCGAAATGCCCGACCTTGCCCTTGACCTCAGGCTTCCAGAAGCATGAATAGCTCATCGCTTCCTCGGCGGTGATGGCGTTCTTGTTGTAGGACACGCCAAGATGGCCAAAGCGCACCATCATCGAATACAGCTTGCCGTCTTTCCAGTGTCCCGGAAATTTGGTGAAATCCTCATAGAGCATGTCATCGAACGGATAGTCCGCGGCATTCAGCTCCTCGATATATCCAGCCGCGTTCAGCTGCTGGACGAACTCGCCATCGGACAGGATGACATCATAGGTGCCCGGGGGCGACTGGGCGATCAGCCCCAGCATGTTGTCACCGCCGGCATAGTATTTCGGCTTGAACTTGACGTTGTTGGCCGCCTCGAACTCGGCAACGATGTCAGGCTCGCCATGACCGTACCATGCCAGCATGTTGATCTCGGTCGGTGCGGCCCAGGCCCGCGAAATGAAGGGGGTCGACAGGGCGGTTGCCGCGCCATAGGCCAGCGCCTTGCGACGTGACAATTTAGAACCGAAAAGATTTGCTGTGGATTTCATTCTGGTTACTCCCTTGATAGTGACGCGCCCGACCGGTCGCCAATTGCATTCCAGCATGAGCAGATTTAAGCTCGTGTAAAGCGCTGACAGGCAACTTATCCTGTCCGACACCGGTCAACATGTGCTTATTTTGCACCGTGGTGACGCAAATTCCTACCTGCCTCCAAGGCTTTCCGAGATCAATGCCGCGCCATGCAAATATCTGAATTCCATGCAAGATTCGACAGTCCCGGCCCAGTTATCCTGCCTGTCATCCATGTCCTTGACGAGAGCTCGACAGCGGCCAATATCGACCATGTGGTCAATGCCGGTCTGAAAGGGTGTTTTCTGATCAATCATGATTTCGGGGTCGAGCCGTTTCTGCCCATCATCGAGGCGATTCGCGCCCGCTATCCGGATCTGTGGATCGGGCTGAATTTTCTGGCGGTGACAGGCCTGAAAGCGTTTCCCATCCTGGCGGAACTCGGCGCGCGCGGCACCCCGATCGACGCCTATTGGGCCGATGACGCACGCATCGACGAGCGCGCCGACAGCCAGACCGAGGCCGACGAGATCGCCGCGATCCGCCAGAGCTGCGGTTGGGAGGGTCTGTATTTCGGTGGCACGGCTTTCAAGAAACAGCGGCCTGTCGACCCGCAGGACCATGCGCGCGCCGCCGCCATCGCCGGCAATTATATGGATGTGGTGACGACATCGGGGATCGCCACCGGCAAATCGGCCGATATCGGCAAGCTCGACCGGTTCCGCCAGTCACTTCCCGGCAGGCCGATTGCCCTTGCCTCCGGGATTACGCCCGACAATGCCCGCGACTATGACATGGTCGATTGTTTTATGGTCGCGACCGGGATTAACATCGAGGGTGATTTCTACAGGATCGACCCGGCGCGTCTGGCGCGCCTTGTCACCATATGCCGTGAAATGGGAGCCACATCATGACGCACACGAACGCCGAACGCTGGTATCTCGACATCATGTCACCGAACACGAAAGGTGAGAAATTCGCCTGGCTCGACCCCACCTCGATCTATATCAACGGCGACGCCTTCACGCAGCTCCTTGACGATCTCACCGCAGAGCTCGAGGGGGTGAAATGCGACGTGGTGGCCGGGCTCGACGCCATGGGATTTGTCCTGGGCGCCGCGCTGGCGACGCGGATCGGCGTCGGCTTCCTTCCCATCCGCAAGGCCGGCAAGCTGTGCGTCGACACCGACGCGGTGTCCTTCACAAACTATTCCGGCCGAACACAGGATATGGAGATGCGCACCCCGGCCTTTGCCAGCGGCACGCGCGTCCTTCTGGTGGACCAGTGGGTCGAGACAGGCGGCACGATGGACGGGGCGATCCGGCTGGTCGAGCGTCAGGGCGGTATTGTCGCCGGAATCGCCACCATCGCCATGGAGGACAACGAGCGCACCGCCGGTTACCGGGCCAGATTTCCGGTCATCACCGCGGTCCAGCCCGGCACCGACCGGCAGGAACAATGCAACCGCCAGACCCTGGACTCCTTCGCCAGCTATAAGCCGGAAATGGCCTTCCCGCGACGTTCATGACAAGGGTCGCTGTCCGTCCCTTCGCCATTCGCGCGCCTGTCGCTTAATCGCCCGAAAATATATCGCCCGAAAATATATCGCCCGGAAATATATCGCCCGGAATTCACTCGACGATGATCGTCACATGCGCGGCAAGCTCCTCGCCATTGCGATGCAGCGCGCTGTGGTCATTCGCGTTCAGCGATATCTTCACATCATGCGTTCCGGCGGACAGGCCGCCAATATGGTACCAGTCACCATAGAGACGCCCAAGCTTGTCGCCATTCACATAGATATGGGCATGCCCCTCGCCCTCGACATTGTCAAAGCCGGCCTTGGCCGCGTTGAAGGCAAAATTTGTCGTCATCACATGCAGGTTCCAGCCGCTCTCGGGATCCTTGAAGATTTCGGCGTCGATGGCTGGCGGGTTCGCCCAGTCATCAACCATCAGCATCCCGTGCTCATGCGGCATGCCGTCCTTCATCATATCGCCACCCGCCATGCTGCCGTGATCCATGCCACCGCGCAGGGTCTCGGACCACAGATCACCGGCCGCCCAGTAAAGGCCGGCACCGATCAGCGCGCCACCGAAAAAGGTGATGACGAGGCTTGCCACCGGCGATCGTGCCTCGCCGGCATTGGGCACGCTTCCCGTTTCAGTGTTTTCGGTCATGTCACCCCCGTTTGAATCAGGTCTATTCCACCAATGTCACACCGGCCGCGCGCATGTCGGCAAGCGCCTTGTCGAGCGACCCGTCAAGGTCGATCGCCCGGCAGGCCGGCAGTCTGACGTCGACCCGAAAGCCGTTCGCCACCCCGTCCAGTGCCGACCAGGCAACGCAGTAGTCAGTCGCCAGCCCGACCATCGTCAGGTCCTCGCAGCCGCGCTCGCGGAGCAACCCGGCAAGCCCGGTCACGGTCGCCTTGTCATTCTCGAAAAAGGCCGAATAGGAATCAACCGCCGGATTGGTGCCCTTGCGGATCACCGCGTCAGCACGATCGGTGTCAAGCGCCGCATGGAACGCCGCCCCCTCGCTTCCCTGAATACAATGGTCGGGCCACAGCACCTGCGGCCCATAGGGCATCTCGGTCAGGGTGAAGGGCGCCGCGCACTCATGCGACGAGGCAAAGCTGGAATGGCCTTGCGGGTGCCAGTCCTGGGTCAGGATCACCATGTCGAACGCATCCATCATCGCGTTGATGGGCTGCATGATGCTGTCACCGTCGGCGACGGCAAGCGCGCCGCCCGGGCAGAAATCAATCTGCGGGTCGATTACAACAAGCGCCTTCATCTCTTCATGCCTCCCAGCCGAGCAACTGATCCATGGAGTTTAGAATGCCGCCCGGACTGACGCAACATGGGGACGCAGAGTAATGGTGCCCGGTGATGGCGGAACATGACGGTGCCGCATTCTGGCCTCTTGCCTCGCGCTATCGCAGCCCGTCCTTGCCGGTGACCTCATCGACGGTCAGCCCGCCCATGCGGTTATGAATTCGCGGCCCGCGCGACATCGCAAGCGCGAACATGATCTCGCCGGCACGCGGCGCATCGGCAAGCCGCACCTCCATGGCATCGAAATGGCTCCGCACATAGGCGGCGTTGATATGGCCAAGCGGAATATCGATCGGTGTGCCGGGACCGCCGACCTTCATCGCCGATGGCACGATGGCCTTCGCCTCGCCAAGACGCTCGCGCATCGAATAGCCGCCGGGGACATGCCACAGCGCGGTATGTTCCAGTTCGCCCCCCTCGCCGGCAAGCGCCGCCTTGCCATAGCCGTCAATCCCCTCGATCCCGCCAAGAAGCCCGATCAACTCGTCGGTCATGGCAAGGCCAAGCTGTTTCAGATCATCCATCGCCGATTGCAGATCCTCCTGCCAGGTGCCGGCGAACGGGTTGGCGACGACGGCGACAATGGCGGCGCGGCGGCGCGGTGTCTCTGGCGGCGGGCCATTCTCGTGGTGGATTGTCTCGACAAAACTCATTGTCTTGCGAAGCGTGAAGTCAGGCATGGTAATCCTCCCCGATTTGATCTGCCTTGATGTTATCTGGCCTGTCGGCGTGGGCTGGCTGGCCGTCAAGCAGGCCGGCGGCGAGACCGACTGTCTCGATCCGGCCCTGCAGCACCAGAACCGCGCCGGCGATGCCATGCCGCTGCGTGAGTTCGGAGGCTGTCACGCGCCCGGCGGCCAGCGCGGCCGCAATCTCGTCATCGGCAAGGGACGGCACGCCGGTCGTCACCATCCTGTTGGCAAGGTCGCTTGCCGGGTCAAGGTCATGCGCCGGCTGCCGCGTGATCATCGGGTGGCCCGGCAGGTCGACATTATTGGCAATCAGAGTTGCCGCGATATCGGCCAGCGCGGCACTTTTGGCAAGCACCGTCACGCTGTCGGCTATGCCAAGCGAGTGACTGCGCCCGCCCCATCCCGAGCTGGCCATACCGCGCCAGCATGTCGGTCCGGTGAGCGTCAGCATGCCTGCCGGAAGACCGGCGATCAGGGCGCGCGTCGTGGCGCCCTCCGCGGTCCAGAAGGCGATATCACCACCGTTATTCACGCTGATCCGGCTGCTGTCCCGTGCCGCCTCATCATCCAGCATTGCCGCCAGAACGTGATCGGCCACCGACCCCGCCACCGCGGCCATGGGGGTGACAAACCTGTCACCGGCCACCCGGCAGGCAGTCTGCATGCGGCGCGCCACCGACCCGCCAAACCGGCGTCCTGCCGCATATGGCGCGCGCAGGCCGTCCAGCTCGTCCGCAAGGATCGAGAGAACCGGCATCGCCGCGTCGACAGCGCGTTCGAACAGCGCGTTGCGCCCCGACCCGTCCGCGTCAATCACCAGATCGATGGGGCCATGCTGGATATGGAGCCGCTGATGGCGGCCGATCAGCGCCGCCTGAAACCCCGCCATGGCGGATGGCCGGCCAACACCGGATATGTCAGGACTCGCCATCATTGTCGGTCAGCACCGTCTTTGCCCCGGGCCCCATGATCTGTGCATTCGCGCCATATTCGCTTCCCTGCTCGATCGCCTCGGCGATGCTTCGCACGGCGTCGCCATGTCCGCCAAGCTCCACATAGTCGTCACGGCGAACGGTGAATTCCAGCGGCGCGACCAGCGCCGGCGTCGGCACATAGCCGAAGGCATTGTCGGGAAGGTTCAGCACATCGACCATGATCGTGATCCCACCGCCGGGCCAGACGAACGCCTCGACACCGCCGCAGGACACGGTGGTATGCCGTTTCTGCACCGAGCGGGTCAGCTTCACCGGGTTCCTCGTCGCGCCGGCGCGAAGCGATCCGCCAGCCCCGCCCATGAACAGCACCGTGCATTGGGCCGGCTCGCAATTCTCGGTGATCAGATCAACCGTCGGGCGCAGCGATTCGGGAAGCGGCGCCGGCTGTGGCACCAGATCATCATCCAGGGTGAAATAGCCAGACTGCTCGCCGGTCGTCGACACCATCAGCAATGTCAGTCCCGGGCGGGCGCCCTTCTTCGCATCCCAGTCGCCAAGTATGGTCAGCGGGTCCTCGATATCGGTGCCACCCCATCCAAGACCGGGTTCGGCCACCTGAAAATAGCGCCCCGGGGTCGAACGGCGTCCCTTGATCCTGATGCCGGTTTCCTGCCAGTCGATGACCTTGCCGGCCTGATGTTCGGACACCACGCCGGTGATGTGGTCATCGACGACAACCACCTCATCGACAAGCCCCTTCCATTGCGAGGCGAACATGCCGATCGTCGCCGACCCGCAGCCGACCCGCATGCGGCTCTCTACGATGCCATCGACAATCGGTGGCTTGCCGGCCTGGACGGTAACCGTCGCGCCGTCATCGATCGTCAGTTCGACAGCCTGTTTGTTGCACAGCTGCATGAGCGTGTCGCAGGTGACCCGGCCTTCCTTCTTCGACCCGCCGGTCAGATGATCGACCCCGCCAAGCGACAGCATCTGCGAGCCATATTCCGAGGTGATGACCAGCCCGACAGCCTCGCCATCGCAGCGCACCACGGCGCCTTCCTTGCCAAGATGCCGGTCGGTGTCGATTTTCACCTTCACCCCGCAATAGGAGAAGATGGCCTCGGTCACCACCGTCACGAAATCGACCCCCTCGATATCACGGCTGACAACAAAGGGCGCCGGCTTGTAATCGGGATAGGTCGTGCCGGCACCGATGGCGGTCACGAACAGGTCTGTCTCGGACCCGAGGCCGCCATCCCAACCGGCACCAAGAAACGGTTTCACCGTATCGCCGGCCGACAGCCTCCGGTCAAAGATCGTCAGCGGGTCAAGACGGACGATCTGGCCGTCATGATTGGCGTAGCGGTCACAGGCACCGCTGTTGCCATCGGCGATATAGCACATCACCGGACAGGCATCGCAGCGGATCTTCTCGACGACCTCCTTGGCCATGCTCGCTCTCCCCTAATGACCCTGATCAGCGGCGCGGATGGCCGCCATAACGCGATGTGGCAGCGCCGGCAATTGGTCAATCCAGGCGCCGGTCGCGTCATGAATGGCGTTCAGGATCGCTGGCGCCGTCGGGATCAGCACATGCTCGCCAAGCCCCTTTGCCCCCATCGGGCCGACCGGATCGGGCTTCTCGATGAAAATGGTCTCGATCTCCGGCATGTCGCCGCATGACGGGATCAGATAATCATGCAGATTCTCGGTGCGGCCGGGAATATATTCCTCCATCAGCGCCATGCCGAGCCCCTGCGCGATGCCACCCTCGATCTGCCCGGTGGCCAGCAGCGGGTTGATCACCCGTCCCAGATCATGCACCGCGGTGATGTGCAGGACCCTGACCGTGCCAAGTTTCAGGTCAACCTCCAGCTCAACCACCTGCGCCCCATAGCCATAGACGGCATAGGGCTCGCCCTGGCCGTCGGCATCAAGCGGCACCGTTGGCGGATCGTAGGTTTCCTCGGCGCGCATCACATAGCCGAATTCATCGACCGGCATCGTCGCAAGGTCGATCCGCTGCCGGTCCGCCGCGCCGGTGATGACGATGCATGTATCCTCGATCCGGATTTCGGACTCATCCTCCATATTGCTGAGGCGCAGGATGTCGGCACGAAGGCGGCGTCCGGACAGTTCGGCCGCCTTGCCGGTGATGAAGGTCTGCCGCGAGGCCGAGGTCTTGCCGCAATCAGGCGTGATCGCGGTATCCGGGCCGACAAGCTCGAAATCGGCAAGCGGCATGCCAAGCGCGTCGGCACATATCTGCGTGATTACGGTGTTCGACCCCTGGCCGATATCGGTCGCCCCCTGATGCAGCCGCAGCCGGCCATCGGCGGTGATACCGAGGCGAATGGTCGACGGGTTCGACAACGCGGTGTTGCCGCACCCATACCAGCATGACGCGACACCGACACCCCGGCGCGTTGTTCCGCCATTGGCATTGAACGTCGCGGCGCGCGCCTGCGCCGCCTGCCAGGCCGGCACCAGCGCATCCAGACATTCGGCAATCCCCACACCATGCACCTGCTGGCCGCAAACGGTGCGGTCACCATCGACAAGCGCGTTGCGACGCCGGAAGTCCAGACGGTCGAGGCCGAGCTCGCCCGCCAGCCTGTCCATCAGCACTTCCTGCAGGATCGTCGCCTGCGGCACGCCAAAACCCCGAAAGGCACCCGACACCGGCCCGTTGGTATGGATGGCATGCGCCTCGGCAAGGTAATGCGGAACATTGTACGGGCCAGAGGCGTGGATCGGCACCCGCGTCGCCACCGTCGGCCCCCAGCTGGCATAGGCGCCAGTGTTGAATTCACCCTCGAACACCATGCCGGCAAGCCGGCCATCCTGCGTCGCGGCAAGCTGTCCGCGCATCGCCGCCGGGTGACGTTTGGTTGTCGAGATCATTGATTCCTGACGCGAATAGACCATCCGGCACGGACGGCCCGTCCTCATCACCGCCAGCCCCAGAAGCGGCTGCAGCGAGACATCCAGCTTGGTGCCGAACCCGCCGCCGGCAGCGGCCGGAATGATCCGCACCCGATCAAGCGGCAATCCCAGGATCCTGGCCGTGTCCTCCTGATCCATCACCGGTGCCTGCGTGCAGGCCGAGATGACCAGAACATCACCCTCCATCCAGGCACAACCGGCCTCGGGCTCGATCGGCGCATGCTCGACATAGGCCGTCTCGATGGCGGCGCTGACCCGCACATCGCCACTCGACAGCCCGGCCGCGCCGTCGCCGCTTTTCACCTTGCCCGTGATCAGCAGATTGTCGGGTCGCGTCTCATGAAGCTGCGCCACACCCGGGCGACGCGCCGCCTCGACCGTCAGCGCCGGATCGCGTTCCTGCCAGACGACCGGAAAATCCGACAGATTGGCGGCGACAAGCTCCTCGGCCGTGCCGATCACCAGCGCCACCGCCTCGCCGCGGAACCGCGCGGTCGTCTCGGCAAGCGCCGGCTGGTCGGCGAAGGGCGGGATCACGCCGAAGGCATTGACGCCGCGAATGTCCGCCGCCGTGACGATGGCGGTGGCAAAGGGCCGGTCCTGCTGCCACCCGGCAAGATCGCCAAAGCTGAAATCGGCAAGAAAATGCGGTGACCGGACGGCCCGCACCAGAAGCGCGTCCTGCGGCCAGGAATCAGCACCGAACTTTTCGGTGGCATTGACCTTGGCGTGGCCGTCAAGACGATATACGGCGGCACCGACCGCAGCGCCGGCATCGGGCGACGGAGGCGAAATCGCGCCAGCTCCCGCATCCATGATGGCATCGACGATCTTCGCATAGCCGGTACAGCGGCACAGCACGCCGCCGATAGCGTCCTCGACCTGACCGCGATCCGGCGACGGGGTGCCGCGAAGCAACGCCGTCGCCGCCATCATCATGCCGGGGGTGCAGATCCCGCATTGTGCCGCCCCATGCCGCAAAAAGGCCTGCTGAAGGTTCGAGAGAACACTGTCCGGGCCGGCAAGCGATTCCGCGGTTTCGACATGCCGCCCCTCGACTTGGCCGGCGGGCACCAGACAGGCACAGACCGGCCGGCCATCAAGAAGCACGGTGCAGGCGCCGCAATCGCCGGCATTGCATCCGACCTTTGTCCCACGAAGGCCAAGCTGTTCACGAAGCAGATCGCTGAGCCGCGTCGACGGGGCGCAGCGGAGCCTCGCCGCCTCGCCATTCACCGTGAAATCAAGCTGTGTGCCGGACTCGGAAACGCCGTCCATCACGCCGCCTCCCTGCAAAGTGACCGGATGCTCCGCCAGGCAAGTTCGGCCGCCGCCTGCCGCCGATAGCCGGCCGAGGCCCGTACATCATCAATCGGCGAGAGGCTGTCGGCGATCATCAGCATCGCCTCGGTGGCCAGCGCGTCAATGTCGTCAGGCCGGCGTCCGACAAGGCGTGATTCCAGGCCGGTCTGGCGGGACGCGACCGGCGCACAGGCACCAACCGACACCGCCGCGCCTGTAATGCGCCCATCCTCGACCTCCAGCCGCACGGCGGCCATGGCGATCGAAATCACCAGATAGCGGCGCGCGCCAAGCTTGGCAAAGCCCGACCGGCCGGCCTCGGCATGCCGCGGCACATGGATGGCGACAAGAAGTTCATCTGGCCGCAACGCCGTCTGCCGCGGCCCGGTCAGGAAGTCGGCGAGCGGCAGGCGTCGACTGCCGCCGACCGAGGCAAGTTCAACTTCGGCATCAAGTGCCATCAGGCATGGCACGCTGTCGGCCGCTGGCGAGGCGGTACACAGATTGCCGCCAATGGTGCCGCTGACCTGAATCTGCACCGCGCCGATCTCGCGCGCCGCCTGTTTCAGCATGCGATAGGAAGGTGGCAGGTTGGATTGCAGCACATCATCCCAGGTTGTCGCCGCGCCAAAGCGCCGCCACCCGTCCGCCACAGTGATGCCGCGCAGGCCCTCAAGGGCGGTAATGTCGAGAAGCGGCCCGTCAAGCGACGGTGCCTGTGTGGTCGGGTAGATATCTGTACAGCCGGCCATGACAAGCGGCCGCTTCGTCGCCAGCCATTGCAACGCGTCTTCGAGAAGATGAGGTCGCAGATAATTCATGGTTTCGCGGTTGAATTCATTGCCAATTTCATTCGTATACAAATAGACTGTGCATGGGGGTCCTGATAGTGTCAACTGACAAAGGCACGCAGTCGACGCCATGTCGTCGCATGCCCGGAGGACACAGCGTGACAGCTCGCAACACATATCTTCTGGAACGGCAGGTCGGCTTCATCATGCGCCGCGTGATGCAGCGCCATATCGCGATTTTTTCGTCACTGATCCCCGAAATGACCCCAACGCAGTTCGCCGCCCTGGCAAAACTTTGCGAGCTTGGTCAGACCTCGCAGAACGAGCTCGGGCGACTGACCTCGATGGATGTCGCGACAATCAAGGGTGTTGTCGACCGGCTGCGCGCCCGCGGCCTTGTCGATGCATCGCCGCTTGTCGGCGACCGCCGGCGGCTGATGCTGACTCCGACCGAGGCGGGACGCGATCTGCATGATGAGCTTGTCGCCAAGGCGTCCGAGGTGACGCGCCGGACGCTGGCACCGCTTGACAAACAGGAACAGGACCGGCTGATCAAGCTTCTGGACCGGCTCATCTGACCGGCTCGTCCGGCGGGACGTCGCAGCGGCTTACACCCCGATAAAACGATGCAGAAGGTTGGGGTTTGTCTTCAGCTCCCCGGCATCGATGGCCGGGTGGCTGCGGCCATTCTCGAGAAACACCACACGGTTGGCGATCGACAGCACCGCATCGACCCGCTGTTCAACCAGAAGGATGGCCACCCCGCGGTCCCGAAGCGCTGTGACCGCCTGTCTGATCTGTTCGATCATCGAGGGCTGCAGCCCCTCGGTCGGCTCATCCAGCAACAGCACCGACGGCTCGATACACAGCGCCCGACCGGTGGCCAGCATCTGCTGCTCACCGCCCGAAAGGGTATCGGCACGCTGGTTCAACCTTTCGCCAAGGCGCGGGAACATCTCCAGCACGCGGTCACGCGTCTCACGTCCCTTGCCACGCACCATCAGCCCGATCTCGAGATTCTCGGCCACCGTCAGTTCGGCGAACAGGCGCCGCCCCTGCGGGATATAACCGATGCCATGGCGCGGCACCTCGTTCGCCGGCAGGCGCGACACCTCCACATCACCGCATGTGACAGAGCCTGACCGCGCCCGCAACAGCCCCATGATGGTTTTCAGGCAGGTGGTCTTGCCGGCGCCGTTGCGCCCCAGAAGGCAGACGATCTCGCCGCCCTCGACAGTGAAGGACACGTCATGAAGTACCCTGATATCGCCATATCCCGAGGACAGATTTTCGACATTCAGCATCAGCCTGTCCCCAGATAGGCGGCCTGCACCGCCGCGTTGTTCCTGATTTCAGACGGCGTGCCGCTGGCAAGGACCGATCCGAAATTGAGAACGGTGATGGCGTCGGCCGTCTGCATCACAACGTTGATATTGTGCTCGATCAGCAGAATCGTCATGTCGCCGGCCAGACCGCGGATCAGCGCCACGAAATCGACAATCTCGCTGTCGGCGAGACCCTGCGTCGGCTCGTCGAGGATCAGCAGGCGCGGCTGCTGGCTCAGCCCCATGGCGATTTCCAGGAGGCGCTGATGCCCGTAGCTGAGGTCACCGGCAAGCTGGTCGGCACGGTCGGCGATTCCCACCCGATCCAGCGCCTCGGCAACTTGGCGGTCTGTTGCCGCCAAATCGTCCCCGGTCCGCCAGCGCAGCGCCAAAGCGACATTTTCCGCCACCGGCAGCCGGCTGAACACCGAGGTGATCTGGAAGGTATAGGCCATGCCGGCTCGGATCCGCCGGTGCGCCGGCATCATGGTGACGTCCCGGCCGTCGAAACTCACAGTTCCGGCACTCGCCGGAATCCGGCCCGACAGCATGCCGACAAAGGTTGTCTTGCCGGCGCCATTCGGGCCGATCAGGGCGCGCACCTCGCCGGCGGGAAGATCGAAATCGACATTGTCGACGGCCTTCAGGCCCCCGAAATTACGGCTCAGGCCGCGTGTTGACAACAGCGTCATGGCAGCCACCTCAGCGCGCGACGGCGCAACTCGCCGACAAGGCCCTGCGGCGCGAACAGCGTCAGCATCACGAGTGCGAAGCCGGCGATCAGCATGTAGGCGGTTGTCAGCTCGCTCGACAGGTCGATCAGATAGAACATGAACAGGGTGCCGACAAACGGCCCGAGGATCGTGCCGGCCCCGCCGAGAAGCACCCAGAGAAGCGGAAAGATCGAATACTGGACCGACGCGAACGTCGCCCCGGCATAGCCGAACAGCAACCCGTAGGCGGCGCCGGCGGCGGCCGACATTGTTCCCGACAGGACAACGGCGGCAAGCTTGTGACGGTGGATGTCGTAGCCAAGCATGCGGGTGCGTTCCTCATTCTCGCGAATGGCGACAAGCACCCGGCCGAATCCGGCCTGGACGACCCGCAACGAGACCACCACACAGATCGCGAACAGCGCCAGCGCGGCGAAATAGCGATTGGTGGGATCGGCAAGATTGACCCCGGCAAGCTGGCGGAAGGATTGCTGGATCACGAACCCCTCGTCACCACGGGTATATTCGCCGAAATAGAGCGCCGCGAGATAGCCTGCCTGGGCGAACATCAGCGTCACGATCATGAAGGCGACACCGGCGGTACGCAGCGCCAGAAGCCCGATGGCAAGCGCCACCGCAAAGCCTGCCGCCAGCCCAGCCAGCAGCGCCGGACCGGCGCTCCATCCAAGATGCTGCACGGTCAGCGACATGCCATACATGCCGGCGGCGAAAAACAGCGCGTGACCGAGGCTGAGCAGGCCGGTATAGCCGAACAGGATGTTGTAGCCCATGGCGTAGCAGGCCAGCACCATGATCCGCGCCAGATTGCCATGATGATAGGCCGGCAGAATGAATTGCAACGCGAACAGCAGGATGATCACGCCGATATGCAGCGTCCATGACTTGCGAAGATTGCTGCCGAGGAACATGCTCACAGCCCTTTCCTCCCGAACAGCCCCTGCGGGCGGAAAATCAGGACGAAGGCAACACCGAGCGTGGCGATGATCTTGGCAAGGGTCGGCGTGAAGAAGACCGAGATCATGCCGTCGCTGATGCCGATCAGAAGTGCCGCCACCACGGTGCCGGGAAGGCTGCCGAGCCCGCCGATGATGACAACGATGAAGGACAGCAGCAGCGGGTCATGCCCCATCAGGTAATGCGCCTGCTGGATCGGCACGATCAGAACACCCGCCAGCGCCGCGAGGCCGGCGCCAAGGCCGAACACCGCGGCATAGACACGGTCCACCGGAACGGCGAAGGCCCTGGCCATCTCGCTGTCGAGCTGTGTCGCCCGCATCACCAGGCCAATCCGCGTGCGCGTCATCAACAGCCAGATCGCCCCGAGAAGCAGCACCGCCGCGCCGATCACGGCAAGCTTGTAGCTGGTGGTGCCAAGCCCCCAGGGCCAGTAGAGCGCCATCCCGCTTTCGGTCCATTCGACAAACGGGATCGACAGGCGGTGGTTGAAAGGCGCCTCGACCGGGCGGGCATCGGGGCCATAGGTCATCAGCGTGACCTGCTGGATGATATAGAGAAGGCCAATCGTCGCGACGATGGTGCGCTCGGGGTCATAGGCGACCCGTTTCAGCACCAGCCTGTCGGCGATCGCCGCCAGCAACGCTGTCGCCGGAGGTGCCAGCAACAGGGCAGCCAGAAAATTCACCGCCGGATGCGAATCAACGGCGTTCGCGATGATCCAGGCAAGCACCGCGCCGACCATGAAGAATTCGCCATGCGCGACATTCACGACGCGCATGACGCCGAAGACCAGCGACAGGCCAAGCGCCATCAGCGACAGCACCGCCGCCGTGACAAGCCCTTCAAGCAAACCGAGGATCAGATAGGGACCAAGTTCCATGAGTTGTGGCGAACGCCACTCCCCCTCAACAGACCGGAATAATTGAATGGGGCGCGACCGGCATCACCGCCCGCCGCGCCCGAAGGTCAGCCCGAAAATCAGAAGGACTGCTTGGTGTAGTCCGTCTCATCGGGATAGTAGGTATCCTCGATCGAGGTCGTGTGCGCGAGGACCAGCCTGCCATTCTCGACCTTGGTGATATATTGATGGCCGAAGGTCTGGTGCGTCTTGCCGTTGAACTCCTTCGCGCCCTGCGGGTGCGCGTAGGAATGCGGCATCGAGGTCATCGATTCCACCGCCTCGATCAGCTTGGCGCGATCACCGGCACCGGCATATCCCGACGCCTCCATACCGGCCTTGACGATATGAAGCGTCTCCCAGCAGCCGAACATATGCGCATAGGTCGAGACATCCTTCGGATCGGATACCGAGGCGCCATTGGCATCGACGCCGACAGCCTTGCGATAGGCCTTGTCATAATCCGACTGGTTGGCCTGCGCATAGCGCGGATTGCCTTCCCAGAAATAGGTGCCCTCGAGGAACTCCAGGCCCGGACTGGCAAGATCGACCGCCTCGAGCGAGTCGATGAAGCCGAAGATCTCGGGGCGCGAATTGCCGAAGAATTCGCCCATTTCCTTGACGAAGGTCAGCACCGCCGGCCCGACCATGACGTGATAGATGACATCGGTGTTGCGCGGGATCTTCGGGAAATATTTGGTGAAGGACGTCTCGGTCGGCGGAATCGCGATCTTGGCGACCACATCGCCGCCCTGTGCCGCGACCGCGGCCGAGAAATAATCGCGGTGATCATGACCGAAGGCGAAATCCGGATAGATCATCGTGACCTTCTTGCCAAGCGTGCTGTTGACGAACGGGGCCATCGCCTGGACCTGGCTCTTCACATCGGTGATCCCCGGCTGGAGCGTGTAGCGGTTCAGCATGCCGCTGGCGACATGGTGCCCCTCGGACACGACGAAATAGGGGATTTTCAGCTCGCCGGCACGCGGCGCGGACCCGATGACGACATGGCTGAACAGCGTGCCGAAAGCGATATCGCATCCATGTTGTGTCGCCATCTTCTCGACAACCTCGGCACCCCGCTTGGGGTCGGTGCCGTCATCCTCGGCGACAATCTCGACCGGGCGGCCGTTGATACCACCCTCATCATTGATCTTTTTGACGGCAGCCTTGGTGGTGCGGTCATACCAGCGGCCATAGGCGGCACCGATGCCGGTGCGGTGGACCTGAAATCCGATCTTGATCGGCTCTGAGCTCTGCACCTGTCCGTAGCGCCCAAACAGCGGCATGCTGCTGGCGGCAGCAGCAAGCGCCGTGGTCGCGGCAAGTGTCTTCAGGGCCGTGCGACGGTTCGGACGTTTTACCGCCTCATTGGTCACCGCCTCGTTGGTCACCGCATTTTCGGCTGCAGGTTTTTCAGTTGTTCTGGTCATGGCTATCTCCCTGGCAGTTGAAGTCGAGCCCGGCTTCGATGCCGATTGTTCATCTCGATCCCTGCGCCAAGCTTGTGGCCAGCGACACGTCTTGTCCAGACAAAACTTCATCCGCCCTTCGGTGCCGCCAGCAGCCACAGGCCAAGCCATGTATAGAGAATCATGAACACCGCCAGCGGCATGCCGGCGGTGAAGGCGCGGCGAATCCCGCCATAGGCCTGCACCGCGTTGGCGTGCGCGAGAATGACCGCCAGAACATGCCCGAAAACAATGATGGCGGCCTGGCTCAGCCAGATGACCCGCATCGATTCCCGGTGCTTGAAAAAGCCGGTCGTGACATGGAACCCGTCAAGCCCCAGCAGGTTGGCGCCCTGCCCCAGCGGATCATTCAGCGCGACCAGCACATACTGGCCATCGACCAGAAGCGAGGGGAAATAATGCGCGGTGTGATAGGCAAGCGCGATTGGCAGGATGGTGGGCGCAAAGACCGACAGAATATACCTGTTCCGCGCCGATGCTCCCTGTTCCGGCGTCTGGTCCCGGGGCGCGGCAACCGCCCGATCACCGGCATGGAGAAGCGCCGTGAACAGCCCCACAAGGATCAGGTTGGCGGCGATCAGGCCGGCGATGACCGGCATCACCACGGCCGACCTGCCCGGAAAGGCCAGCGGGTTGACCCCGATCATATCAAGCCAGACAAAGGTTTCGTTGAAACCGTCGAATGATCCGGTGCCAAGAAGCATCAGAATGAACACCGGGATGCCGCGCGAGGCCCGCGCACCATGCGCCAGTTGCCATCCGGGCCAGCCGACGCGCACCCGCCTGCCTCGCCTTGCCAGCGGCGCCAGCCGCCCGAAATGCGCCATCACGACCGAAAAGATCTCGACCTGGCGAAGCCATCGTCCCGGGCCGCACAGAACCATGCCGGCAATGGTCACCGCCATATAGGTGACGCCAACCGTCGCCAGACGCGCCGGATCATCCGGCGCCGGGTCGGCAAGGGTGAACATCGAGAACACCAGCAGCAGCAGAACCGCCGGCCAGACGCCAAGACGGTGCGGCAATGCCAGCGGCGGGCGCGCCACCACCGCGGCGAGCGGTCCGGCAAGCCAGCGCCATGGCGACATCCAGCCCCAGAGATCGAACACAAACCCCTGCACCATCGGCGAGGCCATCCAGAACACCACCCAGAAGCCCAGCACCAGCGGATTTTCCAGCGGATCGCGCGATCCCGAGATCCCGCGTGACAGAAGCCAGCACAATAGCAGGAAAAACAGAAAACTGGACAGCGAGCGCAGCAAGGGCGGCGCCGCGATCCGGCCCAGATCACGGCTTGGCAGCAGCCGTGCCACCGACCGGTGCGGCAGAAACCACAGCAGCATGATGCTGAGCGCGACGATGATGACGCCAACCGCCATATAGGGGCCGGTCGGCAGCAGGGCGATGAAGCTCTGGCCTGTCGCATGCGCCGCCGCCGGCAGCGGCAGCAGCGACACAGCACAGATCATCGCGGTGGCGACAAGCCGCCTGCCACGCGCCATTAACCCATAATCTGAGGATATCGACAGCATGCGGAGATTTGGAAACCCAATTGACAATTTGTCAATATTCGGCGCTCATTCGCATACCAACAATTCTGGGGAAAGACGGCTGATGGCGGCGCGCGACAAGGCCCATCAAAAGAAGCTGACCGTAGGCAAGCTGACCGGGGGCAACCTGATCGGCGTCGATGTCGGCGGCACATTCACCGATCTCGTCAGGCTCGATCAGAAGACCGGCACCGTTCACCTGTCAAAGGTGGCCAGCACGATCGACAACCAGGCCTTCGGGGTGATGACAGCGCTGGAGGAGGCCGGCACGGTACTTCGTGATGTCGCCCTTGTAATCCACGGCACCACGACGACGACCAACGCCGTGCTCGAACGCAAGCTCAGCCGCACCGGGCTGATCACCACCGCAGGTTTCCGCGACGTGCTCGAGCTTGGCCGCCGTACCCGGCCACAGCCCTATGGCATGAAGGGCGATTTCACGCCGATCATTCCGCGTGACCTGCGCCTCGAGGTGCCGGAACGGCTTGATTATGCCGGCCGTGTGGTGACGCCGCTTGATGAGAATGCGGTGCGTCTTGCGGGTGAGCAATTGCTTGCCGCCGGTGTTGAATCGGTGGTGGTGCATTTCCTTCACGCCTATGCCAATCCGCAGCACGAGACAAGGGCAGCCGAAATCCTCGCCACCTTCTGGCCGAATGACTACATCACGACCGGCCATTCGCTGCTTTCGGAAAGCCGCGAGTTCGAGCGCGGCGTCACCGCCGCCGTCAACGCCTCGGTGCAACCGCTTCTGGAACGCTATGTCGGGCGGCTGGTGAACGAGCTTGGTGAAGGCGGCTATGGTGGCGAGCTTCTGGTGATGAACGGCAATGGCGGCACGGTTTCGGCAAGCCGCGTCGTCCGCGAGGCCGCGAAGACGGTGATGTCGGGCCCGGCCTCCGGCGTGATCGCCGCCGCCTATACCGGCCGCCGCGCCGGACGGCCCAACCTGATCACCTATGACATGGGCGGCACCTCGACCGATGTCGCGCTGATCCGGGGAAGCGAGCCGTCGGTCTCGCACGAGATCGAGCTTGAATATGCGATGCCGATCCATGTGCCGATGGTCGATGTCCGCACCATCGGCGCCGGTGGCGGATCGATCGCACGGGTCAACGAGGCCGGCCTTCTTGAGGTCGGGCCGCAGAGCGCCGGTGCAAACCCGGGCCCGATCTGTTATGGCCGCGGCGGGACAAAGCCGACCATTTCCGATGCCAACATGCTGCTTGGCAGACTTGATGTCGACAAGCTGAAATCGGTTCCGGGCAATGTCGATCTGGCGCGCATCCGTCAGATCTTCCAGACCGAGCTTGGCGACAGGCTGGGAATCGATGCCGAGAGCGCCGCCGAGGCGGTGCTTCGTATCGCCACCACCCGCATGGCCGGCGCGACCCGCATGGTGTCGGTCTCTCTTGGTGAGGACCCGCGTGATTTCTCGCTTTTCGCCTTTGGCGGGGCCGGCCCGCTTCATGCCTCGGCGCTGGCCGGCGAGCTTGGCATCCCCGAGGTTCTTGTGCCCGCCCGCCCCGGCATCACCAACGCACTGGGCTGCATTGTCGCCGATCTTCGCCATGATTTCGTACAGACGGTCAACGCGCCGCTGGCGACTCTCGACATGACGCAGCTGACCGACATCCTCGCCGCACAACGTGACGAGGGAACGGCGCTCATCCGGCAGGAACCGGTGGACATCTCGGAGATCGGCGTCCAGCACTCGCTCGACATGCAGTTCAGCGGGCAGACGCATCTTCTGCAGGTGCCGCTTGATGATGGCCAGCCGGATCGCGGCGAGATCCAGGCGCGGTTCGAGGAGGTCTATTTCAACAGGTTCCGGGTCAGGCTGCCGGAAATCCGCGCGCAGGTGGTGAATGTTAACACGACGGTCACCGGACGGCGCGCCGAGGTCGATCTTGGCGGGCTGATCGATGATTCCGGGCGCGCCCCGACGCTGGCCGAAGCGCAGACCGGCACCCGCCGCGTCTGGTTCGGTGACGGCTGGTGCGACACGCCTGTCTACCGGCGCGAGAAACTGCCCCTCGATATGGCTCTGCAGGGGCCGGCCATTCTCGAACAGATGGACAGCACGATCCTCATCATGCCAAAGGACAGCGCCAGCTCCGATGAAGACGGCAACATTCTGATCAGCGTCGGCCCGATCAGTGCTGGCCCGATCAGTGCTGGCCCGATCAGTGCTGGAGGCGCGTCATGAGTCTTGATCCCATCACCCTCAGCGTCATCCAGGCCGGGCTGCAGCAGGCCTGTGACGAGATGGATCTGAGTTTCTCCCGCGCCGCCTTCTCGCCGGTGATCGCCGAGGCGAATGACCGGTCGGACGGCATCTATGCCGCCGCCGATGGCGCGCTGATCGCCCAGGGTGCCGGCGGCCTGCCGGTTTTTGTCGGCACGATGCAATATTCCACCGCCGAACTGATCCGGCTGATCGATGAAGGCGAGGCAGCACCGCCGGAACCCGGCGACATCTATATCGTCAACGACCCCTATCTTGGCGGCACGCATCTGATGGATGTGCGTTTTGTCCGGCCCTATTACCGGCATGGCAGGCTGTGGTGCTGGCTGTCCAACACCGGCCATTGGCCGGATACCGGCGGCGCCGTGCCGGGCGGGTTCTCGGCCTCGGCGACAGCGGTCGAACAGGAAGGGCTGCGCCTGCCGCCGGTGAAGCTGTTCAAGCAGGGAGAGATGGACCGCGAGATCTATGCCATCATCTGTTCCAACATCCGCGTGGCCGACCAGCGGATCGGCGATGTGAAGGCCCAGGCTGCGGCGCTGGAGGTCGGGGCCGACAGGCTGGACCTGCTCCTTGACCGCTACGGCGATGACACGGTGGAGCAGGCCATTGCCGAGCTTCGCGGCCGCGCCGCCACACAGATGCGCCAGCTGATCTCGAACATGCCGGCAGGAAGCTGGCAGTCAGTCGCCTATGTCGACAGTGACGGTGTTGTTGACGAGCCACTGGAAATCAGGCTCCGGGTCACGCGCCGGGATGACCGGCTGATCTTCGATTTCGGCGGGTCCAGCCCGCCCTGCCGCGGGCCGATGAATTCGGTTCTGGCGACAACCCTCAGCTCGGTCTATCTGGCGATGCGCCACATCTTCCCGGAAGTGCCGATCAGCGCCGGCGCGTTCGAACCGCTGGAAGTGATCCGGCCCGAGGGCACTTTCCTTGACGCGCATTATCCGCGGCCGGTGTCGGGCTGTGCCGCCGAGGTCAGCCAGCGAATCGCCGAGGCGGTGTTCGCGGCGCTGGTGCAGCCGCTTCCCGACCGGGTGACCGCCGCGCCGGCCGGCACCAGCGGCAATTTCGCGCTTGGTGGTCACAATGCCGAACGCGGCCGCGATTTCGTTATGTATCAGCTGTCTGGCGGCGGTTATGGCGGCAACGCCGATGGCGACGGGCTGAGCAATGGCTGTTCGACCATCGGCATCTCGAAAGCGCCGCCGGTGGAGATCATGGAGCAGGCCTTTCCGGTCCTCTATCATCACTATGCACTTCATGAAGGGTCCGCCGGGGCCGGCAGGAATCGCGGCGGATTCGGCCTTGATTACGAGCTCGAGCTTCGCAATGGCGAGGCCCGCGCCAGCTTCGTGATGGATCATGGGCGGTTTGGGCCCCAGGGCGCGCTTGGTGGCGCTGATGGCGATGTGAACAAGGTCGTGGTGATCCGGAATAGTGAACCCTATGTTCCGCTTCATCTCTCGAAGGAACAGGATATCGCGCTGGCCCCGGGCGACCGGGTCTGGGTGCGCACCCCCGGCGGTGGCGGCTATGGCGACCCGTTCGAGCGGCCGCCGGAAGCGGTCCTTGAGGATGTCCGGCTCGGCCGATACAGCGCCGCCCAGGCCCGCGAGCTATATGGTGTCGTGATCAGCGAGGGCGAGGTGCCGGCGATCGACGAGGACGCCACCCGCGCCGAACGTAACCGCGCCTGACACCGTCATCTGGCGCGGCCGGACCACCACCGATCACCAGCCTGTTCTGCTGCCCACCAGCGACAGCCGACACCACAATATTGTTTGTATGCAAACATCTTTCATTTGTATACGAACGAGTTTTCGGTATGATGCGGCCCTGGCGAAATTGGGGAACTGACGATATGGCAGTTCATATGGCGACGGGCATCGCGGTGCCGGCCCGCGAACATGACAGCGACCATCAGGCGCCCCTTCAGGCACCTGTCGAAACCCCTTCTGGCTGCCATGCCGAAACGGTGACCGAGGTCGAGCATTACACTGACCGTCTGTTCCGCTTCCGGATCAGCCGGCCAGCCAGCTTTCGCTTCCGCTCCGGTGAATTCGTCATGATTGGCCTGCCCGGCACACGGCCGGTCTTTCGCGCCTATTCCATTGCCTCGCCATCCTGGGATGACACGCTGGAATTCTATTCGATCAAGGTCCCCGCAGGTCCGCTAACCGAATATCTGCAGCGTGTTCAGCCTGGCGACACCATCTGGATGCGCCGCAAGGCCACCGGCACGCTGGTGCTGGATGCGCTGTTGCCGGGACGCAATCTGTGGATGTTTGGCACCGGCACCGGGATCGCGCCTTTCGCGTCGGTGATCCGCGATCCGGAAAGCTATGAGAAGTTCGAAAGCCTTGTTCTGGCGCATGGCTGCCGGTTGACGGCCGAGCTGGCCTACGGGCAACAGGTTGTCACGGCGACATACAGCGATCCGCTTGTCGGCGATCTCGCCACGAACAGGCTGAAATTGATTGACGCCACGACCCGCCAGCCGCATGCGCGCACCGGAAGGCTGACAACATTGCTTGAGACCGGATCGCTTGAGTCGATTGCCGGCGCGCCGCTCGACCCGGCGACCGACCGGGTGATGATCTGCGGATCGATGGCGATGCTGCGGGATATGCGTGACGCGCTGGAATCAGGGGGCTTTACCGAAGGGTCGAACGCCAGGCCCGGCACGCTTGTCATTGAAAAGGCCTTTGTGGACTAGCCGCCAGATTTGCATCAGGCGCTGAGATCCGGTGGTTCAGGCAACGCGATCATCTTGAAATCGGCCGTCACGAAAATTAAATGCGCTCCAGACATATCAAGTGGGGGGCCACCGCATGACCAGCCAGAGATTCGATTTCGAGGCCGATACAGGCAGAATTCTCGATATCGTCATCAATTCACTCTACTCACAGAAGGAAATCTTCCTTCGTGAATTGATCTCCAACGCGTCCGACGCCATCAACAAGCGCAAATTCGCCGTGCTGAGCGCCGGCGACGCGGCCGAGATGCTGGATGGCGAGATCACCGTCAGCGCCGACAGCAAGGCGCGCAGCCTGACCATCAGCGACAATGGCATCGGCCTCACCGCCGACGAGATGAAGGACACGCTCGGCACCATCGCGAGCTCCGGCACCAAGGCGTTCGCCGCAGCGGCGAGCGACAGCAAGGATGGGGGCGATCTGACCGACCAGCTGATCGGCCAGTTCGGCGTCGGTTTCTATTCCGCTTTCATGGTGGCGGAACGGATCGATGTTGTCTCGCGCGCGCATGGCGCGGCCGAGGCCAGCCACTGGCACAGTGACGGCGCATCCGGATTTTCCATCGACAGCGCCAGCCGCGATACTGTGGGCACCGACATCACGCTGCACCTTAAAAAGGATGCCAAGGAATATGTCGAGCGCGAGCGGATCGAATTTCTGGTGAAGAAATATTCGGACCATATCGCACAGCCGATCATGTGGCTTCAGGACAAGGCCGATCCGGAACGGTTGAACAGCGCCGTGGCATTGTGGACCCGGCCGGCGAAAGACATCTCCGAGGAGGAGTATCAGAATTTCTACGCCTCGGTGGCCGCCGCCTATGACACGCCCTTCGCCACGCTTCACAACCGAACCGAAGGAGCGGTCGAGTTCACCAATCTGGTCTTCATCCCGTCGATGGCGCCATTCGATCTGTTCGACCCGGAACGGCGCTCGCGGCTGCAGCTCTATGTCAATCGGGTGTTCATCACCGACAATTGCGAGGGGCTGGTCCCGAAATGGCTGCGCTTTCTTCGCGGCGTCATCGACACGCCGGATGTCGATCTGAATGTCAGCCGCGAGATGCTGCAGCAGAATCCGGTTGTAACGAAGATCAATAAGGCGATCGTCAAGCGCGTCCTTGGCGAGTTCGGCAAGGCGCTGGAAAAGCGCCGCGAGGAGTATGAGGGCCTGTGGAACGCCATGGGCCGGGTGATCAAGGAAGGGCTGTATGAGGATGACGCCAACCGCGCCAAAATCCTTGATATCAGCCTGTTCCGCTCGACCCGTAATGACGGCATGGTCACGCTGAAGGAATATGTCGAGGGATTCGCCGCCGGCCAGGAGATGATCTATTACCTGTCGGCCGAGAATGCCGATCTGGCGATGACAAGCCCGCATCTGGAATCCTTCCGCGCCAAGGGTATCGATGTGCTGTTGCTGACCGACCCGATCGATGATTTCTGGCTTGCCGGCACGCCCGAATTCGATGGCAGGACCTTCCAGTCGATCACCAGGGGCGAGGTCGATATCTCGAATGTCGGCGAGGCCGACAAGGATGAGGACAAGGCCGAGGCGGTGCTGTCCGACAGCTTCATGGCGAAGATGAAACATGTGCTTGGCGGTGATGTCGCCGATGTGCGCAGTTCGGCCAATCTGGAGACGAGTCTTGCCCGACTGGTCGCCGACCAGAGCGGCATGGACCCGCAGATGGAACGGATGATGCGAATGCACAATCCCGATTTCCATGGTGGCCCGAAAATCCTCGAGGTCAATGCCAAGCACCCGCTGATCAAGGCGCTGAACAGCCGCATGGAATCGGGTGAATTCGACGGTTCGGACAGCTTTGCGAGGCTGCTTTATGACAGCGCTATTGTCGCCGAGGGCGAGACCATCGCCGATCCGCGCGATTTCACCAACCGCATTGCCGCGGTGATGGAAAAGGCACTTGCAAACAGCAAGGGCTAGGGCGGCCGGGACGAGGTAACGCGCAGTGATGATACGTTGGTTGGCAATCTGTTCTCTATTCTGGGGCATGGCCGGCCCGGCCAGCATCACCGCCAGCGCCGAGGAGCCGGTGGATTATCTGCTGCTGTGGGTGATCGCCGGCGGTGATTATGTCGATAGCGGATTCCGTTTCGACGCGGCCGGCGGCTGTTTCGCGCAGGCGCAGAATATCGCCAGCGACATGCAGTTCGTTGGCTTGAGCGCGCCGCAATTCACCTGCGTGCCGCTGAAACCGGGGCATGAGTTCAAAGTCTCGCGGCAACCGAAGAGCGGAAGTCGCTTTCCGTTCTAGTAATAGGCTGGCTGAGCATCGGCTGGCGGAAGATCAGTTCGGCAGGGTCCAGGTGGCCGGCATCGCCTGTTCGATGACGCGACGGGCATTCACCAGATCATTCATCTGCGCGCGCGCCAGCGCATCCTGGCTCGACATGCCCTGGTCGAGCCAGCGCTGCGTCAACCGGTCCTGCAGGACGCCCTCCGGCACATCAAGCCAGAGTGCGGCGTCCCACATGCCCGCCAGTTCACGCCAGCCCTGCTCGTCAAACAGCAGGTAATTGCCCTCGAACAACAATACCGACACACCGTCGGGAACGACGCCGCCACGTTCGACAACGCTGTCAGCGTCCCGGTCGAAGGTCGGAAAATGTCTGACCGTGCCACTTTTGAGGTCATCAACAAGCCCGGTGAACCCGGCAAGGTCGAAGGTGTCCGGCGCCCCCTTGACCGCCAGAAGGCCGCGGGCCGCCAGCGTGTCATTGTCAAGATGGAACCCGTCCATCGGCACAACACAACAGGAATCGCCGACCCGCGCCCGCAAATCGGCAGCAATGGTCGATTTGCCACTGCCCGGCGGGCCGGCAATCGCCACCGCGGCCATCCCGCCCCGGTCCACCAGAGCCGTGATTTCCGGAACAAGCCGGTCAATATCAGTGATCCGTGATGCTGTGAGAGGTGACATGTCCCAACCAATCCATTCCTGTTCACCAACCGATATATGACATTACCCCAGAAACCCGGCTTGCCCAAAATTTTACACGCGTTAATATTGAGTCAAACATCGACAAAAAATTTGGCATATGATTGCAGGCCGGTTTCGGAAAGACAATGCGCAGGCAAGAGATCAGGAACATGGATGAGTTTGCCGCACTTTGCGGTATTTCCCGTCCTACCATTTCGAAATATTTCAACGACCCGAACAGTGTCAGACCCTCGACCCGTGGCCGGATCGAGGCCGCGCTGAAGGAATATGACTACCGCCCGAATATCTATGCGATGAACCAGAACCGGCGATTGACCAAGAATATCGGCATCGTGGTGCCATATCTTGCCGATCCGTTCTTTGCGGAAATCGCCCGCGTCATCGAACGCCGTTGCATCGATGCCGGCTTCACCCCCACATTATTCTCCTCACATGGCGAGCCCGGCCAGGAAATCGAGATTCTCGACACGCTTCGTCTGCTCAGGCCGGCCGGCGTGCTGTTGGCCCCGCTCGGACGCGCCTCCGACCGAAAACATATCGAGGCCTTCTGTCGCGACGTCCCGACCATATTGTTCGACAGCAATATCGAGGGTGTCGGCGCCGCCTTTGTCGGGTCGGACAATTTCAGTTTTGTATCACAGACCGTTGAATATCTGAGCAGAACCGGAAGCGCACCCTGTTTTTTCGAGATGCGTGATCCGGCCAACCCCAACGCCAACAAGCGCCGCCACGCCTATCTCGAGATGATGCGGCGGCTCAATCTGGAACCCCATCTCATCAAGATAGACGGCACCGGCTGGGGGTTCGAGGAGATTGGCCGCACTGGCGCGCTGAAAGTGCTGAAACAGGATCTTCTGCCAACCGACACCGTGCTGTGCAGCAATGACAGGCTGGCCATCGGGGTGCTGTCAGCCTGCCATGAGCTGGGGATCCGGGTCGGCCGTGAAGAGGGATGCACGATTCGCATCGCATCGCATGATGACCATCCCTATTCCAGATTCACCTGCCCGTCACTGACCACCGCAGCGCATGATTATGAAGCGGTATCGGATCATGCGGTCGAGACATTGTTCCGGTTGATCGAGGCCGGTGGCAGGCTGGAAACCCGCGAGGAAACGCTGTTCGCGGCCCGTCTGATCATGCGTGCCTCGGCATAGATCCGCGCCGGCGCCGCACCGGGTTGCAGCCTTTTATTTACGCGCGTCAAAAATATATTGACGCGAGAAAACATTTCAGTGTTGTATTTTCCTGCATGACATTCAGGAGGAGGAATACAATGCACTTCAGAAAACTGATCTGCACGGCAGCCGCGGCGACGCTGATGGCGTCTGGCGTTGCCTATGCAGAAACCCTGACCATCGCGACAGTCAACAATGGTGACATGATCCGCATGCAGGGTCTCACCGACGATTTCACCGCCAAGACCGGCCACAAGGTCGAGTGGGTAACCCTGGAAGAAAACGTACTCCGTCAGCGGGTGACAACCGACATCACAACCAAGGGCGGTGCCTTCGACATCATGACCATCGGCATGTACGAGACACCGATCTGGGGAAAGAATGGCTGGCTGGTGCCGCTTGACGATCTCAGCGCCGGTTACAATGTCGGCGACATCCTGCCGGCGATGGCCGGCGGCCTGAGCCATGACGGCACGCTGTATGCGGCGCCGTTCTATGGCGAAAGCTCGATGATCATGTATCGCACCGATCTGATGGCGAAGGCCGGGCTGGAAATGCCGGCTGCGCCGTCCTGGTCCTTCATTGCGAAGGCCGCGCGCGAGATGACCGATCGCGACAATGACATCAACGGCATCTGCCTTCGTGGCAAGGCCGGCTGGGGCGAAGGCGGTGCCTTCATCACCGCCATGTCGAACTCGTTCGGCGCCCGTTGGTTCGACGAGAAGTGGAATGCCCAGTTCGACACCCGCGAGTGGTCCGACACGCTGAACTTCTTCGTCAACATGATGAATGACGCTGGTCCGGCCGGCTACGCCACCAACGGTTTCAACGAAAACCTGTCGCTGTTCCAGCAGGGCAAGTGCGGCATGTGGATCGACGCCACCGTGGCGGCATCCTTCGTGACCAACCCGAAGGATTCGACCGTGGCCGACAAGGTCGGCTTCGCGCTGGCACCTGACAATGGCATGGGCGTCCGCTCGAACTGGCTCTGGGCATGGGCTCTTGCCATTCCGGCAGGCACCCAGAAGGAAGCCGCTGCCAAGCAGTTCATCGAGTGGGCCACCTCGAACGGCTATATCGAGCTTGTCGCCTCGAAAGAGGGCTGGGCAAACGTGCCTCCGGGCGCGCGCACCTCGCTCTATGAGAACGCGAACTACAAGGACATCCCGTTCGCCAAGATGACGCTGGAATCGATTCTGTCGGCCGACCCGAACAACTCGACGGTCGATCCGAGCCCGTATGTCGGCATCCAGTTTGCCGCCATTCCGGAATTTGCCGGTATCGCGACAGAGGTCAGCCAGGAATTCTCGGCTGCCTATGCCGGCCAGCAGTCGGTGGAAGAGGCGCTTGCCAAGGCCCAGGCCCTGACCAACGATGCCATGGAAGCCGCAGGCTACCGCTAGGCGCAATTTTTCCGGGGGCGTCGCGTGGCGCCCTCGGGATTTTCACAGCCGCTTCTGCTACATTGATTACTTTGCCCATTCGCGCCTGAGCCGGCGATAAGGAGTCGTCCCCGTGGCCACCCAGCATTCCCAATCTGTCGCCAGAATGATGATGGCTCCGGCTGTCATTCTTCTTCTCGGCTGGATGCTCGTGCCGCTGACGATGACCCTGTTCTTTTCCTTCAAGAAATATCTGCCGCTTCGTGGCGGCGACCTTGGATGGGTCGGGTTTGAAAATTACGTCCGGTTCGTCTCCTCCAGTTCGTTCTGGCCCGCCGTCGCCACCACATTGATCATCGTCGGCGGCGTTCTCGCCATCACGGTTCTGCTTGGCATTGCGCTTGCGCTGCTGCTTGATCAGCCAATGTGGGGCCAGGGCGTTGTCCGCATTCTTGTCATCGCGCCCTTTTTCGTGATGCCGACCGTGTCTGGTCTTGTCTGGAAGAATATGTTCATGGATCCGGTGAACGGATTCTTCGCCCATCTGTGGCGGTTCTTCGGTGCCGAGCCCATACAATGGCTCAGTCAGGCATCGATGCCGTCACTTGTCATGATCGTCAGCTGGCAATGGCTGCCTTTCGCAACTCTGATCCTGCTGACAGCCATCCAGTCTCTCGACACCGAACAGCTGGAGGCCGCCGAGATGGACGGCGCAAGGCCGCTTGGCCGGTTCTGGTTCATCATCCTGCCGCATCTGGCGCGCGCCATTACCGTTGTCATCCTGATCCAGACGATCTTCCTGCTGTCGATCTTTGCCGAGATCTTCGTCACCACCGCGGGTGCGTTCGGGACCAAGACGCTGACATATCTGATCTTCCAGCGCGTTCTGGAAAGTCAGAATGTCGGGCTTGGATCGGCCGGCGGGGTCTATGCCATCATTCTGGCCAACATCGTGGCGGTATTCCTGCTGCGGGTCGTTGGCAAGAATCTGGACGCATAGGAAGGCAGGATCATGGCCCGCGCGACAACAATCCGTCAGAAGACAATCACCACCATCATCGCCTGGACGGTGGCCATGGTGATTGTCTTCCCGATCCTGTGGATCGTCGTGCTGTCCTTCAAATCCGAGGGGGACGCCATCAGTACACCGATGAAGGTTCTGACCTCGGCCTGGACATTCGAAAGCTACGCCGTGGTTCAGGACCGTTCGGACTATTTCAAGCATTTCTTCAATTCGGTGATCGTTGCTGTCGGCTCGACACTGCTTGGCATTCTTGTCGCCGTTCCGGCCGCCTGGTCGATGGCCTTCGTGCCGTCACAGCGGACGCGCGGCATCCTGATGTGGATGCTGTCGACAAAAATGCTGCCGGCCGTCGGGGTCCTCTATCCGATCTATCTGCTGTTCATTGAGCTTGGCCTTCTCGACAGCCGCACCGGACTGGTCATTGTGCTGATGCTGATCAATCTGCCGATCATCGTGTGGATGCTCTACACCTATTTCCGCGAGATTCCGGCAGAAATTCTGGAAGCGGCGCGGATGGATGGTGCCGGTATGCGGGCCGAACTGCTCTATGTCCTGACGCCGATGGCCATTCCGGGGATCGCCTCGACAATGCTGCTGAACATTATTCTGGCCTGGAACGAGGCGTTCTGGACGCTGAACCTCACCGCCGCCAGGGCGGCACCGCTGACCGCCTTCATCGCCAGCTATTCCAGCCCGGAGGGCCTGTTCTACGCAAAACTCAGCGCCGCGTCGGTGATGGCGATCGCACCGATCCTCGTCATGGGCTGGTTCAGCCAGAAACAACTTGTTCGCGGCCTGACCTTCGGCGCGGTGAAATAGGGGAAAGAGGCTGATGAAACAGATACAGCTCAGGCAGGTCTCGAAAAGCTTTGGTGATGTGGAAGTCATTCCGCCGCTGGACCTCGAGATCGAGGATGGCGAGTTCGTGGTCTTTGTCGGGCCGTCGGGTTGCGGCAAGTCCACCCTGCTGCGCCTGATTGCCGGTCTTGAGGACGTGACCTCGGGACAGGTTCTGATCGACGGTGCGGACGCCACTGCCATTCCGCCGGCGCGGCGCGGCCTTGCCATGGTGTTCCAGTCCTACGCCCTCTACCCCCACATGTCGGTTCGCCGGAACATCGCCTTCCCGCTGCGCATGGCTGGCCTCGACCGGGCCGAACAGGAACGTCGCGTTGACGAGGCGGCAAAGGTTCTGAACCTGACCGAATATCTGGACCGCCGCCCCGGCCAGCTGTCGGGCGGCCAGCGCCAGCGTGTCGCCATCGGCCGGGCCATTGTGCGCGAACCGACGGCCTTTCTCTTCGATGAACCGCTGTCCAACCTCGACGCGGCGCTTCGTGTCGGCATGCGACTGGAGATCAGCGAGCTTCACAAGCGTCTGTCAACGACGATGATCTATGTCACGCATGACCAGGTGGAGGCCATGACGATGGCCGACAAGATTGTGGTCCTGCAGCATGGCGTCATCGAACAGGTCGGCAGCCCGATGGAACTCTACCGCGCACCGCGAAACACCTTTGTCGCCGGATTTATCGGCTCACCGCGGATGAACCTTCTGGAGGGCGCGGAAGCCGCCAGACACAAGGCGCATACCATCGGCATCCGGCCCGAGCATATCGCCATCTCGACACGGAAAGGTGACTGGCAGGGCGTTGTCGGCGTGTCCGAACATCTGGGGTCCGATACTTTCTTCCATATCAATTGTCCGGATTTTGCCGCGCCGCTGACGGTGCGGGCCGATGGCGAGCTCGACCTGTCCTATGGCAGCACGGTCTTCCTGACACCCGACCTTTTGCATCTTCATCGCTTTGATGACAACGGGCTGCGCCTGACATGAGGCGGCTTTCCGGCAAATCGGCTCTGATCACCGGCGCCGCAAGGGGCATCGGCTGTCATTTCGCACAGACCTATGCCAGCGAGGGCGCTCGCGTCGCCATCGCCGATATCGATATCGACCGCGCCTGCAGGGTGGCCGCTGATATCGGCGACGCCGCCATCGCCATCGAAATGGATGTGACAAGCCAGGACAGCATCGATGCGGCGGTGTCTGCGGCCGCCACTGTGTTTGACGGAATTGATATCCTGATCAACAACGCGGCGGTCTTCACCGCGGCACCGATTGCCGACATCACCCGCGCCGACTATCAGCAGCTGTTCGAGATCAATGTCGCCGGCACACTGTTCACCATGCAGGCGGTGGCACGACACATGATCGACCGCGGCAAAGGCGGCAAGATCATCAATATGGCAAGCCAGGCCGGCCGGCGCGGTGAGCCGCTTGTGGCGGTCTATTGCGCGACCAAGGCGGCTGTCATCAGCCTGACACAGTCCGCCGGGCTGAACCTGATCAGCCATGGCATCAACGTGAACGCCATCGCCCCCGGGGTTGTTGATGGCGAACATTGGGACGGGGTCGACGCCTTCTTTGCGAAATATGAAAACAAGGCACCCGGCCAGAAAAAGCGCGAGGTCGGCGCCAGTGTGCCGTTCGGACGGATGGGCCGACCCGACGACCTTGCCGGCATGGCTGTGTTTCTGGCGAGCGACGAGGCTGATTACATCGTTGCCCAGACCTATAATGTGGATGGCGGACAATGGATGAGCTGATGGAACCTGCCGGCAAGGACATCAGTGCTTCGGCGCTCTGCAACGCCGCGCTTGGCGACCTGTCGGGACGGGTGACGGTGCCGGTCTATGATCGCGGCAGGATGACCCCCGGCATCCTTCATATCGGTGTCGGCAATTTCCACCGCGCCCATCTTGCCTGGTATGTCCATCGGCTGATGCAGCGGGGCGACGCCTCCGACTGGGCCATCATTGGTGCCGGTGTGATGGAACATGATCACATGATGCGCCGGCGGCTGCTGGCGCAGGACTGTCTGACGACATTGATCGAACTTGACCCCGATGGTGGCCAGGCAGCCGAAATCATCGGTCCGATGTTGGATTATCTGCCGGTCGAGGCCGACAATGCGGCGCTGATCAGGGCGATGGCCGACCCGGCAATCCGGATTGTCTCGATGACGATTACCGAAGGTGGCTACTACATCAACACCGATACCGGGGGGCTGGACACGGCCCATCCGGATATCCGCCATGACGCCGAGAACCCGGCAAGGCCGCGCACCGCCTTCGGGGCCATGGTGGCGGCACTCCGCCACCGGCGTGACACCAATGCCGGCCCGTTCACCGGTCTGTGCTGCGACAATCTTCAGGGCAATGGCGCGATCCTGAGGCAGACGGTTGTCGGACTTGCCAGGCTGGCCGACCCGGACCTCGCAGACTGGATCGACAGCCATTGTTCATTCCCCAATTCGATGGTCGACTGCATCGTGCCGGCAACCGGACCAATGGAAACGCAGCTCGCCCGCACAATCGGCATCGATGATGCAGCACCGGTCACGCACGAGAATTTCCGCCAGTGGGTGATCGAGGACGATTTCTGTGCCGGGCGACCGGACTGGAATCTCGTGGGCGCCGAGTTCTCGGATCAGGTGCATCAGCATGAGGCACGAAAAATACGCATCCTGAATGGCGGCCATCAGATACTGGCCAATATCGGCGAATTGATGGGGCTCGACACCATTTCCCAGGCCATGGAAAACCCGACCATCCACAGTCTGTTCAGCAAGGTTCAAACAGCGGAAATTCTGCCCCATGTGCCACGGATGCCGGGCCTCACGGCGACAGCGTATCTTGCCATGATCGATCGGCGGTTCGCCAATCCGGCCATTGTCGACACCATCCGGCGCGTCGCCTTTGACGGCTCGGCGCGGCATGTCGGGTTCCTGCTGCCATCGGTGCGGGACGGTCTCGCCGCCGGCACCCCGGTCAGCGGGCTGGCCCTTGTCGAGGCGCTGTGGGCCCGCATGTGTGCCGGAAAGCGCGAGGATGGCAGCCGGATCGAGGCGAACGACCCCATGTGGGACATGCTGACCGCCGCCGCGACCACGGCGCGTCACACGCCGCTGGCATGGTTGCAGATGACCCGAATCTATGGGGATCTTGCGAACAATCCCCGCTTTGCCGACGCTTTTGCGGACTGGCTTGCCAGCCTCTGGCAGGATGGTGTCGAGGCCACGGTCCACCGTTACATCGACAGCCCCCCGACGAGCTGACAGGTCGCGACGGTAGTGGCTTTGCCAACCGGCCTCACACCTGCCGGCATGGAAGCCGGTCCCGTCGATTGCGGCTGATACCTGCACATTGCCGCCAATCGATGATAGGCTGTCTGCCTTTTGAAGGAGGGCGTCATGTTTCTTGGCCTTGATCTTGGCACGTCGGCGGTGAAGGCACTTCTTGTGGATGCCGATGGCATGGCTGTCACCAGCCAGTCGGCACCCCTTTGCGTCAGCCGGCCGCACCGAGGCTGGTCGGAACAGGATCCCGAAAGCTGGTGGCAGGCCGCCGACCTGGCGGTCCGCCAGATCAGGAAGACACATCCGCGGGAGCTTGCCGCGGTGGCGGCCATCGGCCTGTCAGGGCAGATGCACGGGCTGACGGCGCTTGATCAGGCGATGCGGCCGCTTCGGCCGGCCATCCTGTGGAATGACACAAGATCGGCTCCGCAGGCGCACCGTCTTGACCAGTCACATGCCGAATTCCGTTCGATCGGCGGCAATGCCGTCATGCCCGGATTCACCGCCCCGAAATCCGTCTGGATGGCCGAGAATGAAAGCAGGCTGTTCGCGGCCACGAGCATGATCCTGGTTCCCAAGGATTATCTGCGTCTTCGCATGACCGGCGAGACAGTGTCTGAGATGTCGGATGCGGCTGGCACATTGTGGCTTGATGTGGCGGCGCGCGACTGGTCGGACACGCTTCTTGCTCTGTGCGGCCTTGATCGCGCCAACATGCCACGCCTTGTCGAGGGCAATGCTGTTTCGGGACAGCTTCGTGACGAGATCGCCCGCGACTGGGGAATCGACGGCAGGCCGGTGGTTGCCGGCGGCGGTGGTGACAATGCGGCGGCAGCGGTCGGATTGGGAACGGTCACGCCGGGGGACAGCTTCCTTTCGCTTGGCACCTCGGGGGTGGTGTTCACCGTCACCGACAGGTTTGCGCCGGCGGCCGGGTCCGGTGCCCATGCCTTCTGCCACGCGCTTCCCGATACCTGGCACCAGATGGGGGTGATCCTTGCGGCAAGCGACTGCGTGTCCTGGCTGTGCGAGGTCACCGGCACCGATGTCGCGACGCTGATGCAGGATCTTGCCACCACCGACCTTGCCGCCACCGACCTGATGTTCCATCCCTATCTGTCAGGCGAGCGGACACCGCATAATGATGCCGATGCCCGCGGCGGTTTCTTCGGTCTGCGGCGCGATCACGGCCGGGGCGAGATGACCCGGGCCGTGCTGCAGGGCGTCGCCTTCGCCATCGCCGACGCGACGGACGTCCTGTCCGGGGCCGGCGGCGCGCCCACACGATTGCTGGCGACCGGTGGCGGGGCGAGGAACGAGACCTGGCTGTCCTATATCGCCGCGGTTGCCGGCATTCCGATCGATCTGCCGGCGGATGGCGATTTTGGAGCAGCCCTTGGTGCCGCGCGGCTCGCCATGATGGCGGCTGGCGCAGACGCCGGTGATATCTGCCACAAACCGGCAACCCGATTGACCATCGAGCCCGACCCGCGCCTGGCTGAAACGCTGGGCGACGCCCGTACACGTTGGTCACAGCTCTATCAGCTTATGAAGGGCTGACGCCGGCAGCACAGCTCCGGATCGTCAAGGAGGGATGGTCGCCTTCGCAAGATTTCCGGCGCTGGCGCGCGCCCGTCTTCGATGAAGGCGATGCCCGTGCGGTCTGTGGCAATGTCCGGTCTGCCGGATGATGGTCATGCAGACAGATGCCCGGCGCGCTGTGAAAGGCCGGCAAGAAACGACAGGACTGCCTTTCGCATGTCCGGTGTTTCCTGATGCCCGGCCGCCATGTCGCGGATGACCGTCAGCCTTTCAGGATGATCCCGGTAGGCCCTTGCAAGCGTCGCCATCGCCGGCGCATAGGCAGCCTCCGGGGTCAACGGGTCGGCATCGCCTGTCGCCACGAATTGGTGCCGTGGGGCGATCAGAGCGGCAATGGAACTCATGTCATGTTCCTTCAACAACCCCGGGATCGTCATGTAGGGGCCATGAAGGTCATGCGCGCCATCCTTGATCAGTGGCGCCATGTCGGCGAAGACACAGAGATGCGCCGCCGCGACGATGTCCTCGCGCAGGGCGGCAACCATATAGGCCAGGGTCCCGCCCATGGATATTCCCAGTGTCGCGATGCGCGACGGTCGAACGGCATCAATCAGGACGTCCAGTGCCAGCAGCTGGTCATTCACCATCTGGCCAAGCAATGTTTGTCCATGCCAGTGCGCCGACTTGGCAAGCGCCGATTCATCTCCCAGCGACTGGCGCGCGCCAAACCCCGGCATATCGGCGCAGAATACGGTCCATCCGGTGCGCGCGATCACCTTTGCCAGCGGCGGATCCTGCAGCGCCGGGCGTCCTTCAAGGACCTCGGACTTCCCGATGTCATAGGCGTTTCCATGAGCATGGCAATACAGCAGTGCCGGCGCACCCGGCGTGGAATCGACCGGCGCCATCGACACAGCGGGAATCCGCGACTTTCCACATCGGAAATGCCGGATTCGCAAATCGCCATCAACATGGTCCGCAACGACAACGTGGCTGCGCTCATCAGAAGCTCCGGGACCGAGAAGTCGCCACAGTTCCGGGCGTGAAAGGGATTTCATTGTGCTGACCTGCAATCTGGTGTACTAGCATTCAAGCATAAAGGTCGGGGGACAGGGTGCAAGAAACGCGGCAACGCATGGGACCAGATGGCAGAGACCATTCGGGTGTTGTGTGTCAAAGAGGTACGAAATTTGCCGTGACAGCCCCACGCCGCGCAAGCCTGTGCACGGCCCGGGCCCCTGCCACGACCCTTCCGCTCGTCACAATCCATCCCCCTGTCCCGGTTCGACAGGGACGGTCTGAGGTCGTTTCACGATTCGGCAAGAGGTCACAACCCGACAAAAGGGCTGTCGGGTGCCTGATGGACATTGCGGAACGGCGCGTTGTGGTGACCGGCCTGGCCCGGGTGGCGGCATGAATATGCGCGTCCTGCAGACAGGGCTGGACCTGACGAAGCCCATTCCGCCGCAGCTTTACGAGATTTTGCGACAGCGCATCGTCGACAACACTCTGCAACCTGGCGAGCGAATCTCCGAGGCATGTCTTGCACAGGAATTCAACGTAAGCCGCACGCCGTTGCGGGCAGCGCTCCAGCAGCTGGCAACAGACGGGCTGGTTTCCGTGCGCCCGCAGGTCGGCACATTGGTGGCTGGGCTGGATGTCGGGCAGTTGAACGAAGCCGTTTTCATTCGTGCGGCACTTGAATGCGCGGTGGTCGAGACACTGGCCGGCAGCGCCGTTGATTTCAGGGAGCTGGACCTGATACTCGCGCAGCAGGCCGCCGCCGCGGAGGCTGACGACTTTGCAACATTCTTCCGTCATGACGAATCATTTCATGCAAAACTCGCCGAACTGGCAGGCACGCCGACAGCCTGGAAGCTCGTACAATCGGTGAAAGGCCATGTCGATCGCCAACGCTATTCGATGATGGCAGGAATTCCAATGCGGTCACGCAGAGCCTATGATGAACATCTGTTGATCATGGATCGCATTCGGAACGGCGATGTCGCCGGAGCGGCGAAAGCCATGGCCGACCATGTGGCCTCAGTGCTGGAGCTCGAACAATAATGACAAGGTTCCTACCGGGAGCTTATGATTTAAAACTCAACTAGGAGGAGACTATGACCGGTAAATTCAGAACATTGATAGCAACAGGCGCGCTGGCGCTTGGCTTCTCGGCAAGTGCCGCGTTGGCGCAGACTGAACTGCGGATGACCTGGTATAATGACGGGATCGAGGGTGAAGTCATGCAGGGGCTGCTGGACCGCTTTGAGTCACAGAACCCCGACATCTCGGTCGTGCTCGACGTGGTGCCCTACAAGGCCATCATCGAGGGGCTTCCCGTACAGCTGGCCGCTGGCGAGGGTCCTGATCTGGCCCGTGTGACCGACCTTGGTGGTCTGTCGGAGCATTATCTCGACATGACTCCCTATCTTGCCGACACCGGCTACTGGAAGACAAATTTCGGCCCCTTCCTGAAGTGGCTGGATCCTGACGGGGACGCCATCAACGGCTTCATGACGCAGCTGACCGTTACCGGACCCTACGTCAACAAGACGCTGTTTGAGCAGGCGGGAGTGGCTCTTCCCGGCAAGGGCGCAACCTGGGACGACTATGCCACCGCGGTAAATCAGGTTGCCGACAAGCTGGATATTCCGATTCCGATGGCCTGGGACCGTTCCGGCCACCGCGTGTCCGGCCCGGCCATCGCCATGGGCGCCAAGATGTTTGACGCAGACGGCAATCCGGCGCTGATTGATGACGGCCTGAAGGCGATGACCCAGCGTCTCTATGACTGGCACCAGGACGGTACCATGTCGAAGGAACTCTGGGGATCGGTCTCGGGATCGAGCTATCTTGGCGCGAATGAGGATTTCGCCAACGCACAGGTCGTGATGTACATGTCCGGCTCCTGGCAGATCCCGCAATTCGCCGAGACGATCGGTGATGCCTTCGACTGGTGGGCAGTTCCCGCGCCATGTGGTCCTGCTGCCTGCACCGGCATGCCGGGTGGCGCCGCGCTTGTCGGCATGGCTGGCACCGACCACCCCGCGGAAGTCGCAAAGCTGATGGACTTCCTGGCCCAGGAAGAGCAGATGGCCGAATTCTATGGCAAGACACTGTTCATTCCGGGTCACCTTGGTCTGGCTCAGGGTGGCGTTGACTTTGCCACTGATGACCCGCGCGCCAAGCATGCGCTGGCCACCTTTGCCGGCGCCGTGCCGGGCATCTCGCCCGTGGCCTTCGACCTGCAGGGCTATGCCAACAACCGGGTGATGTTCAACGCGCTGATCAGCCGTCTGAACGAAGCCATTGTCGGCGAACTGACGCTCGACGAGGCCTATGACAGGATGTCTGCCGACATCACCAAGGCACTGGCCGAAAAGAGCCGCCAGTAGTCACGCCTCTGCCCCGGCCCGATTATCCGGGCCGGGGTTTTTCATTTACAGGAGTGCACCTTGGCACTGCAGAGCGATCACAATATGGGTGAGCGGATGGCCAGCCTCGCGGGCGCGCCTGTCAGGTTGCTGTTCACGGTTCTGGAACCGCCGCTCGCCGCTCTTCAGCGTGGCCTCGGCATCAAGCGGATGCCCTGGATCTTTCTGCTGCCGAACCTGGCGTTTTTCGGCCTCTTCGTGATCGTGCCTCTGTTTATCAATTTCTTCTATTCGCTGACCGGCGGCACCCAGCTGTATCTGGATAACCGGCCCTTTGTCGGGACCGAGCAGTACGGCTTCCTGCTGGACTGCCAGACATATGCGGACCCCCAGACCTGTCGCGAGGACCGGTTCTGGAAAGGAATCTACAACACCTCGATATTCATCATCTTCCAGGTGAGTTTCATGGTGCTGTTCTCGCTGATCACGGCGCTGATCCTGAACCGCGAAATCCGGGCGCGCGGCTTTTTCCGCGCTGTTTTCTTCTTTCCGGTTCTGCTCTCGCCCGTCGTCGTCGCGCTCATCTGGAAATGGATCCTGCTGCGCGACGGCATTCTGAACGCGTTTCTTGTTTCAATCGGACTGGACAAGATTCTGTTCTTCGTCAGCCCCGAATGGTCGATGTTCTGGGCGGTCTTTGTCTCGATCTGGGCACATATGGGCTTTTACACCCTGATCCTGCTTGCCGGACTGCAAGCCATTCCGCCGGACCTCTACGAGGCTGCCGAGATGGATGGCACCAGCAAGGAACGGGTCTTCTGGCGCATTACCCTGCCGCTTCTCTGGCCCAACATGCTGGTGGTGATCGTGCTGGCCTTGATCAAGGGCGTGCAGATTTTCGACGAGGTCTTTGTTCTGACGGGCGGAGGACCGGGCACCGCCACACAGTTCATTGTCCAGTATATCTACAACACCGGCTTCACCAACCAGGTGCAGAATTTCGGCCTGGCCTCCGCCGCATCGGTGGCGCTTGGCGTCGCCCTGTTCATTCTGACGATGGCCCAGCTCGCCGCCACAAGGAGGAAGGACGATGTCTGACGCCGCCGCCACGCCAACCCGCACCCTGCGCGGCCTGCTGAACGCCAGACGCGGCAGGAACGGGCGTACACACTGGACCGATGTCTTCACCTATCTCTATCTGGCATTTGGTATTTTCCTGATGTTCGGGCCGGTGATCTGGCTGACCATGTCCTCATTCAAGACATCCTCGGCCTTGCTGGAGTTTCCGCCGACATTCCTGCCGCTGGGGCAGATCGAGGTACAGGTCGAGGGATATGACAAGCCGCTACCCCTCTTCGAGGCCACATTGGAGGATGGCACGGTCAAGCAATTGGCCCAGGTGCGCCGCATCGGGATCATCAGTCAGATGGTCGACCCGGCAAATCCGGGCGAGAAATACAAGGTGCCGATCAATCAGCGCACTGAGGTCCGCGAGTTCCGCATGGCGTGGGACAATTACCGGGATCCGCTGGAACGGTTCGATTTTACCCGCTACCTCTACAACTCCGTGGTGGTGACCGTGGTGGCGACCCTGGTCACGCTGCTGATCAACTCGATGGCGGCCTACGGGCTTGCGATTTATGAATTCCGTGGACGCGGCGCGATCATGATGTTCGTGATCGGAACGCTGATGATCCCGATTACGATCATCCTTGTGCCGGTGTATCTGGTGGTGACCTCGATGGGCATGATCAATTCGCTATGGGCGGTGATCCTGCCCGGCGCGGCGACGCCGACAGGCGTATTCCTGCTCCGGCAATATATGCTGACCATTCCCAAGGATCTGATCGAGGCCGCGCGAATGGACCGGGCCAGCGAATGGGCAATCTACTGGAAGGTTGTGCTGCCTCTGGCGATGCCGGCGATCGCCGTTCTGGCAATTTTTTCGATCATGTGGCGGTGGAATGACTTCCTCTGGCCGCTGATCGTGCTGAACCGCTCCGAGGTCTACACGCTGCAGGTTGGACTGAATGCCTTTCAGGGAGAACTCGATGTGCAGTGGCATTACATACTGGCGATGACCGTGGTCACGTTGATCCCGGTGACGCTGGTCTTTGCCTTTCTGCAGAAATTCATCACCACCGGCATAGCTTCATCGGGGATGAAATGACCCGTCCGCTGATCTTCATGGACCCGTTCCCCCGCAATGAGGCGATGGTCTTCACGCCTGACTGCGCCGCCGCGCTGGCTCGGATGGGCGAGGTTGTGACGCATTGGGGGGCGCGCGCGCCAGACGAGATGGTCGAGGCCAATCTGCAGCGGATGACGATCATCATCGGGCAGACAGCAATGGACCGTGAGCGTCTGGACCGCGCGCCGAATTTGCGCGCGATCCTGAATGTGAAAGCCAATTGGGAGCCGAATATCGACTATGAGGAGTGCCATGCCCGCGGCATTCATGTCCTGTCCGCCGCCCCGGCCATGGCACCCGCCGTGGCTGAATATTGCGTCGCACAGGCGATCATTTCGCTTCGCGGTCTCGGCAATGCCGATGCGCTGTTCCGGACCGGTCAGGAGGCCTATGGCATTGCCGGCAACCTGCGTGCGAAATCGCTCTATGGCGCGGATGTCGCGCTTGTTGGCTACGGCAATCTCGGTCGTGCGCTTGCGCCGTTGCTGCGTCCCTTTGGCGTGCGTCTGAAAGTCTATGACCCCTGGCTATCCGACGGCTATCTGCGCTCAGAGGGGCTGGAGCCGACCAGTCTGGATGACGCTGTCTCGCAATCGGATGTGCTGTTCCTTCTGGCCGGCGTCACCACCGAGAATGAAGGTTTCCTGAACCGGAAACGGCTGTCTGAAATACGCCCTGACGCGACGGTCGTTCTCGCCTCGCGTGCCGAAATCGTTGATTTCGAGGATTTCCTGTCGCTTGCCGACTCCGGCGCCTTTCGCGCTGTTGTGGATGTTTTTCCCGAAGAACCCGCGGCGGTGGACAGCCCGTGGCGCAAAGCCGGCAACACCCTTTTCTCATCACATCTGGCGGGCGGGCTCGAGGCGTCCTATGCCCGCATTCGCGAATTCATGCTCGACGATATCGGCCAGATCCTGAATGGCCATCCGCCGCTTCGCATGCAGAAGGCGGATCCGAAACAGGCGGCGGCGATGCGCAGCAGATAGGATTGGGCCAGCAGGACGGGCCAGCAGGACGGGCCAGCAAGACGGACCAGAAATATTGGAAGAGGACCAATGACCAGAATTCGACTGTCTGAAGTGAAAAAGGCCTATGGCGAGGTCGAGGTCATCCATGGCGTCGATCTGCAGGTGGATTCGGGCGAGTTCTGCGTTTTCGTCGGACCGTCTGGCTGTGGCAAATCCACATTGCTGCGGATCATTGCGGGGTTGGAAGACATCACCAGCGGGTCCGTCATTATCAATGGCGACACGGTCAACGACATTCCGGCGTCCGAACGGGGGCTCGCCATGGTGTTCCAGTCCTATGCACTGTACCCGCATATGTCGATTTACAAGAACATGGCATTCGGACTGGAGAATTCGAAAATGCCACGCACCGAAATCGACAATCGCGTGAGGGCCGCAGCGCGCATGCTGCAGCTCGAGGATTATCTGGAGCGCAAGCCCAAGGCCCTGTCGGGCGGGCAACGCCAACGCGTGGCCATCGGACGTGCCATCGTGCGCGACCCGCGGGCCTTCCTGTTCGACGAGCCGCTCTCAAATCTGGATGCCGAACTGCGTGTGACGATGCGCAAGGAGCTGGCAACGCTTCATGCCAGCATCGGCGGCACCATGATCTATGTAACCCACGACCAGGTGGAAGCGATGACGCTGGCCGACAAGATCGTGGTGTTGAACGAAGGTCTGATTGAGCAGGTGGGAACGCCACTTGATCTGTATAATAATCCACAGAATGCCTTTGTCGCGGGATTCATCGGATCACCCCGAATGAACATCCTTGATGCCCGCGTCGAGACCGGCAAGGCCGGCCTTGTGCTGCGTGCCGGACCCTGCGCCATCGCCATCCCACCGGTTGACGGGCTGGCGCCGGGTGACAAATGCTCCTTCGGAATCCGGCCGGAACATATGGACGTGACCAGCCCAGACAGGGCCGACCTGATCGCAAGCTGCGCCCTGTCCGAGCAGTTGGGCGGCGAGACCTATCTCTATTGCGAGGTCGAGGGGTTGCCGCAAATCACCGTGCATCGCCCCGGCCAGCTGTCGGTGAGCGAGGGTGAGGAAGTCGCGCTCAGCATAGACCGGTCAAAACTGCATATCTTCGACCGGAACGGGCTGACGCTGGCGAACGGGGTTCCGTCATGACCCGCAAGCTGGGGGTGGCTGTTGTCGGTTTGGGCATGGCGGCAAAGCCGCATGCGCTGGCCCTGCAGGCACTTTCGGATCGCATCGAGGTCTGTGGGGCCTTCGCACGAAGCGAGGCGGCGCGCCGGTCATTCACCGAGACCTACGGATTTCCCGCCGCAGACGATCTGCAAGCCCTTGCCGACAATCCGCAGGTCGAGGCGCTGATTCTGATCACCCCGCCCAATGCGCGTCAGGACATCGTCACGCTGTTTGCCGATAGAGGAAAACATATCCTGTCTGAAAAGCCGCTTGAGCGCGATCTGCCGCAGGCGCGGGCCATCGTCGAGACATGTGACAGGGCCGGTGTTCGCCTTGGTGTTGTGTTCCAGCATCGATTCCGCGCCGCCTCGGAAAAACTGGCTGAGCTTGTTCAGTCAGGCACACTTGGCACGGTCCACGTGGTCCGCGCCAATGTGCCCTGGTGGCGCGACCAGGCCTATTATGACGAGCCCGGCCGCGGCAGCTATGCCCGCGATGGTGGCGGTGTCCTGATCAGCCAGGCCATTCACACGCTGGATCTCATGCTGTCGCTGACCGGACCGGTCGCGTCGGTACAGGCAATATGCGCCACCACACCCCTGCATCGGATGGAGGCCGAGGACGTCACGGCGGCGGCGATGCAGTTTGCCAATGGCGCTGTCGGCATGCTCTTTGCCAGCACCGCCAGCTACCCGGGTGAGGCGGAAAGCCTGCAATTTGATTTTGACCATGCCGCCGCCACGCTGCAGGCCGGCGTCCTGACAGTCCACTGGCGCGATGGCCGGGTCGAAACATTCGGCGGCGAGGCAACCGGAACCGGCGGCGGGGCCGATCCGATGGCGTTCCCGTTCGACTGGCATCAATCCCTGATTGCCGATTTCGCCGAGGCGATAAGGACAGATCGCGATCCGCGGGTCACCGGTGCCATGGCGCTTGATGTGCACAGGCTGATTACCGCCCTTGAACAGTCGTCCGAAAGCGGGCGGCGCATTGCATTGGAGACCATGACGTGACCCTTACTGTTGGCGTGATTGGAATTGACCACCGGCATATCTTCGGTCAGCTGGAGAACATGCAGTCGCATGGATGCGTCTGCAAGGGCTGGTACACGGACGGTGAGCCGCAACCCATTGAAGGGTTCATCAAGAGGTTTCCCGATATTCCGCGGGTGCCGGATAAACAGACACTGTTGCAGGACCCCGAGATCGACATGATCCTGATTGCCGATATCCCGTCGCGGCGTGCCGATGTGGCCATCGCGGCGATGAAGGCCGGCAAGGATGTGATGACAGACAAGCCGGGCTGCACGACGCTGGACCAGCTGTCGGCGCTGCGTGCCTGCGTGGCCGAGACAGGCCGCATCTGGTCGATCGATTTTTCCGAACGTTTCGAGGTTCCGGCTGTCACCCGTGCTGCGGAGCTGATCGCCGAAGGGGCCATCGGCACGGTGATTCAAACCGTCGGTCTGGGCCCGCATCGGCTGAACCTGCCCACCCGGCCCGACTGGTTCTTTGACGAGACGGCCTATGGCGGGATATTGACCGATATAGCCTCGCATCAGGTCGACCAGTTCCTCTATCTCACCGGCTCCAGAGATGCCGAGATCGTCTCGTCGACTGTTGGCAATTTTGCAAATCCGGATCATCCCGGACTTCAGGATTTTGGCGAGATCCTGCTGCGGTCGGACAAGGCCAGTGGCTATGTCCGGGTTGACTGGTACACACCCGATGCCTTGCCGAACTGGGGCGATGGCCGGCTGACTATTCTCGGCACCGAGGGCTATATCGAGCTTCGGAAATATGTGGATGTCGCCGGGCGTGACGGCACGGACCACCTGTTCCTGGTCAATCGGGACCGGTGTGAATATATCGACGCCTCGAACGCGCCACTGCCATATTTCGAGCGGTTGATCAGTGATGTGAAGCACCGCACCGATACCGCCATGGTTCAGGATCATTGTTTCAAGGTCATGGAACTGGCGTTGCGGGCACAGGCGAATGCAAGGCGCCTCGGAGCGGTAGATCTTGCCTGATGTCGCGGTCATCGGAGGGGGAATCGGGGGCGAGCACATCAAGGCCTATGCCGAGCTGCCGGATCGGTTCCGCGTCACCGCTGTCTGCGACGTAAATCGGGATCTGGGACAGCGTCTTGCCACACAGACCGGCGGACGATTTACCGCTGACATTGATGATGTACTGGCCGACCCGGACATCGATATTGTCGATATCTGCCTGCCCCCGGCGATGCATGTGCCAGTCGCCCTGCGCGTACTTGAAGCCGACAAGCACGCCATTGTCGAAAAACCGATAGCCGGATCACTTGTCGAGGCTGACCGGCTTGTCGCGGCCGAGGCCCGGTCACGCGGAAGCGTCTTTCCGGTGTTTCAATATCGCTATGGCAAGGCGTTCGACCAGCTGGCCGCATTGCGCACGGCCGGATTTCCCGGTCGTCCCATTGCCGCCGCCATCGAGACCCATTGGAACCGTGACAGACATTACTACGCCAACCCCTGGCGCGGCAGCTGGGACCATGAGCTTGGCGGTGCCGTTCTCAGCCATGCCATCCACGCCCATGATCTGCTGACGCAGCATTTCGGAGCGGTGGCGGAGATCGCCGCTGTTCTGGGAACCAATGCCAATCCGGTGGAGACCGAGGATTGCGCGGCCATCTCGTTTGCCATGGCCAATGGCGCTCTTGCCACCTCGTCGATCACCCTCGGCGCCGCCTCGGACACAACGCGGATGCGTCTTGTCTATGAACATCTCACCGCCGAGAGCGGCACGGCGCCCTATGCGCCGGGAACCGACGACTGGCATTTCGCGGCGCGGGACCTAACCCGCCAGGCGGAAATCGACGCCATCCTGCAGGATGTGCCGGACGCCCTTGCCGGCTTTGCCGGGTATTTCGACGCCGTCGCCGATGCCATTGAAGGCCGGCCGGGACGCGAGGTAACGCTTGCCGACGGGTTGGCATCCATCGAGCTGGTCAGCGCCATCTATCATTCGGACCGGTCCGGACAGCGTGTGTCGCTGCCGGTTGACCGGTCCCTTCCCATCGCGATGTCCCTGCGCCGATGACGAGGCTCGGGACAATGCAGGGTGGCGCGACCCGAAAGCCTGACGAGCGGCGCGTCATGCCCTTGTCCAATTCCATCAGGACCATTGGCGAGGTGCCGAATGCTTGAACGATCAGACCTTGCCGGCAACGCCCTGTCGGCACTTCACGATGAAGATTACGACCGCCCCTATAATCTGCAGAATCTGAACGCCGAGACGCTGATCTTTACCAGCGGACGCAATGGCCGGTCGCTTGACGGCGACTGGAATTTCTGTGTCGATCTGCTGGATACAGGGCTTCGCCAGAAATGGTTCGCGCTGGCGCCGGTGGCGTCATCCGAACGCACCGAGCCATGGGACTACGACCCGTTTGACGGGGACACCGTTCCAGTGCCCTCCTGCTGGCAGATGCTGAATGAGCGCTGGTATTTCTTTGAGGGCTCAGCCTGGTATACGCGATCATTCTCCCACGACCTGCCGCCGGAAAAGCGGCTGTTCCTGCGCGTCGGGGCGGCGCAATATGACTGCAAGGTCTTCCTCAACGGCCAGTTTCTTGGCAACCACTATGGTGGCTCGACACCTTTCTGCGTCGAACTGACCGAGGCTGTCGGATCCGGTGAAAACTGGCTGATGCTGTGCGTCAACAACCGGCGGACGCGGGATCGTCTGCCGATGCGGAACACCGACTGGTTCAATTATGGCGGCGTCTATCGCGAGGTTGAGCTCTTTGAAACGCCGCAAACCGTCATTCGCGATCTGTTCCTGTATCTGCATGATGACGGCATTCATGTCGAGGCGACCATTGACGGCCCGGCCACCGAAGCGCACCTCGCCATACCCGGGCTCGGCCTGACGGCAACACTTGATTTGAGTAAGGGCCGCGCGCGGACAGTGCTGCAGGCGCATCCCGATCTGTGGTCACCCGAGAGCCCGGTGCTTTACGATGTCACGCTGAGCGCCGGCGGCGACAGCGTCAGCGACAAGGTCGGCTTCCGCCGGATCGAGCGCCGGGGCACCAGCATCCTGCTGAATGGACAGCCCATTTTCCTGCGCGGTATCAGCGTTCATGAGGATGACGAACTGCAGGGCAAGCTGACAAGCGAGGAAGATATCCGCCGCCGCTTTGCCCATGCCCGCGAGCTTGGTTGCAACTTTCTGCGGCTGGCGCATTATCCGCATCACGAGATGGCGGCGCGGATCGCCGACGAAATGGGTCTGATGCTGTGGGAGGAAATTCCCGTTTACTGGGCTATCGACTTCGCCAATCCGGCCACGAGACATGACGCGGAAAACCAGTTGTCAGAGCTGATCCGCCGTGACCGCAACCGTGCCAGTGTGATTATCTGGTCGGTCGGCAATGAAAATCCCGACACCGATGAGCGGCTTGACTTCATGAAGGGGCTGGCTGACAGGGCGCGCGCCGAAGATCCGAGCCGACTGACCTCGGCGGCCTGCCTGATCAATCACCATGATCTGGTCATCGAAGACCGTTTGGCGGCATATATCGACGTGATCGGGATCAACGAATATTACGGCTGGTATGAAGAGAATTTCAGCGACCTTGAAGCTGTGGGGGCCAACTCCCACCCCGACCGTCCGGTGGTGATCTCGGAGACCGGCGCCGATGCCGATCATATTGCCGGACCCGATACCGGCCTGTTCAGCCTCGCCTATCAGGCGGATTATTACCGTCGGCAGATCGAAATTCTGCGAAAGCTGGATTATGTGAAGGGTATGACACCGTGGATTCTCTATGATTTCAGGGTGGAGCGGCGGCAGGGAATTTATCAGCGCGGCTTCAACCGCAAAGGCCTGATTGCCGCTGACAAGAAAACCAGAAAACCGGCTTTTGACATTCTCGCCGCATATTATGCCGAGCGGGCCGAGAAACCCTGAGTCGCGCCGCGAGGATTCCAGACCCGGCAGGGGCGCGTGGGGTGCCTCAGGCCACCTCTTCGCCAAGGACGATGGTGTAGATTTCGTACCAGGTTTCGCGGTCGATGCCGAGGCTGGCCGCATCCCCGAAACGGGCGATCCGGTCGAGGCTGTTAGTGCCCATCACCGGCATGATCCGCACCGGATGCGCCATCAGCCACGCAACGACCAGCGAGGTCACATCACTGTCATGCCGCGCCGCGATCGCCGCCAGCCTGTCATGGATGGACTTGTTTTCCGGTGTGAACAGCGCCCCGCCGGCAAGCGGTGACCAGGCCATCGGCGGAATGCCGTGACGCTGCAGGAAGGCGATATCGCCATTGGTGAAGGGATGATGCGCCAGAACACTGATCTCGATCTGGTTTGTCGCAAGCCGCGTCGTCATCGCCGACTGCAGAAGATCCCAGTCCCAGGGGCGGAAGTTCGAGACACCGACACTCCGCACCTTGCCGGAGGTCACCAGATCGTCGAGCGTCGCGCCGGTCTCGTGATGGTCCATCAGCGGGTCGGGCCGGTGGATCAACAACAGATCGATCGCCTCGATTCCCATCAGGCGCAGGCTGTCCTCGACCGACTGCGTGATATGCGCGCGGCCGGTGTCGTAATATTTGACCCGCGCCGCTTCATGCCTGCCAACCGGCGCGACGATGTCGCATTTGGTGACAATCTCGATCCTGTCCTTCAGGCCCGGTGCGCCGCGAAGCGCGGTGCCGAGAATTTCCTCGGCCATGTAGCCGCCATAGATATCGGCCTGGTCCATCGTGGTGATGCCCTGTGCAAGACAGGCCTCGATCTTCGCCTCGACATGCGCCGGCGAGGTGTCGGCATCATCACCAAGCCGCCACATGCCATAGACAATGCGGGACAGGGATACATCATCGCTCAGGGTCACTCGTTCCATCAGGCTCTTTCTCCCACGCCAAGCGGCGTCGCCGGCATCGAGTCCGGCACACGCCCATATTCATGCGGCAGCGAACAGGTTTTCAGTTCCGGCAAGACAAGCTTGCCGATGTAGTCGCATTCGTCCAGATGCGGATAGCCGGAAAAGATGAAGCTTCGCATGCCCATCTTCCGATAGGCCTCGATCTCGGACAGGATCTGATCTGCAGAGCCGACAAGCGCCGCACCACATCCCGACCGTGCCCGGCCGACACCGGTCCACAGATGCGGCTCGATAAAGCCCTCCATATCGGCAAGTTCGCGGTTGCGGGCCTGCCGCGCCACGCCAAGTGACGTGCTGTCGAGGGCGCGGTCGCGGATCGCGCGGCCAGCCTCGTCATCCAGCTTCGAGACAAGTTCCCCGGCATATTCACGCGCCTCGGCCTCGGTCTCGCGAACGATCATATGGACACGAAGCCCGTAATCCAGCGTCCGGCCATGCGCCGCCGCCCGTTCATTCACCGTTGTCATCCTGGCGGCCAGCTCCTCGCGCTTTTCCGGCCACATCAGATAGACATCGCAATGCTGCGCGCACAGCTCGACCGCGGCCGGCGAATATCCGCCGAAATACAGCAGCGGGCCGCCATTCTGCTGATACGGCCTTGCCGGGTCGGTTGTCAGTCCGGCGAACCGATAGATCTCTCCCTCATAATTGATCTCGTCCCGCGTCCATGCCTGTTTCAGGATTTCCACCACCTCGCGCGAGCGCTGGTAGCGATAGGCGCTGTCCTCGGTCTGGCCCGGGAAATCGGAACTGATGATGTTGATTGTCAGCCGGCCTTCCAGCATATGGTCCAGCGTCGCGATGGTCCGCGCCAGCATGATCGGCTGCATCTCGCCACACCGGACCGCCGCTAGCAGGTTCATCCGGTCGGTGATCGGCGCGCAGCCGGCAACGAATGACAGCGTGTCCTGACCGACCTGATAGGAGGATGGACACAGGATATTGCGGAATCCGTTCGCCTCGGAACGTTTCACGATTTCCGAGCAATGCGCCCAGCTTGACCGCAGATCGCCGTTCGGCACACCGAGATGCTGGAAATCATCCGAACAGAGCGCGGAAAAGAAACTGACCTCCGCCGCGTCGAGGTCAGGGTTTGTGATGGGAACAACAGTCATGGCTTACCTCTTGTCACGGCCCATGGAACCATCTATTGAAAGATTAATCAATGGTGTATCAATTTGACATGACAGCCGATCAATCCATCCCCGTCGAGCAGGGCGCGCTGCCGGTCTTTATCCAGATTGCCGAGCTCGTGGCGCGGCAGATCGAGGCCGGACTGCTGGTCGAGGGACAGCGCCTGCCCCCCGAACGCAAGATGGCGCGGCAGCATGGCGTCGCGGTCGGCACGCTTCGCAAATCGCTGGCGCGTCTGACGGCGATGGGCCATCTTGAACGGCGTCAGGGATCCGGCAACTATATCCGCCGGGTCGATGGCGCGGCGTCGCTCTATTCACTGTTCAGGCTTGAACGTCCCGATGGCGGCGGACTGCCATCGGCCCGTCTGCTGTCATTCGGCAGGATGCGCAAGCCGGCCGACCTGCCGGCCTTCGGCACGGATGAAAACGGCTATCGCTTTCGCCGCCTGCGCTTTCTTGACAACATTCCGGTGGCGATCGAGGAAATCTGGCTCGACGGGGCCGCCGCCGGCACAATCAACCCGGCACGGGTGTCGCAATCGCTGTACCAGTTCTACCGCGAGGAGCTCGGATTGTGGATCACCCGCACCGAGGACCGCGTGACGCTGGCGCGGCTTCCCGACTGGACGGTGGATCAATTTCCATTGCCGGCGGGATCGACCGTCGGATATGTGGAAAGATATGGCTGGTCGCAGCATGACCGGCGGGTTGAATTCTCGCGAAACTGGTTCGATCCCACTACCGCCCGCTACATCGCGCGGCAGGGCCGGACAGGTGCCGAACAGGGGCCGGGGCATAATCGACGGAAATTGACGGACAGGACGACACAGGAACAGGACCGGGTATCATGACAATTCATTATGGGGTGATCGGCTGCGGCATGATGGGGCGCGAGCATCTGGCCAATATCGCGCTGATGGAGGATGCCGTTGCCAGCGTCATTTACGAACCCGACCCCGACATGGCGGCAGCAGCAGCGGCCGCCGCACCACAGGCCACCCTTGCCGAGAATATTGATTCGCTGCTGGCGCATGACCGGCTGGACTGCATCCTGATCGCCAGCCCGAACCACTGCCACACCGACCAGTTGCGGATGATCGCCAACCGGGTCAGCCTGCCGATTCTGGTTGAAAAACCGCTTTTCACCGACCCTGATGACCTTGCCGTCCTGACGCGTTTCCGTGACGGTTACCGGGCCCCTGTCTGGGTGGCGATGGAATATCGCTACATGCCGCCAATGCAGCGCTTTCTTGACAGGGTCGACGCCGCGACAGGCGGCATCCGGATGCTGAGCATTGTCGAGCATCGCTATCCCTTTCTTGAGAAGGTCGGCAACTGGAACAGGTTCAACGCCAATTCCGGTGGCACCTTTGTCGAGAAATGCTGCCATTTCTTCGATCTCATGCGGCTGATCATCGGGTCCGACCCGGTGCGGGTCATGGCCACCGGCGGGCAGGAGGTCAACCATCGCGACGAGCGCTATGATGGCGCGGCGCCGGATATCTGGGATTGCGGCTATGTCATTGTCGATTTCGCGAATGGCGCGCGGGCGATGCTGGAATTGTCGATGTTCGCCGAGGGGTCGGAGTTCCAGGAAATGGTCCATGCTGTCGGCCCTGACGGCAAGATCGAGGTCCGGATCCCCGGCCCGGCAAGGTTCTGGTCCGGGCCCGAGGACCGGCGCCCGGTCCCGCATATTGTCGAGAGCCCGCGTCACCCCTGCGCCCCGGTGATGACCGAGGTGCCGGTGGACGACACCATTCTCGCGGCGGGCGACCATAACGGGTCGACCTATCATCAGCATATGAGATTCCTTGATGTGGTGCGGGGCACAGGACAGGTCGAGGTCGGGCTTGATGACGGGATCTGGGCGGTGCGGATGGGCCAGGCAGCGCAGGAATCAGCCCGCACCGGCATGGCGGTGACGCTGTAGGCCGGTCACAAACCCGGCATCCGGCTTGGGGGCTGTCGCGTGAATGCCTATGTCAGACCGGAAGCCATGGAGGATGACATGCTGCTCGACACCCCGATCTGTGATTTCGGCTGGAAAGCGCCGGCCTTCACCCTGTCCGACCCGGACGGCACGAGCCACAGCCTTGACGGGCTGATGGGCGAAAACGGACTGCTGGTCGCCTTCATCTGCAATCACTGCCCCTATGTGAAAGCCGTGATCGACCGGCTTGTCGCCGACGCGGCGGCGTTGCGCGCCGAAGGCATCAACACCGTCGCCATCATGCCCAATGATTACACGAGCCATCCCGATGACAGCCCGACGCGGATGCGTGACTTCGCGGCCCAGCATGGCTTCGGCTTTCCCTATCTTGTCGACGAGACACAGGAGGTCGCGCGCGCCTGGGGTGCGATCTGCACGCCCGACTTCTTTGGCCTGAACGCGACAGGCGAGCTGCAATATCGCGGCCGGCTGGATGACGCCGCGCGCGGTGATGCCAGCAAGCGCACCGAAGAACTGCTGATCGCGATGCGCATGGTCGCGCGGACCGGGGCCGGTCCGGCCGACCAGACCCCGTCGATGGGATGCTCGATCAAATGGCGGTAGCTCCAATCGCCGCCGACAATGCCGCTACAGAAAATCCGGGAAATCGGCATCCTCGATAAAGGTCTTCCGGCCGACCGCGCGGATCCTGTCGATGGCGTCCCGGTCAAGCCAGGGAGCCGTCGCCGTCGCCAGCGAGGGGCGCTCGCAGACCCGCCGGTACCAGCCGGTCACGCGCGGGAAACGCGATTCCCACAACCGTTCCAGCCCGATACAGTCGAGGCGGAAGAAATAGGCGGTGACAAGCGCATCGGCGAGGCCGTAATCGGGGCCCATCAGCCAGTCATGATCGCTGAGCGATTCCTCCATTTCGGCGCACATGCGCTGAAGACGGGACAGCGCCACCGGCACATGTTCGGACCCGGCGCCATGCTCCATCAAATCGAGTGTCTTGCGTACCCTGATCTTGTCCGGCATCGCGTCCCAGCGCGCCTGAAGCTCCTCCGGCGATTTCGCCAGCAGCATCTGCCTCTGGTAGCTAGAAAAGGTCAGGGTGTTGACACTGTCATGATATTCCAGCGTGCTCAGACCCCAGATACGGGTCCGTGCCTGCGCCACCGGGTCGGCCGGCAGCAGCCTGTTATGCGTCGACAGCCCGTCCAGATATTCGCTGATCACGCTTGATTCACGGATCAGCGTCCCGTCATGATTCAGCACCGGCACGATGGCACGCGGATTGATCTTCAGAAAATCGGGATGGAACTGCTCGCCCTTCGGCAGGTCGATATGCCGCCCCTCCCATTCCAGCGCCTTTTCCGCCAGCACGATCCGCACCTTGATGGAACAGACGGAATTCGCCCCGTGATAGAGAACAAGCATGTGATGACCCCGCGCCGGAAAAGCCCGACTCTAGCCCTGCCGCCACACGGCGGCAACAAAAGGTGACTTTATTCTGGCCACGTCCGACATGGCTGACTTACTCTGGCATCCTGAAGCCGAGGCAAACCGGCAGCACGCCAGGAGAGACCGTACATGCGCAACGTCACCGCCGACAACATCACCGATGTGTTCATGCAATATTTCGGGCCGGAAACCGACCCGCGCATGCGCGAGATCATGCAGAGCCTTGCCGCGCATCTCCATGATTTCGCCAGAGATGTGAATCTGACCCATGCCGAATGGCGGCAGGGCATCGAATTCCTCGAGGCGGCCGGCCGCATTTCCGATGAGACTCGCCATGAATTCGTCCTGCTGTCAGATGTTCTCGGCCTGTCCTCGCTTGTCGACATGCTGCATTCCGATGCCGAGGGAACATCCTCCAGCGTGCTGGGGCCATTCCATATTTCCGGTTCACCTCCGCTGCCGTTCGGCGGCGATATGAAACGCCATTATGACGGCGAGGTGCTGCTGGCCTGCGGTACCGTGACCGACACCGCCGGCAACCCGATCGAGGGGGCCGAGATAGATATCTGGCAGACCGCCCCGAACGGACTCTATTCAAGTCAGGATGAAGAGCAGGACACCTTTTCCTTCCATGGCATCCAGACCACCGGCCCTGACGGACGTTACGGCTTCACCACAGTGAAGCCGGTCAGCTACACCGTGCCGACCGACGGGCCGGTTGGCGATATTCTTCGTGCCACCGGCCGCCATCCCTGGCGGCCGTCGCATCTTCATTACATCGTCAAGGCACCGGGGTTCCGGCCACTGGTGACAGAGATTTTCCCCGATGACGATCCCTATCTTGATGAGGATACGGTGTTTGGCGTGCGCGGTGACCTTGTCATGACATACGAACCGCAGCCACCGCAAGCCTTCCCCGAGGGATACGCGCTGAGCGGCACCGTCAGCGCACCATTCCTGCTGGCCGAATTCGATCTGCGGCTGGTGCCCCACGGTTGACCTGCCAAACTGGGCTTGCACAACGCCAAAACCCCGGCCAACATGCTAGCAAGGTGACGCCTGCGAGGAACAGGTGCGCCACCACAGGCTGTCCGGCACGATCCGGACAATCAAGGGAGGAACCTATGTCTAAGATTTTTGCAGTGGCGGGAGCCGCCGCCATCCTTGGCCTTGCCGTCACGGCTCAGGCCCAGGTCAATTTGACCGCCGAGACGGCCTCGCCGGGGAGCGCCCCGGGCGTATCGGTGATCTCGCTTTCCGAAGTTGCCGCGAAATACAATGTCGCCGACATCCAGGTCACCACCGGCCAGACGCTGACCAACTCTGTACAGAATGTCGCCGAGGGCAAGTCCGACATTGCGGCAGCGCCGTTTGTCCTGCCCTTCCTGATGTCGCGCGCGGTCGGCCCCTATGCCAAGGTTGGCAAGGAAAAAGGCGCCGAGCTGACCGGCAATCTGCGGGTGCTCTACACCTACCGGATCGCCTGCCAGTCGCTCTACGCCTATGACAGCAGCAATTTTCCGGGCTATGACGGCATCAAGGGCGCACGCATCTTCAACGGGCCGCCGCGCGGCGCGGCGCTGACCAACGCGCGGGACCTCGTGCGTCTTGTCACCGGCCTCGAGGACAAGAAGGACTATACCGGCATCCAGGTGAACTGGGGCCAGGCCGTGAAGACCATCCAGGACGGCTCGGCAAACGCCTTCGTCCTGCCGGTCAGCTTTCCTGACGGCCGGATGACCGCCGCCATGGCATCGGGTGACATGACCATGTGGTCGATGCCGATCAAGACTTTCGAGGGCGAGGCCTTCGGCAAGTTCACCAAGCGCCCGGGCACCGTCGCCGTGACGCTGCCGATTGCCGACATGGGCTGGAAAAGTGGTGTGACGGTCAGATCAGAGGATGACAATTTCCGCTGCCCCGGCACGGTTGGTGGCGAGATTGTGAACGCATCGATGGATTTCGACACCGCCAAGGCGCTGACCAAGGCGTTCCTCGACGGGCTCGAGGAGGTCTATTATGCCAAGGCGCCGTTCATGCCGAACTCCTGGCATGGCGAGACCGATGTCGCGCTGACCGACATGTGCGGTCTGAACCCGCTGAAATACCATCCCGGTGCCGTGGCGGCATGGGAGGAAGCCGGTCACTCTATCCCGGCCTGTGCCAAGTAACGCTGGACGATGCAGCGGCGCCGGCAGAAATGCCGGCGCTTTTTTTCAGTGAACAGGGTACCAGCGCATGACCGAGAACAGCCCGACACCGCCAGCCGAACAGGATTTCGGCCTGAAGCTTGTTTACTGGCTGACAGTGGCGATGGTCATCATTGGCCTGATCAACATGACACCCGGTATTCCGGGGTATGACGATCTTGCCGGAAACCTGACCGGAATTCAGGGCGCGACATTCCGCAAATTTCCTTTTGAATGGTTTTATCCCTCATTTTTCGCGCTGATGATGGTGATCGTCGCGTTGAAACATTCCATGTGGCGAAGCTGGGCCGAGGCGTCGCGCTGGCGACGGCGGTTCGGGCTGTTCATGGATATCGCGCTGGTGTTGATGGCTGCCACCATCTCGGTGACCTATTTCGTCGAGATCGAGGCCATTTGCCTGATCGACCAGATCACCGGTGACCGCGCGCGCCTGATCGAGGAAAGCCTGAAGGCCGAACGCGAGCTTGCCGAGCTTCTGGGAATGGAGCCGCCAACCACCATCGACGACCCGAAATGCGTCAACAATACCGGTGGCTGGCTGGTGCTGATCGCAGGCCTCGCGATCATCGTGTTCCTGTCCTACAACATCAAGGTCTGGGGCCTGCCACTTGTTCTGGTGGCGATCCTGATCGCGGCCTACACCATCATCACCGTTCTTGTCTGGTATTTCCACGGACCGGATGACATCAACAAGTATCTGATGACCAAGCTTGCCGGCGAGCCGCGCATGCTGGCCGACGGTCGGCCACGTGTCCACGACATTCTGGTGAATAATTCCTCCGGTCTGCTTGGCCGGTTCATGGACATCATCCTGAACACCATCTTCCCGTATCTTGTCCTTGGCTCGCTGTTCGGCAGCTCGGCCGGCGGGCGCTCGCTGATCAAGCTTGCCTTCCGGTGGACACGTCATCTTCGCGGCGGGCCTGCGCATGCCGCCGTCGTGTCATCGGCCATGTTCGGAACCATTTCCGGAGGCCCGATCGTCAATGTCCTGTCGACCGGCGTGCTGACGATCCCGATGATGCTGAAACGCGGCTTCTCAAAGGTCTTTGCCGGCGGCGTCGAGGCTGCCGCCTCGTCAGGCGGGTCCGTGATGCCGCCGGTGATGGGCGTTGCTGCCTTTGTCCTCGCCTCGCTGACAAGCGTCCCCTATTCGGATGTCATCGTGGCGGCGGCGATCCCGGCGCTAGCTTATTTCTTCTGCCTGTTCCTGTCGGTGATCTTCCAGTCGCGCAAGCAGGACATCCGGGCCATCGGCAAGCTGACCGACGATATGCGCCTTGATCGTCAGGACATGCTGAACCTGGTAATGATCTTTGGCCCTATCCTACTGATCCTGTTGCTGCTGCTGACGAAGAAGGAAGCTGTCGGATGCGGCATGTTCGGTGCCATGATGGGTGCCGAGAGGATCATCACCGAGGCCGGCTGCCAGGTGACCAGCTATTCCTGGTTCCAGGAGCTGGTCCGCAACGCCGCCGGTGATGCCGGCAGCGCCGGATGGTACGCGGTCATCCTGCTTCTTGGTCTGCTGTTCGTCGATCCCGAGGTGCGGGCGCGGCCGATGAAGGTTGTCGACGCGCTGTCAAATGCCGGCATTCTGATCTCGACCCTCTATCTGATGTTCCTTGCCGTCTCGATTATTGATTTCTGCCTCCAGTTCACCGGCCTTCCGACCTTCATCTCGCTCGACGTTCTTGGCTGGCTGCAGGCACTCGACCTTGGCCAGGGCGGATCGACAGCCTTCCAGCTGATCGCCCTGCTGCTGACCATGCTGATGGCCATTCTTCTTGGCATGGGCATGCCGGCGGTGCCGGCCTATATCAATGTCGCGCTGCTTCTCGGTCCGGTTCTGGCCGGCCTCGGGATCTCGCTGTTCACCGCCCATATGTTCATTTTCTACTTCGCCGTCGCCAGCGCCATAACGCCGCCGGTGGCGCTTGCCGCCTTCGCCGCTGCCAGCATCACCAAGGCCGAACCCATGTCGACAGGATTTTCAGCTGTGAAATCGGGGATCGTGATGTTCGTCATCCCGTTCGTCTTCGCGCTCTATCCGGAGATTCTGCTGATCGACGATGCGGTGATCGATGCCGCGGCCTCGGCATCCGCCGGCGTTGTCTATCTCGAGGGTTATGACGGCACGATCAATCTGCCGGGGCTGGCGCTTGTGCTGGGACGGCTTGTGCTGGCGCTCTATCTTGTCTCCAGCGCGCTGGCCCGCTTTGACCGGCGGCAGCTTGGTTTTGGCGAGGTGATCGTCAGGCTGGGGCTCGCCATCCTGCTGATGACACGCTACGAGTTCGTCTATATCGGCGCGGCAATTGCCGCCGGCGGCGTGATCGCCTTCCATGCGATGCGCCGCCCGGCCACCGGCTGAGGCCACATCACCTAGCGACCATGGCCGCGGTTATAACCATTGACCGGTGCCGGTCGCCAGTTGCCAAGCGCGCCCTCCTCCGGCGTGAAGGTCTCGACAAGAAGCGGATGACAGCTTGCGGCATCGCTTGAATGTGTTGTCGAACAGTCGCCCCCCGGACAGGCGGACAGGGCGCCGACCAGATCGATCTCGGCAAAGAACTCGATATGATCACCGGGGCGAACCGGGCTGGCCTTCATGAAATACTGTCCGGTATCTCGGGTGAACCCGGTGCACATGAACACATTCAACACGTCATGCACCTGCATCTCGATCTCCTCGATGGGGCGGCCGGCATGGCGCGCCAGCGCCCGTGACAGGTTGGAATGACAGCAATAGTGATAATCATCACCTGACAGAAGATGATGCGTGTAGGGATCGCATCTCGTGCCGATGACATCGTGGACCGAACCACCATATTCATCGATGCCATACCAGTTCAGCGTATCCGCGATGATCGTCGCCATCGGTCGCAGGAACGGCAGGCAGGACCACAGGCTTTCGCCAGTGGTGACATGCGTGCCGTGGATGGCGCGGGTCTTTCCGGAAAAGAACCTCTCGTCAAGGTTGCCGGCATGCCACAGATTGAGATCGCCGACCTGTGGCCCCTCGACCGAGGTGATCCGAAAGAACCCGCCTGCCGGCACCTCGAAACATGACGCATCGCGCGGCGCCACCATTACCTCACCAGTCTTGCGCGCGCCAGCGCGGGCGGCACGGTACAGATCGAGGTCGGGTGGTGGCAGACTGTCATTCGGATAGCAGATGACAGGTTCGACGGCACGGCGCGCCGCCGCATCATCAGGTATGTCCGCACGGATCTGTGTCATGTCATGTTCCTTGATTTCAGCCTGTGTTCTGCGTGTTCTGCGCCTTCTGGCGGGCCATCAGGCCAAGCATCGACAAGCCGAGTCGCGATGCCATCAACGCCCCCTGCCCGTTGACGTCACGCGATGGCATCAGCTCGACCATGTTGAATCCGCAGATCGGGGCGCGGGCCGCGACCGCCTCGAAAATCTCCATCATCTGCCAGTAATCGAGTCCACCCTGCGCCGCGCCGATGACAGCCGGCATCACAGCCGGGTCGAGGCTGTCGACATCAAGCGCGACATAGACAGGCACACCCTCGGGAAGAGCGGCGACGGCACGCCCGACCCCACCGGACTCGCGAAGCCTGCGCATGGTGTGGAAGGCGACACCATAATCAAGCGCCGCCTCGACATCCTGCTTGCGGGCCGAGCCGATGCCGCGCGCCGCCAGCTGGACAATCGTGCCGACATGTGCCATCTCGCTGGCGCGCCGCATATTGCTGGACAGGCCCTGCGTCTCGCCGCCAACCTCGTCACGCCAGTCGATATGCGCGTCGATCTGCAGGATCGAGATCGGCCCGTCGGCAAACCCGCAATAGGATTCCAGCACCGGAATGGGCACCGAATCATCGCCGCCAAGAACAAACGGCGTCGTACCGGCATCCAGCATGCCGGTGATCGCCTCGCGGATGCGCCGGCGATTGTCGGCGGTGACCTCGGGCGCAGCGTCGGCGACAACATCGAGATTGCCAAGATCGGCGGCCCGCACACCCGCCGGGATCACGCCGGATGACGGGGTGACATCGAACAGGTCGAAATCATGCTGGTCGAGGATTGCCGGCCAGCTGCGCTCGGTGCGGATGGCATCCGGCGCATCGTGGCAGTATGACCCGACAGGATAGGGTGTCGCCGACCCGATCCCGATGACACCGATATCCACATCCGCCAGCGCATCGGGGCCGACGCGCGGCAGATTCAGCCACCCGCCAGCCGTCTCGCCCCCGAACAGATCACCCATCGCCGCTGTCTTGCTCATACTCTTCCTCCAGGCACCGGCCTGCCATGGCTGACCGTCGCTTCTTCACCGGCAAGGCTGGCCCAGCCGGGGCAGTGGGATCAACAGGATTTTTCAAAATCGCGCTTGTCACGGGATTGACGGCTCATGGCCCCTGCACACCGAAAGCAGGATGAGGTGATGTCCCTGTCGGCAAGGGGGCGCCAAGCGCGTGGCGCGGCGGAAGCAATGGACGGCCTCCTCTTGGTTGAAGGCATAAAGCCAGCCGAAACCGAGCGCGCACCATTCCGCCGCCGCATCATTGCCGGCAAGAAACCCCGGCCGATGCGTCACGCGCCGGAACGGATAATCCTGCGGGTCCATCTTCATGATGCTACCGCCGCCGTGATTCTATCGCCGCAAGGTCATCACCGGTCGTCCACACGGCCGGTGATGGTGACCAGACCTGCCGCCGGATCGACCGTCAGCCGGTCACCGGTGCGAATCAGCCGGGTCACGTCACCATCGGCGAACCGGTCGCACATCGCCATGTTCGCCAACGCCGCGCCCTGCGCCAGAATGGTGTTGGCGGCGTTCAGCAGAAGCGCCTTTGGCGCCATGTCGCGCGATACCATTTCATGCAGCATCCAGGCCGTCGCCACACCGCCCTTGGCGGTGTTCAGGACCAGAATGACATCACGGTAACTCTCACCGTACAGCCGGTGTTGCGGGCGCGAGAACACACCATTGACCCGGTCGAGATCATAACGCGCCGAGAAATTGTCATCGGCGACAAGCGCCACCCCCCGCACCGCCGGCCCTATGCCGACATGACAGGCAAGTCTGGTCGTCATGACGGCCTCCTGTCGATCACTGTTCCAGCCTCGGCCGAGGCGACGCAGTCCTCCATGCTGGCCAGCGCCGGGCGATAGCCATAGCCGCCGAGGATGTTGACGATCTTCGCCGAATTGCTGAGAAGCCGTGACCAGCCATTGGCTTCGCCGATCTCGCGGGCATATTGCTGATAGAAGCAGGTGCCGGTCAGAACGGTGCCGCCAAAACTCTCGATATCCTCGATGTAGCCAAGCTGGCATGCATCGGGATGGACCTGGGCCGGCGTGCAGACAATCATGTCGGTGCTCGCGGCACGGCGGCGGCCACGGCACAGCGCGGCAACCTGCGCCATTTCGACAAGGCTGAGCTGCGGCGCGGCGAACACGACGACATCGACAGGCTCGCCGGCAGCGCCGAATGGCGCGCCAAGGTCATCGAGGTCCGCCGCCGTGACGCGCCGCGCGGCCAGCCCCGTTGCCCCGACATCGCCAAGGTCGCGGCATTCCGGTGTCACGCCGACGATGTGGAACAGGGGTGTCGACCCCCAGCTCGCCATGGCGGCACCAAAATGCTTGATCTCGTCAGAAGTTGGCGCGCCGTTAATACCCTCGATCACCGGCACCTCCCAATAGCTTCCCGCCATCCGGCCGATCGTGGCGCCAAGCACCCCCCATTGCATTAGGTCTTGCGGACGGTCCTCGACGATAAACCGCTTCGTGGCGCGGCGGTTTCGGTCAAGATGCAGCCCATAGCGCGGCGTGCGACCGGTCAGTCCGGCGGCGAGCGCCGACGGCCCGCCCTCGAAATTGGAACGGGCACCACAGACGGAATTCGAATAGATCACGACACCTGTATCACCATAGGCCACATGATCGCCAAACAGCGGCGGCATGATTGTCTGGTAGTTGATGCAGGTGTCGGTCATCATGATTCCCATCGCCCGGCAGGCGGCAACGAACCGACGCTCAAGTTCGGCCATCTCCTCGGTCTGGCCAAGCGGCAGGTAATGCGACAGGTCGACACCGCGCGGGTCGGTGATCATCGGGATCGTGACGGAACCGCCATCGGCGGCCAGCCGTTCGACAAATTCAACGCCGGCCGCACCGAGTGATTCCGGATCGGCCATCATATGCGACTGGCTGACCGCCACCATGTCGGCGGCATCGAACATGCGGCCCACCTGCAACTGATGTTCGATCGCCCACTGGCAGGCCCGGCCCATCTCGCCAGCCAGCATCGCCTGTTCCTGATCATCAAGTTTCATCATGCCATCCTCTTCTACAACGAAGTCTAGGAGGCCATGCCAGACTTTGAAAACCGGTGATCAGGGCAGCGAATCAGAGGATTTTTCAATAGATTCGGCCTGCCCGGGATAAAAAGTGGCGAAGCTGACTTCCAGTATAATGGTTAACCCCGTTACGCTGTGTGTTGTGGGTCGCGCGAGCGGGCCAGAAAAAAACTCGGAGGAATTCCATCATGAATAAGATTTTGTCTGTGTTCGGGGTCGCTGCCGCGGCGGTCTCGATGAATGTCTCTGCGGCCAGCGCAGATGGCCATTGCGGGGACGTCAGCATCGGTGCCATGGGGTGGGCATCGGGAGAATCAATCACCGCTATCGCCACATTTGTTCTTGAGGTCGGCTATGGCTGCAATGTGACTGTTGTTCCGACAGATACGGTGCCTGCCGTGACATCGCTTGCCGAGAACGGCCAGCCCGACATCGTGCCCGAGGTATGGCGCAACTCGGCGCCTGTTTATGGTGAGCTTGAATCCGCCGGCAAGGTGATCACCGCATCCAACGTCTTCGCCAATGGCGGTGAAGAGGGGTGGTGGGTTCCGACCTGGCTGGTAGAGAAACATCCCGAGCTGGCGACACTCGACGGCATTTTGGCGAACCCGGACAAGGTTGGCGCCAGGTTCCACAACTGCCCGGTTGGCTGGGGCTGCCGTGTCGTCAATGACAATCTGAAGGTTGTTCATCAGCTTGATGCCAACGGCATCGAGGTATTCGATCACGGCTCGGGTGCCAATCTTGGCGCCTCGATCGCATCGGCCTTTGCCGACAAGGAGCCCTGGTTCGGCTATTACTGGGGCCCGACCGCTGTTCTCGGCAAGTACAAGATGACGAAGGTCGATATCGGCGCCGTCAATGCCGAGCAGCATGCGATCAACCAGAAGGCTGACGCCGACCCGGCGGCCATCGGTGTGTCCGGCTTCCCGTCAGCGCCGGTGCTGAACGCCATCACCGCCGATTTCGCATCGCGCGAGCCGGCTGTTGCCGACTTCATCAGGCAGATGTCCTTCCCGAACGATGTCATCAGCAGCATGCTGGCATGGAAGGAAGAGAACAACGCCTCTGCCGATGAAGCCGCCGCGTGGGTCCTGACCAACCATGGCGACATGGTGATGTCATGGGTCAATGACAAGGCAAAGGCAAAACTGGCCGAGCGTCTCTAGCCTCCGGCTTGGGTGTGGGTCCTGTATAGCGGCCCTGAAAATGGGAGGGTACGGCAAAGGCCGTGTCCTCCCCCGCCCTTTGCCGGAGCCCCTTCTTTCGGGGCGCGTTGATGAGAACGGCAGCGGGGCCGTGTGACGGCCCGGCCGTATGAACTGCGGAGATTTATGATGGCTGCCTATGCTGGTATTTTCGATCTGTTCGGCCTTCGCGAATGGTGCGATGCCGGCAAGACCAAATCCCTGATGTCGCTTCGCCAGCTGAAAGGCGAGGACCCGGCATGGTGGGAGATCCCGTTCCCGTCGCTGGACAATCTTCACAAGGCCTGCGGCTCGATCCCGCAGACCCGTGATTTCACCGCCTGGCTAGAGAACGGGTTTCTGGCCATCCGCCCGTCTCTGCGCGTCGTTCTCGACCCGCTGACACAACCGTTGTCATGGGCGCTTGACGGGGCGCTGACCCTGTTCACCACATTGCCATGGTGGTGTCTGGTGCCGATCATTCTCGTCGGCACGATGTTGTCATCGAAATCCTCGCGGATCACCGCCTTTGTCGCGGCGTGTTTCGCCTTTTTTCTTTTTACCGATCATTACGGCTATGCCGTCCAGACGCTGTCGATCATTTTCGTCTGCACCGTGTTGTGCGCGATCCTCGGCGTGCCGACCGGCATTCTCATGTCGAAGAACGACACGGCGCAGCGGGTCATCACGCCGGTTCTGGACATGCTTCAGACACTGCCGACTTTTGTCTATCTCATCCCGTTGATCTTTCTGTTCAAGATCACCGAACCGAAACTCTATGGCCTCGCCATCATTCTCTATTCCATCGTGCCGGTTATCAGGTTGACGAATCTCGGCATAAGGCTGGTGGATCGCGATGTGATCGAGGCGGCGAACGCCTATGGCATGACGGCGCGGCAGAAGCTTGTGCAGGTGGAAATTCCGCTGGCGCTGCCGAACATCATGGCCGGAATCAACCAGACCATCATGATGAGCCTTGCCATGGTCGTGATCGCCTCGCTGGTATCGGCACCGGGGCTTGGCACGCTGGTCCTTGACGGGATCAACAATCTGCGGCTTGGCGTCGGCTTTGTCGCCGGCTTCGGGATCGTCCTTCTCGCCATCATTCTCGACCGGGTGTCCAAGGCGGCGCTGGCCAGGGTTGATGAGTCACGCAAGATCTAGCCAACGGGAGCAACGCCGTGTCCACCGCAGACAAGCAGGTCAAGATTGCCGTGCGCAATCTCTACAAGATTTTTGGCGATGACCCGGCGTCGATCCTGCCGATGCTGTCGGACGGCATCGACAAGGCCGATATCCAGCGCCGTACCGGTCATGTCATCGGTCTCAACAATATCAATGTCGATATCAGTGCCGGGCTGATCACCGTGATCATGGGGCTGTCCGGGTCCGGCAAATCGACGCTGATCCGCCATCTCAACAGGCTGATCGAGCCGACAGCAGGCGAGATCGAGATGGATGGCGACGACATCATGGCCTATGACAGCGGGCGGCTTCGCGCCCTGCGACAGACCAGAATGTCGATGGTGTTTCAGAAATTCGCCCTTCTGCCGCACCGCACGGTGTTGCAGAACACCATGCTGGCACCGGAGATTCGCGGCGAAAACGGCAGCGCCTCCACCGAGGAGGCCGTCAAATGGATCCACCGCGTCGGGCTGGAAGGTTGCGAGGATTCCTTCCCGCACCAGCTTTCGGGCGGCATGCAGCAGCGTGTCGGACTTGCCAGGGCGTTGACCTCGAATGCCGAGGTCATGTTGATGGACGAGGCCTTTTCCGCCCTCGACCCCCTGATCAGGACCTCGATGCAGGACCTTCTTCTCGAGCTTCAGCAGGATCTTCACAAGACCATTGTCTTCATCACCCACGATCTCGACGAGGCGCTCAAGCTTGCCGATCATCTTGTCATCCTGAAGGACGGTTTTATTGTCCAGCAGGGCGAACCGCAACATATCCTGTTGAACCCCAGCGACCCCTATATCGAGGAGTTCGTCAGCGATATCAACCGCGCCCGCGTGTTGAAGGTGCGTTCGATCATGGACGGAAACAGGCGCGCGAAGGCCAACCATGGTGAGGTTGATTCAGGCATGTCGCTGGAAAGTCTGATCGCCCATGCCGAGGGTGATATCGACCGAAGCTTTGCCGTGCATGATGATGGCGCGCGCGTCGGCACAATCACGATGAAGGCAGTCTTCAAGGCGCTGGTGCGCTATGATCTTGCCGGTACTGGCAGGACCAACAACGGGGCCGGATAAACAGGACAGATCAGGAATGCACAGAAACTATATCGCCGGTGAATGGATTGCCGCGGACAATGCCATCGAGAACCGCAACCCTTCGGACATCACCGACCTGATCGGTACCTATGCGCAGGCTGACATGAGCCAGCTGGAGCGCGCCCTGGACAGCGCACGCTCAGCGCAGAAACAGTGGCAGGCAACCGGGCTCGAGGCCCGGCAGAGCGCGCTGATGCAGATCGGCAACGCGCTGATGGCACGGGCCGATGAACTTGGCGAGCTTCTCAGCCGCGAGGAAGGCAAGCCGCGCGCCGAAGGACGCGGCGAGGTCTATCGTGCCGGCCAGTTCTTTACCTATTACGCCGCCGAGGTGCTGCGCCAGATCGGCGACAATGCGGATTCGGTCCGCCCCGGCATCGAGATCGATGTGCGACGCGACCCGGTCGGCATTGTGGCGGTGGTCAGCCCGTGGAACTTCCCCACCGCCACCGCCGTCTGGAAGATCGCGCCGGCGCTGGCTTTTGGCAATGCCGTCATCTGGAAACCGGCGAATCTGGTGCCGGCCTCGGCCGTCGCCCTGACCGAGATCATCGCCGATGCCGGGCTGCCGGCCGGGCTGTTCAACCTTGTCATGGGATCGGGCGGCACCATCGGTGATGCGCTTGTCTCGCATCCGGCAGTCAATGCCATCACCTTTACCGGATCGGTCGAGACCGGCCGCCGGATCGCCGCCTCCGCCATTGGCAACATGCCGCGCCTGCAGATGGAGATGGGATCGAAGAACGCGCTTGTCGTGATGGATGATGCTGACCTCGATCTGGCGGTGGCCTGCGCGGCGAACGGCGCCTTTGGCGGCACCGGCCAGAAATGCACCGCCTCGTCGCGGCTGATTGTCCATGACGCGGTTCACGACGCCTTTGTCGAAAAGCTGGTCGTGGCGACGACGGCACTGAAAGTCGGCCACGCGCTGGAGGACGGCACGCAGATCGGCCCGGTTGTCAGCGACGGCCAGCTCGCCGAAAACCTGGATTATGTGGCGCTGGCGAAACAGGAGGGCGGCGAGATCCTGTGCGGCGGCGACTGGCTGGATCTGGCCCATGAAGGCTATTACATGGCGCCTTGCGTTGTCGCCGGCACCGGCAATGACTGGCGGATCAACCGCGAGGAAATGTTCGCCCCCATCGCCTGCGTGATCCGTGCCGGTTCCTATGAAGAGGCGCTGGCCCTGTCGAATGACACGCATTTCGGCCTGACCGCCGGAATCATGACGCAGTCGCTTGCCCGCGCGGCCGATTTCC
>JAAZUU010000109.1 GCA_018624035.1 Rhodobiaceae bacterium | reverse complement strand
GATATGGTCATGCGCCCGCACGATGTTGCGCACCGTGTCGATCTGCAGGAACCCCAACCCGCGGAGCAACCCCGGCAGGTCGGCCGGGTCGGTCGCCGGGTCGGTCGGCGGGTCGGTCGGTAGAGCAGTCTGTGGGCCGGTCGGCGGGGCGGCAAGATGGTTCGCCGCCAGCCAGAGCCGCCGCGCCTGCCGGTTGGAAATCGCAAAGCTGTGCCGGGTCGGGGAATATGCTGACATTTCGATGTTGCCGCCTGCCAAGTGATGAATTGCCCGGCGGGTATCATATCGCTGGCTAGCTTTTCAGGCCCAGACAAAATAGCGACCAGAAAAAGAGGCGACCAGAAAAAGGGGCGACCAGAAAAAAGGCCCGCGCGGTGGCGGGCCTTTCCTGTTCATGTCTGATGTGACCGACGTCAGATCAGCAGCGGTGCAATCACCAGGCTGACGATCGCCATCACGTTGATCAGGATGTTCATCGCCGGGCCGGAGGTGTCCTTCAGCGGGTCACCGACGGTATCGCCGACAACAGCCGCCTTGTGGACGTCCGAGCCTTTGCCGCCAAGATTGCCCTTTTCGACATATTTCTTTGCGTTGTCCCAGGCACCGCCGGCATTCGCCATCATCAGCGCCATCATCACACAGCAGATCAGCGCGCCGCCAAGCATGCCGCCAAGCGCTTTCGGCCCGAGGCCGAAACCGATGACAACAGGTGCCAGAACAGCCAGCGAGCCCGGCAGGATCATGCGGCGCAGCGCGGCGCGGGTCGCGATATCGACGCAGCGCGCGGTGTCCGGCTTAGCCTTGCCTTCGAGAAGGCCCGGGATCTCCTTGAACTGGCGGCGGACCTCGACAATCATGTCGAAGGCCGCGTCACCGACGGCGGTCATGGTCATCGCGCTCACCAGGAACGGGAAGACGCCGCCGATGAACATGCCGACCAGGACCATCGGGTCGTTGATCGCCAGGACGAATGTCGGGTCACCATTGCTGACCTTGGCGATATAGGCGCTGATCAGGGCCAGGGCGGCGAGTGCCGCGGCGCTGATGGCAAAGCCCTTGCCGATGGCGGCTGTGGAGTTGCCGACCTCGTCGAGCGAGTCGGTGATCTCGCGGGTCTCGGGACCCATCTCGGCCATTTCGGCGATGCCGCCGGCATTGTCAGCCACCGGGCCATAGGCGTCGATGGCCATGGTGATGCCGACCGTAGCCAGCATGCCGACCGCCGCCATGCCGACGCCGTAGAGGCCGGCGAACATGTTGGCAAAGAAGATGATCGCGGCGATGGTCAGCACCGGAATGGCGACCGACTGCATGCCAACGGCAAGGCCGCTGATCATGATCGTGGCCGGGCCGGTCTCGCCATCCTTGGCGATCTTCCGGACCGGCGCGCCGCCAGTGTAATACTCGGTGACAAGGCCGACGACGATTCCGCCGATGGCACCAACCAGAACCGCACCCCAGACACCGCTCGAGGCGCCCATGCTGGTGATCACGAAATAGGCCGCGGCGATGAAGATCACCGCCGAACCGATGGTGCCGAAGCGAAGCGCCACATCAGGGCTCTTGTCGGCGAACATGCGCACCGACAGAATGCCGAGAAGCGAGCAGACAAGACCGGTCGAGGCAAGCACAAGCGGCATGAATTGCAGAACGGCGCGGTCGCCGCCAAGCGCCTCGACAGAGGCCATCGACATCGAGGCCGCCAGCGCGATCGAGGCGATCATCGAACCGCAATAGGATTCGAAAATGTCCGATCCCATGCCGGCAACGTCGCCGACATTGTCGCCGACATTGTCGGCGATCACGGCCGGGTTACGGGGGTCGTCCTCGGGAATGCCGGCCTCGACCTTGCCAACAAGGTCAGCGCCGACATCGGCCGACTTGGTGAAGATGCCACCGCCAACACGGCTGAACAGCGCCACCGACGAGCCGCCCATGGCAAAGCCTTCAATGGCTTCGATGCCGTGCGCGGTGCCACCCATGAAGTGATACAGGATGCCGATGCCGAACAGACCCATCGAGGCGACAGTCAGGCCCATGATCGAGCCGCCGAAGAAGGCGACGTTAAGGGCTTCGGCAGCGCCTTTGCTGTTCGCGGCGACAGCGGTACGGACATTCGCCTTGGTGGCGGTATACATGCCGATATAGCCGGCAGTGCCGGAACACAGCGCGCCAAGCGTGAAGGCAATGGCGGTGTCGGCACCGAGGCTGGCATAAAGGGCGACAATGCAGATAACGCAGAATATGGCGAGACGCTTGTACTCGCTGGCCATGAAGACCATCGCGCCAAGGTGGATCTCGTCGGAGATTTCCCTGACCCGGCCTTCGCCTGCGGGAGTCTGCAGAATTCGTGCATAGACCAGGAAGGCCGCGACCAGGCCCAGAATGCCCAGGCTGATCGGCAGAACGGCTGAGGTAAGCATGAAGACTTCCTTTTGTTTAATGTAGAAACAGGACTACCACGCCGCCGGATGCTCCCCCCGACAGGCCACGTAAACCGCCGAGGTTATAGACGCTTCCCCAAGGGCTGTAAAGCCAGCGTTTCAGCGGGGATTGCCAGTGTGTCCGCCATGGCGAGACCAGCCATGGATCGCCGGTCGCGATGGCGGTTCGGTTCTGGCTGGCGCTGGCCTGACAACCTTGTCCATGCTGCGTCGATGCTGGCCTCGGACCTTGCGGTAAACCGCCGCCGCGAAGGCCACTGATGCCCGCCGACGCCCGGGGACAGCCGGTTTGCTTTCGGTTGACTTGGTTGAATTGCCAGCCGCATACTCCAGTCAATGAATTGGAATGCCCGGCTGGCGGTGACGGTCAGTGACACTTGTCCAGCCTCTCAACATCCCGGAGACTCCCATGAAACACCTAGCGAAAACCCGCATCATTCTGCCGGCCCTTGCCGCCACCGTCATTGCCGGCGCCGTACAGGCACAAGAGGTGCTGAACGTCTATAACTGGTCGGACTATATCGCCGAGGACACCATCGCCAATTTCGAGGCCGAGACCGGCATCAAGGTGACCTATGATGTGTATGATTCGAACGAGGTCCTCGAGGCCAAGATGCTGGCCGGCTCATCAGGCTATGATGTTGTCGTGCCGACAGGTGACTTCCTCGCCCGCGGCCGCGAGGCCGGTGCCTATCAGGATCTCGATCTGGCACGGCTTGGCAATTACAGCAGCCAGGACATGCAGGTGCAGAATTTCGCCAACAACCAGATCGGGGTCGACAATGCCGGTGCCGTCTATATGTGGGGGACAACCGGTATCGCCTATAATGCGGCGATGATCGAGGAACGTCTTGGCGCCGACGCGCCGACCGACAGCTGGTCGCTGATCCTCGACCCGCAATATGCCTCGAAGCTGGAAGATTGCGGTGTGGTCATCCTTGATGCGCCGACCGATGTGCTGCCGAATGTCATTGCCTATATGGGTGGTGACGGCACCAGCACCGACGCCAGGGATTTCGAGGCTGCCGGCGAGATATTGAACGCGGTCCAGCCGCATCTTCGCTACATCCATTCCAGCCAGTCGATCAATGACATCGCGAATGGTGACATCTGCGCCGCGATCATGTGGTCGGGTGATGCGTTCCAGGCCGCCTATCGCGCCGAGGAAGCCGAGAACGGACATGTCATCGAATATTACATCCCGAAAGAGGGCACCAATCTGTGGTTCGATCATTTCGCCATCCCGGCCGATGCCAAGAATCTCGACAACGCTTACAGATTCATCGACTACATGCTCCGTTCCGATGTCGCGGCAAACAATGTGAACTATGTGTGGTATGCCAGCGGCAGCGAGGGTGCCAAACCCTCGATCGACCCCGAAATTCTGGAGCATCCCGGGATCTATCCGACCGAGGAGGCAAAGAAGAACCTGTTTGTCGTGCCTGTCTATGACGCCAGGCTTGACCGTGCCGTGACTCGCGTCTGGTCACGTTTCTCCTCAGGCAGCTGAGCCTGAAAGACATGCGCCAGCCATTTTTCCGCCGCCGGTATATGTGTACTGGCGGCGGTGCTGTTTCCGGCTCCCTGCCTTGTCCCCGCCACGCCTCATAGGTTGTCCATGTCCCCCTTCATCCGAATCAGGAATGTGACGCGGCGGTTCGGCGATGTGGTGGCGGTCGACGACCTGTCGCTTGATATCGACCGCGGCGAGCTGTTCTGTCTGCTTGGGGCGTCCGGATGTGGCAAGACGACATTGCTTCGGATGCTGGCCGGGTTCGAACGGGCCGACAGCGGCAGCATCGAGATCGACGGCATCGACATGGCGGCGGTGCCGCCGGCGGCGCGGCCGGTCAATATCATGTTCCAGAACTATGCGCTGTTCCCGCACATGTCGGTAGCGGACAACATCGCCTATGGCTTGCGGCGGGCCGGGCTGCCAAAGCCGGAGATTGCCGCGCGGCTCGAGGAATTGCTGCGGCTTGTCAGGCTGACCGGCATGGGCGGGCGCAAACCGCACCAGCTGTCGGGTGGTCAGCGTCAGCGGGTGGCGCTGGCGCGGGCGCTGGCGCGCCGGCCGAAATTGCTGCTTCTCGATGAACCGCTGGCCGCGCTCGACAAGAAACTTCGCGAGGATACGCAGTTCGAGCTTGTCGATATCCAGGAACGGCTCGAGACAACCTTCATCGTCGTCACGCATGACCAGGAAGAGGCGATGACGCTTGCCAGCCGGATCGGTGTGATGGATGCCGGCAGGCTTGTCCAGGTCGACACACCGCGCACGCTCTATGACCGTCCCCGGAACCGGTTCATCGCCGATTTCCTCGGCACTGTCAGTTTTCTTGACGGTGTCGTCACATCCCTTGATGGCGGCTTCGTGTCGATCGACGGCGTGGTCAGCGTGACAGCGGTCGATCCCGGCGGCTTTGCCGTAGGTGACGCTGTCCGCATGGCGATCCGGCCGGAAAAGATCACACTTGGCCGGGACCCCGGCGGCGGCGTCAATGAAATTCCGGTGACGGTCGAGGATCTGGCCTTCACCGGTGTGGCCACAAACTACCGGGTGATCGGGCCGGATGGCGTTCGTCTGAAGCTGACCCAGCCGAACCGGCGCGGCGATGTCGCGCCGCTGGAATGGGAACAGCCCGGCTTTGTCAGCTTCGATCCGGCCGACATCGTTCTGCTCAGGGACTGACGGTGATGGCGGCGGCACGGCAATGGATATCGCGTCATGGCCGGCGTCTTGTCGTGGCGCTGCCGTTGGTGTGGCTGCTGGTCTTTTTCCTGATGCCGCTCGTCGAGGTGGCGCAGACATCCTTCACTGTGGCGCGCCGGGGAATTCCGCCCTTCGCCCCGCTCTGGGGCTTTGATGAGGACGGATTCTTCACCAATTTCAATCTCGAGAATTACAGCCTGCTGCTGGATTACTGGCAGGATTATATCGGCCCGGCCGGCAACAGCCTGCGGCTGGCCTTTGTCTCGACGCTGATCTGTCTTCTCTTCGCCTATCCGATGGCCTGGTGGATCGCCAGATCGAACCCGCGCCAGCGGGCGATTCTTCTGGTCCTGGTGATGCTGCCTTTCTGGACGTCCAGCCTGCTGCGGATCTACGCGCTGATCGGATTGTTGAACCCGAACGGTTTCATCAACAGCATGCTGATATTCCTCGGGGTGATCGACACGCCGATCAGGATGATGCAGACCGATTTCTCGATCTATATGGGCATGCTGCTGACCTATCTGCCGCTGATGATCCTGCCTCTCTATGCGGTGATGATCAGGCTCGAGGATGATCTTCTTGATGCCGCCGCCGATCTGGGCGCCTCGCGTGTCGGGGTGTTTGTCACCATTGTGCTGCCGCTGACAGTGCCCGGCATCGTCGCCGGCAGCCTTCTTGTCTTCATTCCGGCTGTGGGTGAGTTCGTCATTCCGGCGCTTCTTGGCGGGCCCGAACAGATCATGGTCGGCAAGGTGCTGTGGACCGAATTCTTCCGCAACCGCGACTGGCCGGTGGCCTCGGCCATCGCCATGCTGCTGTTGGCGATTCTGGCGCTGCCGATTATCTATGCCCGCTATCAGGACGGACGTGAGACGGCGCTTGACCGGGCCGAAGGGCAGGGAGGCACGTCATGAGGCGCGGCATCTCATGGCCGGCGCTGTGGCTTGCCATCATCGGTTTCGGCATCCTGTATGTGCCGGTCGTGGTGATGGTGGTCTACAGTTTCAACGCAAGTCGCCTTGTTTCCGTATGGGCCGGGTTCTCGACCAGATGGTATGGCGAGCTGATGCAGAATGACCAGGTGCTGTCAGCACTCGCCAAGTCGTTATGGGTGGCGGTGAACGCCGCCACGCTGTCGACCATATTCGGGGTGCTGATCGCGCTGGCCTTCGTACGTTATGGCAATTTCCGTTTCCGCCTGCTGCTCAGCGCGCTGGCCAGCACGCCGCTGGTGATGCCCGAGGTTGTAACCGGCCTGTCCTTGCTGTTGCTGTTCATCGCGATGGAGGGATTCTTCGGCTGGCCGGCCGGTCGCGGCATCGACACCATCATCATCGCCCACACGACATTCGGCATGTGTTTCGCCGCCGTCGTCGTGCAGTCGCGGCTTCGCGATTTCGACATGTCGATCGAGGAGGCGGCATCCGATCTGGGCGCGACACAGCCCTATATCTTTTTCTCGATCACCCTGCCGATCATCGCGCCGGCGGTTGTCGCCGCCTGGCTTCTTGCCTTCACGCTCAGCTTTGACGATCTGGTCATCGCCAGTTTCGTCAGCGGACCGGGAAGCTCGACCCTGCCGATTGTCGTATTTTCCAAGGTCAGGCTCGGCGTGACGCCGGAAATCAACGCACTGGCAACAATCATGATCGCCCTTGTGGCGGCAAGCGTGATCGCGGCCAGCGTCATCATCTATCGCAATGCCACCGGTCGTGCGGTGGCCGAGGAGAAAGGCAGCCAGCCATGAGTGAACAGAACGAGGGAGCGGATCACCCGCGCGGCGACCAGGCGTTCCGTGATGGCGAGGGTCGCGGCAGCTGGGCCGAGATAACCTATGGCGGCGCGCTCAGCTTTGCCCGCCGCCGCTACAGCCGCGATCTTGACGGTGTCGACATCGTGATCAGCGGCATTCCCTATGACAATGCGGTGACCTACAGGTCGGGATGCCGGCTCGGGCCACGCGCCATCAGGGCGGGGTCGGTGCAGCTTGCCGAGTTGAAACATTTCCCGTTCGGCTTCGACCCGTTCGAAACCCTGTCTGCGGTCGATTACGGTGACTGTTTCATCGACCCGCACCACCCGACAGGCGTGTTCGACAGCATCGAATCGCATGCTGCCGGCATATTGGAGTCCGGTGCGATGATGCTCAGCCTTGGCGGCGATCACTCGGTGGCCTATCCGCTGTTGAAGGCGCATGCGGCGAAATACGGGCCGCTGGCGCTGGTCCAGTTCGATGCGCATTGCGATACCTGGCCCGACGATGGCACGCGGTTCGATCATGGCACGATGTTTGCGCGCGCCGCGGCCGAGGGGCTGATCGATGTCGCCAGCTCGACGCAGGTTGGACTTCGCACCTATAATGACAGCGATCACGGTTTCGAGATCCTGACCAGCCCGTGGGTCCATCGCAACGGCATCGACGCGGCGATGGAGATTGTGCGGGATCGCGCCGGTGATGCGCCGGTCTATCTGTCCTTCGATATTGACGGGCTTGACCCGGCCTTTGCGCCAGGGACCGGAACACCGGTTGCCGGCGGGCTGGCAAGCTGGCAGGGGCTGGAATTCATCCGCGGGCTGGAACCGTTGAACCTGATCGGGATGGATCTTGTCGAGGTCGCGCCGGCCTACGACCATGCCGAGATCACGGCGATTGCCGCTGCCAGCATGGCATTTGACTGGTGCGCCGTGATCGCGAAGAAAAATGGTGCCGTGCCGCGTCCGGTCGGGCGGCTCTAGGCATCCGGCCGGTCAGAGTTTCAGCCTGTCACGCAATTTGAACCAGGCCATGCCAAGCGCCAGCGCCGGGGTGCGCAGCGGCCCGCCGGGGAACGGCATGTGGGTCAGCTTGCTCATCACGTCGAACTGGCTGGCATCGCCGATGACGGCCTTTGCCAGCATGGCGCCGGACTGTCCGGACAGGGCGACACCATGGCCGGAGAATCCCTGCACGAAATAGATGTCGTCATCGGTCCGGCCGAAATGCGGGATGCGGTTTACCGTGATGCCGATCCGGCCCGACCAGACCTGCTCGGTCTCGGCATCGGCCAGCAACGGGAACACCGCCGTCATGCGCCGCCGCAGATCGGGCTCGACATCGCCGAAATCGACATTCGTGTAGCTTGCCCGGCCGCCGAAGATCATCCTGTTGCGACCATCGATCCGGTAATAGTTCAGCGCCGCGTTCTCATCGGCCACGGCGGCGCCGGTCGGCAGCAGCTGTTTGACCATATTGTCCGAGAGCGGCCTTGTCGCGAGGATGGACGAGGTGACGGGGGCAAGCCGTCGCCGCATCGCCGGCAATCCGACATCGGCGAGATAGGCGTTGCCGCACAGCATCACCACCGGCGCGTTGACCGAGGCGCCACCCTCGATCAGCAATGTCTTGCGTGGCCCGCGAAGGATCTTTTTCACCGGTGCCTGTTCATAGATGCTGGCCCCGAGGAGTGTCGCGGCGCGGGCCAGCCCATGAAGATATTTCAGCGGCTGGATATGGCCGCACCCGGTGTCGTGAATCGCCCCGACATAGGCGTCGCTTCCGATATGTTCTGACAGCGCGGCACTGTCGCCAAGGCGGGTGAAATGGTCATAGCCGCGGGCCTCCCATTCGGCCTGCCAGGAATCGAGACCCTTCATCTGCCGCCGGTGCAGCGCGGCATGGAGATATCCGAAGCTCAGATCGCAATTGATGGAATACCGGCCAATCCGCTGTTTCACCAGCTCCACCGCCTCCATGCCGGCCTGCCAGGCGATATCCGCCTCGTCTGGGCTCAGCTGCCGGCTGATCCTGTCGAAATCATTCGGCCAGCCCTGACACAGATGGCCGCCATTGCGGCCCGACCCGCCGGCACCGACCGCGCCAGCCTCGAGAACAACAGCCCTGATGCCGGCCTCGGCAAGCGTCAGCGCCGCAGAAATGCCGGTCAGCCCGCCACCGATGATGGCAACATCGGCGTCGATCTGGCCATCGGGATGCGGATAGGTTGGCCGCTCGCCATATTCGGTCTCGTAGATGCTGCCGCCTGTCATCGGTTGATGCCCTTTGATGATCAGGAAAAGGTCGATTTCGACTGTTTGCGAAACCCGTTGCCTCAAGGTAGGCTGACGCCACACAGTTGAT
>JAAZUU010000195.1 GCA_018624035.1 Rhodobiaceae bacterium | reverse complement strand
TCTGGCCTTCCTGCTGGCCAAAGAACGAGGCTGTCTTGGGATATTCGGGAAGCTCCATTTCAAACGGCACCGCGCGCACCCGCCCGGTCGCCTTGCCGCGCACCACCGTCCCGTCATATCGGGTCGGAATCGGGTTCCGGACGAAAGGCTGCGCGTCCTCGGCGACATAGGTGATGATGAACAACCGGCGCGGATCCCCGGTCAGGTTCGAGGATGACCCGTGAAGCACCGCCGAATGCATCAGGCAGGCGTCGCCGGCCTTGCCGGTACAGGCAACCGAGCCGGCGATCGCGGCGCGCTCGACATCCTCCGCCACGGCGCCGGTAAACACCCCGTCATGCCAGAGCGAATGCAGCGGCCCGCGGTGGCTGCCCGGCACCAGCTGCAACGGGCCGTTTTCCATCGTCACGTCGTCGAGGAAGATCAGCACCGTCATCATGTCCATATTGGTGTGCGGGTCGAACGGGAAGTCCTGATGATATTTCACCTCGGTCCGCGAGCCCGGAAGTTTCAGATTCACCTTCGAGGCGTAGAATTTGATGTTCGGCGACAGGATCGCCGCCGTCAGGTCGAGGGCGGCATTGTCCTGTGCCACCGCCCAGTAGGCGTCATTGACATCCACCGGCGAGGCCACCCGGCGCAGCGCCGGTGTCTCGGCGCTGTGGACGCTGGGCTGGACATCGAAACGTGGCCGCCCGTCCATGGTCTCGCCATAGGGGCCGGCATGGCCGCGCGACTCCTCGGTCCAGTCATCAAGGATGGAGGTCAGCGATCGCAGCTGCGCGGGCGTGATGGCGTCCGGCATCATGACATAGCCGTCACGATTGAAATCCTCGATCAGCTGGGGTGAAACGGCCATGGCGATGTCCTGTTCTGAAAATCTCCCGTGACCGTAGCAACGCGGCGCGGGATGTATGTGCCACTGCGCTCGACTGTAATGCGCCGGGGCATGTCCTGTCGAGATCGACTGTCAGCCGCCCCGCAGGGCCGGGGATGTTTGCTTGTCCATCCGGCGACTGTGTGTCTGTTGGTTGGGGAGTTTCCCAGATTGCGCCCGGTGTCCTGCATGCCCTTGCCTTGTTCACCCGCCCGCGTCAGCAAGGCGCCGGGTCAGGAAGGACCGGCATTCGCGTATCGTTTCTGCGAGGTTGGAGTTGAGGTTGGCATCGGCGGCGTGCCAGATCGCCGTCTGGCGTGCCTCGGATTTGATGGCAAGCGGGATTTCCTCGACCCCGGTGCCCTTTGTCATCAGCCGCGTCAGACGCGCTGGCAGGAAGCACAGCGCGTCCGAGGTGGCCAGCGCGCCCACCAGCCCCTGAATGTTCATGTTGAACTGGATGGCCGGCACGACATAGGGAAAGTCGAGTTTCCTGAGCATGTTTTCATGTGATGATGTGGGCCCGAACGCGGCGTCGATGGCCATCCAGTTCGCGTTGGCAAGCGCGTCGCGGGTGACCGGGCTGTTACGGCCGACAAAGGGTGATTTCGGCCCGGCAAACAGGCCGATATGATCATCAAGGATATGCAGGCCGCGAAGATGCTCGACCCGCATGTCGGTGGGCGTTGCCATAACCGCCATGTCGAGACGTCCATGCAGCAGATCCGAGATGAGCTGGCGCGCGGCACCAACCTGCAGGTCAAAACTCGCCTTTCGCCCGGACTGCATCGCGCCGGTGACGAAGTCATTCATCGCTGCCTGCGCCAGCAAGGGGCCGGTACCGATGCGGATGGTGGGAAGGCTGTCGCTCTTCAGCGCGTTGAGGATGTCGTCAGCCTGTTTCAGGTCGGAGGAGATCTTGCGGCCCTGTTCGGCGAGAAGAATGCCCGCCTCGGTCAGGACAACGCCGTTTCGGCCCCGCACCATCAACTGGCGACCAACCCGCGCCTCCAATGTCGATACCGTGCGCGACAGCGTCGGCTGCGATACTGACAGCATTTCGGCGGCGGCGGACAGCGATCCTGATTCAAAGATTATGTGGAGATGATAGAGAAGCTTTGGATCAAGTGTCGTTCGCATGGCGGTCCACCCGGTACAGGAAAATGGCAGTCTTTGTATTCATAGATGAATAGAATACCAAATAATTTTTATTTACATATGGCTTTGTCCCCCCAAAGCTGAGTGGAAAACAAATGCGCAACGCGCACCATCAAGTCAGTCATGGGAGGTGACGGTGATCAAAAATCTGCAGAAAATGGCCATCGGGATGGCCGCGGCGACATTGATTTCGACGGCCGCAATGGCACAGGTGAATCTGACATTTCACACAGCCGGAAGCGGGACGCCGGTCGCGCTGACAGCGACGGCACTGGTCGAGAACGCTGCCGAACGCGGCATCGCGAATATCCAACTGTCGGAAGGCAAGGTTGCGACCAACTATCTCAAGGAGCTTGCCGAGGGCAAGATCGACCTTGCGAACGGGCCGTTCATCCTGCCGTTCCTGATGGCCAAGGGGGCTGGCCCCTATGCCAAGCTTGGCAAGGAAAAGGGCGCCGAGCTTGGTGCCAACATCCAGCTTCTCTATCCGCACACCCTGGCCGTGTTCACCATGTATGCCTATAACGCCAAGGGCATTGGTGGATGGGACGACATCAAGGGCCGGAAGATTCTGAATGGTCCGCCACGCGGCGCGGCCACCAGCAATTCCAGGGCGCTGGCGCAGTTCTTTGGCGGTGCCAAGCATGGCCAGGATTACGAGTCGATCACCGTGAACTGGAACCAGGCATCGGCCGCCATTGTCGATGGCACCGCCGACGCCGCGGTGTTGACGGTCCATTTCCCCGGACCCCGCGAGACGCGCAACATCGCTGCCGGGGCGATGACCATGTGGTCGTTGCCGAAGGACAAGTTTGAATCCGCGCCTGCCCAGAAGCTTTTGAACAAGCCGGGATCTGTCGCCTATACCGCGCCGATCTCCTTCATTCAGGACAAGATGGGCAATGACTGGACAATCATGTCTGAGGACGACACGTTCCGCGGCATGGCGGTCACCGGTGGCGACTTCGTCAACAAGAGCATGGACGAGGAGATGGCCTATCAGCTGACCAGGGCCCATATCGAAAATCTGG
>JAAZUU010000029.1 GCA_018624035.1 Rhodobiaceae bacterium | reverse complement strand
GATCTTCTGTCCCGGCAGAACCCCTCCGCCTGCCTCATCATCACCCGACATCAGGTTTGGCGCCGCATAGACGATGCCAAGCACCGTGATCAGGATCACGACAAGTTTTTTCCAGCCTTCAAACTGTAGCATGGCGGCAGGCTCTCTTCAGATCAGCGGATGCCACGGCACCACCGCGGCAAGATCAGGTCGGTTATTTCTTGGCTTCGGTCTTGCCACGCACGTCGGCGATCATCGTGCGAACAACATTGACCTTGATATCCTTGGCAATCTCCACCTCGATGGTCTCGCTGTCATCGACTGCCTTGATGATGGTGCCTGTCAGGCCGCCATTGGTGACGATCTTGTCGCCACGTTTCAGCGCTGCCAGCATTTCCTTGTGTTGCTTGGCGCGCTTTTGCTGCGGCCTGATCAGCAGGAAATAGAAAATGACCATAACAAGGATGATCGGCATCAACCCGAGACCGCCTTCGGCAAAGCCGCCGGACTGGGCAAAAGCTGGGGTAATAAGCATGTCTTTACAACTCCGGACTGTGCTTGGAATTTCTGGTTCCGCACCATAAACACCAAGACACGGTTGAGCAATGATCAACGCCATTCCAGCTGCTGAATTCCGCACAAAAATGCCGCGCAGAGGAGTTGTGAGGCGCCTCCTGCCCTGTTAGATTCGCGCCATGACCGATTCAGCTACCGATTTCGAGTTCCTGCGCCATCTCTCGCGCATCGCCGATGCCCTCGAAAAATACAGCCCCACCGATCCGACAACAGCGGATGTGGAGCCTGCCGAGGCCTATGTCTGGAACCATGCAAGCCGTCGCCTCTCCGCCGTCGCCAGGGTCAACCGCGTTGACCTGCGGATGCTATGCGGCGTTGATCACCAGCGCGACAGCCTGCTTTCCAACACCATCGCCTTCGTGCGCGGCTTCGCCGCCAACAACGCGTTATTGTGGGGCGCGCGCGGTACCGGCAAATCCTCGCTGGTCAAGGCCGTGCACGGCACCGTGACCGAGCGCGGAATGGATTGCGCACTTGTCGAGGTGCATCGCGAGGACATTTCCGACCTGCCATTCCTGATGAACTACCTGTCGCAGATCGACCGCCGGTTCATCGTATTTACCGACGATCTGACCTTCGACCATGGTGACAGCAGCTACAAGTCGCTGAAGGCGGCGCTTGATGGCGGTGTCGAGGGGCGACCGGACAATATCATTTTCTACGCCACTTCCAACCGGCGCCATCTGATGCCGCGTCAGATGATCGAAAATGAACGGTCAACCGCCATCAACCCGTCGGAAAGCGTCGAGGAAAGCGTTTCGCTATCGGATCGTTTCGGTCTGTGGATCGGGTTCCATTCGATTGACCAGGAGACCTATTTCGCGATTGTCGAAGGCTATGTGGCACATTTCGGGATCAATACAAGCAATGTCGATGTTCGCCGCGAGGCGCTTGCCTGGTCAATGGAACGCGGATCGCGCTCCGGACGCGTGGCCTGGCAGTTCATTGTCGATCTGGCGGCGCGCACCGAAACAGACCTGACCGAAAAACGCTAGTCGGCAACAGGCACGAAGACCCCCACCTCGAATCAGGCTATCAATGTGCGCGGGTCGATTGGCTTGCGTGACTGCCGGATTTCAAAATGCAGTTGCGGCGTATCGACCTTGCCTGTCTGCCCGACCGTCGCGATTTTCTGGCCAACCTCAATGACATCACCTTCCTTGACCAGAACATCGCCAAGGTGCGCATAGGCGGTGATGATACCACCATCATGCTTGACCAGAATCAGCGTTCCAAAGGATTTGATCTCGCGCCCGACAAAGGCAACAGTTCCGCGTGCCGCCGCACGAACATCCGTTCCGGCAGCCGCCGCGATATTGACACCGTCATTATGGACGCCGCGCGCTGCCGGGCCGAACTCGGTGACTATTTCGCCCTCGACAGGCCAGCGAAACGCGCCGGTTCCGGATGGCGCGACAAATCTCTTCCTCACCGCCGGCGTCGCGGCCGGCACCGGTGGCGGCGCTGCCACCGCAACGACAATGGTCGTTGCCTCGGGCGCGACATCCAGAACCGAGAAATCAAGTTGGTCGGGCAGACGCAGACGCTGGCCGACTTCAAGTGTGAAAGGCGCCTCGACACCATTGGCCTCGGCAAGCTGGTATTGGCTGACCGCATAACGCTGTGACAGCGAATAGATCGAATCCTCAGGCCCAACGACATGCACCCGCGGCGGTGTCAGCCTCAGCACCTGACCAACAGCCACCGCGTAGGGCGGTCCAATCTGATTGTCGCGGATGATCGAGGTTGGCGGCACGCCATAGCGCGCCGCAATGGCGTAGATATTGTCGCCATCCCGTACCGTGACCCGGCCGTCAGGCGGAATCGCCTCGCGGGGCTGGCGCAGCGGCGCGTTGAGGAGTGGTGCCGGTGTATCCCGCGTCAGCGACAGATTCGGCGCCTTGCATCCGGCGAGCGGAGCCAGACAGAGGACAAGCGCGCCGATCATCAGCCCTCTCAGGCCGCCATGTTGCAGCGCCATTCTCTAGCCCTCTACCAACGGAACGAATTTCACGGGGAGCAGTTCCTCTTTGTCAAAACCGGTCTCAGTCCGGCGGACCTTCACAAGTGCCTGTGATCGGTCACGCCCTTCGGGTGCCACCATGATGCCGCCAGTTTTCAATTGATTCAACAGTGCTTCCGGAATGGATGCCGGCGCACAGGTCAGAATGATCCTGTCGAACGGCGCGCCTTCCGGCCAGCCGCGCGCGCCATCGCCGACTTTCGTCGTGATATTGGTGATCCGCAGCCTGCGAAACTGTGCCTCCGCCTCGACAAGCAATGGGCGCAGCCGCTCGACCGAATAAACCCGCCGGCACAGCAATGACAGGATCGCAGCCTGGTACCCGCTGCCGGTACCGATTTCCAGAACACGCTCGCGACCGGTCAGCTGCAGCGCAGCCGTCATTCTCGCGACGATATAGGGTTGGCTGATGGTCTGTTCCATGGCGATGGGAAGCGAGGCGTTTTCATAGGCATGATCGCGAAGCGCGGCCGGGACAAACAATTCCCGCGGCACCTGTTCGATGGCGGACAGCACCTCGGCCTCGACGACTCCCATGCCGCGAAGCGCCATGGTGAGCCGGGCCTTTTCATGTTGGAAGTCAGTCATATACCTGCCTGAACACACGTTGCCGGCAGGGATGTTCCGGGGCTGGGTCGGTGATCTCAGAAATCAACTGATGTCAGCCCGGCCTGAATATCGCCTGCGGTGATATCCATACCCAAAGCCGTCAGTGATATCCACCCCTCGTCCATCACCGCGCGGTCACTTCCGGGAATTGTCTGCTCGCGGGTCATGAGGGGACCAAGGCGGTATGAATTCGGACCATCACCATCAACGACATGATCACCGAATTTGTGCCGGTCAAGAGTGGCCGGCCGGATGCCGCGAACATCATTGCCCGGCACCGGGGGAAAATTGACGTTCATCACGGTCCGATCCGGAATGCCGGCTTCGAGAATGGCACGGATCACGGTTTCGCCATGAATGATAGCGGCATCATATTCGGATTCATCGATTCCGCCATTTCGCTGCGACAGCGCGATGGCCGGCACCCCCATCAGCGCGCCTTCCATGGCCGCGGCGATCGTACCGGAATACAGAACATCATCAGCCGCATTCATGCCGGCATTGATGCCTGACAGAACCAGGTCCGGCTTGCCGTCCAGCACGCGCGACATGCCCATGATCACACAGTCACTTGGCGTGCCGGAGCAGGAGAACTGCCTGTCACCACACGGTTCGATCACCACGTCACGGCGAAGCGTGATGGCGCGCGACATGCCCGACCGGTTGCCGTCAGGCGCGATAACCCAGACATCATCGGTGAGCCGGAAAGCGATATCCCTCAAAATGCGGATGCCGATGGCATCGATCCCGTCATCATTGCTGATCAGAATGCGCCCGGGTGAAATCGGTGAAAAGGGTGACATGGACAACCTCGGCCAAACAAAAAAACATCACAAACACAAAAGGCTTCAGCGCCGTCGGCGCGCCATTTCAATCAGAGCGGCGTAATCACCTCGCAGCCCATATAGTCATGCAGGGCCTCCGGGAGTCTGACCGACCCGTCTTCCTGCTGCCCGGTTTCCAGAACAGCAATCATCGTGCGGCCGACAGCAAGTCCGGAGCCGTTCAGAGTATGAACAAACTGCGTGCTGCCCTCGGCATCGCGGAAACGCGCCTTCATGCGGCGCGCCTGGAACGGACCGCAATTCGAGCAGGAGGAAATCTCGCGATACTGCCCACGCCCCTCATCCTGGCCGGGAAGCCACACTTCCAGATCATAGGTTTTCTGCGCACCAAAACCCGTATCCCCCGTGCACAGCGTCATCACCCGATAGGCGAGACCGAGACGCTGCAGGATTGCCTCGGCGCAGCCGGTCATCCGCTCATGCTCGGCAGCGGACTGGTCAGGGTGGGTGACGCTGACAAGCTCGACCTTGGAGAACTGGTGCTGGCGGATCATCCCGCGCGTGTCGCGCCCGGCCGCGCCGGCCTCGGAGCGAAAACAGGGTGTATGTGCGGTGAACCGCATGGGAAGGCTGTCCACCGGCCAGATTTCATCGGCGGCGATATTGGTCAGCGGCACCTCGGCTGTGGGGATCAGCCACTTGTCATCCGCCCGGAACAGATCCTCGCCAAATTTCGGCAGCTGGCCGGTGCCGGTCATCGCGGCACTGTTGACCAGAACAGGCGGCAATGTTTCCTGATAGCCGAATTCACCGGTATGGATATCCAGCATAAAGGCCGCAAGCGCCCGTTCCAGACGCGCCAACTGGCCACGAAGAACGACAAACCGCGCTCCGGCAAGCTTGGCGGCCACGGCAAAATCCATCTGGCCAAGCCCCTCGCCGATGGCGACATGGTCGCGCGGGGTGAAATCGAATGAGGGAATATTCCCCCAGTCACGAAGAAGCCTGTTATCGGCCTCGTCACCGCCATCGGGAACATCGGCGTCGAGGATATTGGGAAGCCCCATGAGATGCTCGTCGAGGGTGGCGGCAAGAGCGCCCTCTTCCTGCTCCAGCGCCGGCATCCGCGCCTTTATGTCATTCACCTCGGCAATCAGGTCATCGGCATCCTCGCCCTTGCCCTTGCGCATGCCGATTTCCTTTGACGCCTGATTGCGGCGCGACTGCAGCTCCTGGATTTCCACCAGCAGGGCGCGGCGCCGGGAATCGATGTCGAGGACCAGACTGGCAAGCGGGTCTATGCCACGGCGTGCCAGCGCCGCGTCGAAATCATCGGGGTTGTCACGGATGAAGCGGATGTCGTGCATCGGATCGGCTCGTTTCACATGATCAAGGCGGTTGATCGCTCTGGCCCTATTCAGCCGCCTCGTCGGTTGTCTTCGGGGCGATGATTCTCGCACCGAAAATGGAAATCTCGTAAAGAGCTATAATCGGAAGCGCCAGCATCAGTTGCGAGACAACATCGGGTGGCGTCAGGATGGCTGCCGCGACGAAGGCGATGACGATGGCGAATTTGCGTTTTTCGGCCAGCCCCTCTGGCGAGACAAGCCCTGCCCGCACCAGCAAAAGCAGTATGACAGGAAGTTCGAAAGCCAGCCCGAAGGCGAAAATCAGCCGCATGATCAATGATAGATATTCTGAAATTCGCGGCTCTATCTCGATCGCGAGAGCGCCTTCGGACCCGGCCATTTCAAACCCGACAAAAAAGTTCCAGGCCATCGGCGTGACGATGTAATAGACCATCGCCGCACCAAGGGTGAACAGGACCGGCGTGGCGATGAGAAACGGCAGAAACGCACTCTTTTCATTCTTGTAGAGCGCCGGTGCGATGAATTTCCAGATCTGTATGCTGAGGATCGGGAATGTCACGCAGATCGACGTGAAGAAACCAACCTTGATCTGTGTGAAAAAGCCCTCATGGAGGGCGGTGAAGATCATCCGGCCACCGCCCTTTTCCTCGAGGATCTCGGCAAGCGGTGCCTGCAGGAACATGAAAACATGGCTGGCGATGCTGTTGTTCATACCGCCGCCGGGCATTGGCGCCACGGTAATCAGGAACAGCACGATGAATGCCAGCAACGCCACCCCGAGCCGATTGCGAAGCTCGGTCAGGTGGTCGATCAGCGACATCTGCGCGCCGTCACCCTCTTTTTCCTGTTCCTCGGCCATGCGTCGTCAGCTCTTGTCTGCTTTCTTATTGCCTGCCCCTGTCGGCGTGACGTCGTCTCGCGGCGCGTCATCTTCTCTTGAGTCGGCGGCTATGCGGTCACCGGCCTCGGAGGCTAGTTCACCGATTTCCTTCATTTCATCCGACGCGCCGGCCCCGCTGACACTGTCCTTCATTTCCTGCACCGAATCGCCCATTGTTCCTCCGGGATCAATGGCTTGCGCAAGTTCGTCAAGATCTCCGGACTTCGCCTTGTTCATGGCCTGCTTCAGATCGGCCACTTCGGCGTCCTCGGCGATCTTGTTCATGCCGTCAGTGAATTCCCGCGCCATACGGCGCATCTGCCTTGTCAGTTTCGTAAAACTGCGCAGCATTCTTGGAAGTTCCTTCGGGCCGACCACCATGATCAGCACGAAGGCAACAACCAGAAATTCCCAGCCACCAATGTCCAGCATGACGGGACCCTATTTAGCTTTTCTTGGCGGCTTTTTTCTTCGCTGCGGCTTTTTTGGCAGATGCCTTTTTCTTTGCGGCAGCCTTTTTCTTCGCGGCAGCCTTTTTCGCAGGGGCCTTATTCGTTGGCGCCGGGCTTTCTTCGATGACCTCGACCTCTTCGGCCTCGTCGGCGTCCGCGGACTCACCATCGCCCTTCAGGCCGGTTTTGAAATTACGCAATCCCTTGCCGAAATCGCCCATGATTGCCGAGACTTTGCCACGGCCGCCGAAAAGCAGCAGAACGACTGCAAGTACGACAAGCCAGTGCATGATGCTGAACGTACCACCAAACATTGTATTCCCTCTGGGTTATGAAGCGGCACGGAGGAACGCCGCGCCGCGCAGAATGCTCCGAGAATATAGACAGGGTGTGAAAGATGAACAAGCGATCCTTGTCACCCCTGCGGCAAAGACGCCCAGCCTGGCGCCGGAGCATGTCTTCTTTTCCCCCGACCCGGCCGGGGCGTCACTCATTCGCCGGAAAAACAAAGGCCTGCGCAGTATCGACGGTTATCCGCACCGGGCTGCCTGTTTGCAGGGAATTCAGCCCCGGAACGCGGGCGTGGAAATGCAGTTCCTCGGTGCCGGCAGGAACCGACAGGTGGATCAGCGAAGCCCGGCCGAGAAGCCTGGCCTCCATGACAAAAGCGTTGGCTTCCGCCTCCGACCCGTTCGGTTCGATATTCAAAGCCTCATGCCGGATGACAATGCTTGCCGGGTCGCCTTCCTGCATTGAGTCAGGCGCTGAAAAATCACCAAGAACGGTTTTTATACAACCATTTGAAACGCGACCTTCAAGTCGATTCACCTCACCGAAAAACTCCGCCACAAAGGCACTGTTCGGCTGGCAATAGAGATTGACCGGGCGGCCTGTCTGCTGCACCTCGCCTTCACGCATGACGATGATATTGTCTGACATGAACATGGCTTCCTCGGCATCATGAGTCACCATCAGAGCTGCCGTTCCGGCAGCTTTCAGGACATGAAGCATCTGGTCGCGGATTCGTTCGCGGAGCCGGCTGTCCAGCCCGGCATAAGGCTCGTCCAGCAGGATCACCGATGGCCGCGGGGCCAGCGCCCGGGCCAGAGCCACCCTTTGCTGTTGTCCGCCCGACAATTCATGCGGATAGGAATCGGCAACAGCCTCGATGTTCGCCTCGGCCAGAACATCAAGCCCGCGCCGCGTTGCCTCGCTGCCGCGGTGACGAAGGCCGAACAACACGTTCTCAAGGACCGTCAGATGCGGGAACAGCGCATAGTCCTGGAACATGTATCCAACGCCGCGTGTCTCGGGCGGCACCACCTGCCCCGGATCCGACACAAGCCTGTCATCAAGCCAGATTTCGCCGGATTTCGGTCGTTCGAGACCGGCCGCCAGCCGTAGCAGCGTTGTTTTGCCACAACCCGACGGTCCAAGAAGCGTCACAACCTCGCCGGCGCTCACCGCAAAGCTGACATCCTTGACCGAAACCTTGCCATTATAGGCATGCGAGACATGGCGGAATTCAAGCATCGATATGGCCTTCCCCGTCCTCCTCGACCGCAAGTCCGGCATCGATCATCGCCTCTTCGAGAAGGTCTGGCCCCTCCTCGTCAATCATCTCCTCATCCTCGTCATCACCGACCGACACCGCATCGACAAGACCGCCGATCACCTGTCCCTTGCGCAGCAGGCCAGCCGCCTTGAGATCATCGAGCCCCGGCAAATCAGACAGGTTCTCAAGGCCGAAGTGATCGAGAAAGGCCGGGCTGGTACCCCAGGTCAGGGGTCGACCCGGTGTACGCCGGCGACCTCGCGGCTTGATCCATCCAAGCTCCAGAAGAATATCGATGGTACCGCGGGACAGGCTGATACCCCGGATCTCCTCAATTTCCGCACGGGTGATCGGCTGGTGATAGGCGACGATCGCCAGAACCTCGAGGGCGGCGCGTGACAATGGCCTTTCGACCTGGCGACGGGTATTCAGCCGTTCGGCAATCTCGGCGCGTGTCCTGAAGGCGAAGGCATCACCAACGCGGCAGAACTCGATACCGCTGGTCGCATCAAACCGGGACTCGATCAGCGGCAGGATGGAATCAAGCTCGATGCCATCGGGAAGCTGTGCCTGAAGCTCGCTGGCACGAACCGGCTTTGGTGCCGCAAAAATGACCGCTTCAATGGCGGCAGCCCACTGGGTAAGCGAAGTCTCGCCTGTCATGCTTGATCCCTTGACCTTAGAAAAAGAGGTGCGAACCGGCTGTCCTGACGCAAACGTACCATGCCTTCGCGCGCCAGTTCCAGCGACGCGACGAAATGCGACGCCGTTGCCGAACGGCGGTCAAGATCGGTTTTCAGATTGGGCGGCAGAAAGGTCTCAAGAACCGTCCATTCAGGTACCCTGCCAATGAGCGAACGAAGACGGTTTGTCGCCTCCTCGACCGAGAAGAGCCTTGTTGCCGCTATCGTCAGGGTGCGATTCTCGACACCCGACTGGATTGACCCGTAGCAGGCCAGAAGATCGTACAGCGTTGCTGTCCACACCGGCTCGGTCACGGTTTCAAACGTTTCCGGTTCACCACGGGCAAACCGCTGTTGGCCAAGTCGGGGCAATGAGATCAGTCTTTTTGATGCCTGTTGCATCGATTCGAGCCGAAGCAGCTGGTATTTCAGCGCATCGGTCATGTCGATGACTTCCTCGGTCTGCTCGGGTTCCGGTTCGGGAAGGAGCAGCCGCGATTTCAGATAGGCAAGCCAGGCCGCCATCACCAGATAGTCGGCGGCGACCTCAAGATCGAGACGCCGCACGGTGTCGATATAGCTGAGATATTGTTCAGCCAGTGGCAGAATGGCAATTCGCGACAGGTCGACCTTCTGTTCGCGGGCCAACGACAGCAGCAGGTCAATTGGCCCCTCAAATCCGTCAAGATTGACGAACAGTGACAATTGCTCGGGCGTCGAACGGGGCGGTGCCCCCTCGTCAAACGGCTCTGTTGCGGTGTCGTTATCAGTCATGCTGCCAGATTGTCCGCTTTGATCATGATGACCGGCTGTCGAATTTTCTGAGGATACAGTCCTGACCGGCCCGTTTCAGCGCCGCACACAGGGTATCGGCGTTCGCCCGTTCGAGCGGTTCGGTGACCACACGCCAGAAGACACCGTTCTCGCCGGCGTCAACCTTCATCGTTCCAAGTTCAACCCCGTCAAGGCGAGACTTGTGCTTGCCACCCAGCATGGCCGCCTGTTCACGAGCGGTATCGGCATTCCGAAAGGCGGCAAGTTGCACCAGATAAAGCGGCACATCACCTTCGACTTTCGGGGCCTTTTCGCGCGCCGGTGCTGACGGCTTTGACTGCGGAATGACTTGCGGCGGCGGCGCGGCATCATTGGGTTCAGTTGGGGCAGGCTGGGGAACCGCCGTGCTGTCATCGGCCCCCGTTCCGGACACCTCGCTGCCCGCTTCGCCTCCTGCCACACCGCCTGCGGTCACGGCATCGGCTGTCGCCGTCACCGCTGCCGGACTAGCCGCGACAGTCATGTTGTCTGGCTTTGTCGTCTGCCCGCTGACGGGACCGGCGGCATCAGCCTGTTCAACCGGCGCCGGTGCCGGTGCCATGACGATATCCTTATCCACCGTTTCGGGCAGTGGTGGCATTTCCGGCACATCCGCCGGTGGCTGGAGGATTTCGACATCCTTGTCCCTGTCGACGCCGCTGCCAAGCATCCCCATCAGTGTGCTGTCGGTATGCGAGATTTTCGCACCGCCCGGATCCTTGGGCTTTTCGCGGAAAGGCCCAGGTTCGGCCTTGATCAGCGCGACATCCGAAGACGGTGTGACAAGCATCGGTTGCAAGATGAATGCGGCAGCCGCGATACCACCCATGGCAAGCACTCCAAAAAGCAGCGTTTTCAGCCAGATGCCGCCACCTTTCTCAGCCTGATTACGTGCCATGCGCCTTACATTTCCTCCCGCGCGTCGATCGCCAGAACGCCAAGCCCCGATCTAATCACCAATGAAGTTGCCTTGACAAGCCGAAGCCGTGCCGCGGTCAGGTCAGGCGCATCATCGCGAATGAAACGAAGCGCCGGGGTCTCGCGTCCGGCTGTCCACAATGCGTGGAAGGCGGCCGCCAGATCCATCAGGTAAAAGGCAACGCGGTGCGGTTCATGCGCGCGCGCGGCGGAAACAACTAGACGCGGCCAGCTTGCCAGCTGCCTGATCACCGCCATTTCGGCCGGGTCGGTCAGTTGGTCGAGTGCCGCCACGCCGGCAATCTCCTCATCGCCTGTCTGGCGCAACACCGAACAGGCACGGGCATGCGCGTACTGCACATAGAAGACCGGGTTGTCGCGCGACTGTTCGGTCACGCGCGCATAGTCGAAATCGAGTGTCTGCTCGCTGCGGCGGGTCAGCATGATGAACCGGATTACATCAGCCCCGACAGCATCAATGACATCGCGGACTGTAACGAAATTGCCGGCCCGCTTTGACATCTTCACCGGTTTGCCGTCGGCCATCAGATTGACAAGCTGGCAAAGCTGGATATTAAGCTGCCCCTTCTGTCCCGACAGGGCCTCGACCGCCGCCATCATGCGTTTGACATAACCGCCATGATCAACACCAAAGATATTGATCAATGGCCCGCCGGTCCTGTCGAGCTTGTCCATGTGATAGGCGGCGTCGGAGGCAAAATATGTCCAGCTTCCATCGGATTTCTGGAGAGGCCGGTCGGTGTCATCGCCGAGGGCAGAGGCGCGGAACAGCAATTGCTCACGAGGCTCCCAATCCTCCGGCTCCTTGCCCTTTGGCGGCTCGAGAACGCCGCGATAGACATGGCCGGCACTCTCAAGCCGGTCGATCGCCCTCTGTACGGCGCCGCTGTCGACAAGCGCGCGTTCCGAGGAGAATCTGTCCATGCCAATGCCGAGCGCCTGCAGATCATCGCGGATACCTGCCATCATGGCGTCGATCGTGAAAGACCGGACAGCGGCAAGCCATTCCGCCTCGTCCCTGTCAAGGAACCGGTCACCGAATTCCGCCACCAGCCCGGCCCCGACCTCGATCAGATAGGCACCGGGATAGAGACCGGCCGGAATCTCGCCAATATCGCGGCCCTGCGCCTCGCAATATCGCAGATAGGCCGAACGCGCCAGAACATCGACCTGCGCCCCGGCGTCATTGATGTAATATTCGCGGGTCACCTTCCACCCGCAGAAATCCAGCAATCCGGCCATGGCATCGCCAAGCACCGCGCCGCGGGCATGCGCCGCATGCAGTGGCCCGGTCGGATTGGCCGAGACATACTCGACATTGACCGGCATGCCCGCCCCGCTGTCATTGCGGCCATAATCGGTGCCAGCGGCGATGATGGCGTCTATTTCCCGCGCCCACAAACCCGGCTCGACCCGCAGGTTCAGAAAACCCGGCCCGGCGATCTCCACCGCGGTAACCCCGTCAATTCCGGCCAGTGCGGGCACAAGCATGTCCGCCAACTCACGCGGCTTCATGCCTGCCTGTTTGGCCAGCACCATGGCCGCATTGCAGGCAAGATCGCCATGCGAGGGGTCACGCGGCAATTCAAAGACAACGCGGCCGGTATCAATGTCCGCGGTCAGGGACCCCGACGACTGCAACGAAGCAACAAGCGTCTCGAATTCAGCCTCGAATAGGGAAAAGATGTTCATGCTTATCTCAGGATAGGGCCAGGTTCGAAAAGACGCTCATGCTCGAGAAGAGCATAGCGATCGGTCATGGAGGCGATGTAGTCGGCGATGATCCGTGCGCGTGCGCGCTCGGGAAGCGCGTCGATCGCGGTGTCACCAATGGATTGCCACTCATCCGGAAGGGTGTTGGTCTCGGACATAAACAAATTGAACAAATCTGTCACCACCCGTTTCGCCTTGCTGGTCATGCGATTGACCTTGTAGTGCCGCCACATGTTTGCGAACAGGAACTCTCGAATGGTTTCGAGATCGCCGGCCATGTCGCCACTGAAAGCAATCACAGCATGGCCCGCCTGACGTAAATCATCCGCGCTGGATGCGGACAGCGCCCTGATATTTTGTGAAGACTGCTCCAGAAGATCCTGAACAAAAACAGAAATCAGCCGTCTCACAAGCTCATGTGCAAGGCGCGACAATGGTAGCTTGCCATGCCTTGCATCAATGCCCCGCAGAATGCTGTCGACCTGGGGAAGATCCCTGATGGCATCTATATCGAACAGGCCGGCACGCAGCGCGTCATCGAAATCATGCGACAGATAGGCGATGTCATCGGCAAGGTTCGCAAGCTGCGCCTCTGCCGAGGGATAATGGCGAAGCTCAAGGCCGAACAGGGAATCAAGATCGGCAATCGCTGGACGAATCTCTGCGTCATCCGCAATCGGTCCGTTATGCTTCACCACACCTTCCAGCGTTTCCCATGTCAAATTGAGCCCGTCAAAACCGGCATAGCGATGTTCAAGGCCAGTTACCACCCGCACCGTCTGTTCATTATGGTCGAACCCGCCATGCGGCTGCATGGCCCGGCGAAGCGCGTCCTCGCCGGCATGGCCAAAGGGCGTGTGCCCAAGATCATGCGCCAGTGACACCGCCTCGGCGAGATCGTCATTGAGCCACAACGCGCGCGCCATGGACCTTGCGATCTGCGCGACCTCGATGGAATGCGTCATGCGGGTGCGGAAATAATCCCCCTCATGATAGACGAAGACCTGCGTCTTGTGCTTCAGCTTGCGAAAAGCACCGGAATGCAGGATGCGGTCGCGGTCCCGCTGGAACGGTGTTCGTGCCGCAAGACCGGACGGCGCGGTGCCACCTTCTTCGGACTCCGGGTGCAGGCGTCCGCGGCTTGCCGGCCCATGACAGGCATAGGCGGCCAGATCCCGCGTTTCATATCCCGAGGATGTGGAGTCTGACGACACGATGGTGTGGTCCGGATGCTGGCTGAAATCAGATGACAATGTAGGCGCGGCTGCCTGTTTACTCAATCGGAAAGCGTGCCGACCTTCAGCATCTCCACCGCTTGATTTGACCGCCATGTCGCTTCATATTGAGAAGGTAACAGGTGCCCCGCAATCCCGCATGGAGATCCCATGGACACGACACTGGCCACAGTCGAGACCCTGCCCGGCGTTTTCGGGCTGAGCGAGTCAGCCGCGAAACGGATCCGGACCATGCTGTCCGGCGAACCGAATGGCAGTTTTTTCCGTGTTGCGGTGAATGGCGGCGGCTGCTCCGGTTTTCAGTATGAATTCAGCATCGATACAGCGCGTCAGGATGACGACAGGATTTTCGTCAGTCATGACGTCGAGGTGGTGATAGACGAGATGTCGCTTGAACTTGTCGACAATGCCGAGCTGGATTACGTGCAGGATCTCATGGGATCCTATTTTTCCGTCAGCAACCCGAACGCGACGGCGTCCTGCGGTTGCGGCACCTCGTTTTCCGTCTGATCCATGCGGATTGCCAGCTGGAACGTCAATTCGGCCAAGGCACGCCAGGATCACATCATCGATTACCTGTCGTCCGGCGCCTGCGATATCCTGCTGATTCAGGAAACCAAGACGCAGGACCTGAATTTCCCGGTCGATCTCTATGCCGATATTGGCTGGAACGTCGCCTTCCATGGCCAGAAAAGCTATAACGGTGTCGCCATCGCCGCCCGCGCTCCGCTGGATGACGTTGTTCGCGGTCTTCCCGGTGATGAGGCAGATGAACAGGCCCGCTACATGGAAGCCACTGTCGACGGTGTGCGTGTGGCGACCATCTATCTGCCGAACGGCAACCCGGCACCGGGTCCGAAATTCGACTACAAGATCGCCTGGATGGACCGGTTGCGCGCCCGCGCGACGGCACTTCTGGAAGATGAGATGCCGGTCGTTCTTGGCGGTGATTTCAATGTCATACCGCAGGATATCGACTGTTATGATCCGGCCGGATGGGAAGGCGATGCGCTGACCCGCGATGAAAGCCGCGCCGCCTTCTTCCGAATCTGTCATCACGGCTATATCGATGCCATCAGGGCCTGCCACCCGCGGGATATTATCTACAGCTACTGGGACTATCAGGCCGGTGCCTGGCAGAAGGACAATGGCGTGCGGATCGACCATCTGCTGCTGTCGCCCGAGGCCGCTGACAGGCTGGTTTCATCCAACGTCGACAAGGGGCCGCGCGGCCTTGAAAAACCGTCCGACCACACCCCTGTCTGGGTTGAGTTGAGTTCCTGACCGCCGCGCCTAGCGGTGCCGGTTTTCCGGCGTGAAATCAGAGGCAACAGGCGTCCGCGGATCGCTGACAAACAGATCCCCGCCGGGATGCATTCCGGCCCCCTGCACCGCCGATACAGCCGAACAGCGCATCCGGTTCAGCAGCCTGGTGCTGGCATCGCCTACCGACGGATGTGTCCCGCCATTGGCGTCGACGGCCGCCTGCCACGCCTTGCGTCGCGCGTCCATCACCGTGGCATCGTGAAGCTGCGGACAGTTGAGTTCGTTGCTGTTGAGATCGACAATCACCTGATCGCCATCCTCCAGCAGACCGATGGGCCCGCCGACCGCCGCCTCCTGACCAACATGACCGATGACAAGCCCGACCGACCCGCCGGAGAACCTGCCATCTGTCATCAGACCAACAACGATGCCGCGTTCCCGGCACAGCGTGGTAATCCGCGAAGTTGAATCCAGCATTTCCGGCATGCCAGGGCCGCCAACGGGCCCTTCATATCGCACCACGATCATGTCGCCATCCTGAAAATGGTCAGGATTGGTATCGAGCATCTCCAGCAATTTCTGCTCACCGTCGAAGATCCGCGCCGTGCCGGCGAAGATGTTGTTTTCAAGGCCACCCTCGACACCGGCAAGTTTCAGGACGGCGCTGAATTCCGGCGACAGGTTACCGCCGAGAACACGAAGGCCACCAGTCGGCTTGTAGGGCTTCGCGACAGGGTGGATGACATCTCCGTCGGGCGCTGGCGGGTCGAGACGCGCGATCTGTTCGGCAAGCGTCTCGCCGGTACAGGTCAACACATCGCCATTCAGCAACCCGGCATCAAGCAGATCCCTGACAAAAACCTGAACACCGCCCCTGGCGTCAATATCCACCATCGAGAACCGCCCGAACGGCCGGGCATCGACGATGACCGGCACGACATTCTTCGACAGGTGATTGAATTCCTCGGCGATCATCACGTCGCGCGAGAAATTCTCATAACCGGCGGCGCGGGCGATTTCCGGGGCGTGTAGCATCACATTGGTCGAACCGCCTACCGCCATCGCCACGATGATGGCGTTCCGGATCGACTGGCTTGTGACGATGTCACGCGGCTTGATATCCTTCGCGATCATGTTCTCCAGACAGTCGATCAACTGGTCAGGAAACTCGGTGAGGCGCCGCTCATCCTGCGAGGCTGGAGACACCATATGCAGGGGCTGCATGCCGACAACGCCAATGAAAGTCTGCATCGTATTGTAGGTAAACATGCCACCACAGCTGCCGAAGCCGGGGCAGGATTCAAGAGCGATGCGGCGCTTCAGCTCTTCATCCGGGCTGCCGGCAAGCTGGTAGCTGGTGATGATGTCGATTGGCGCGCCAGTGGCGGAATCGGTGCCGGGACGGATCGACCCGTCGGACATGATGATCGCCGGCCGGTTATGTTCAAGAACCGCGGCAAGCGTGCCGACCGGCGGCTTGTCACAGGCGACAACGGCGATCACCCCTTCAAGGCCGGAGGCGCTGAGATGCTCGCACAGCGAATCATTTGTCACCTCGCGACCGATCAGCGAATAGCGCATTTCCTTGGTGCCGTTACGAATACCGTCCGAGGTGGCGATGGTGAATTCGGGCTGGACAAGACGCATCGACATCTTGCCGTCTTCCTCGCCGATGCGCGCGCGAAGCGCGTCATGAATGCTGTTCACCTTGGCACCGACACCCAGATAGCATTGCGAATCGCCCTTGTTGCCAACGACGCCGACTGACGGCTCGTGGATCAGATCCACAGAGGTGCCAAGTTCGCGGGCCACGCCAAAAGTCTGGCAGTTGCGCCCTGGGTTGTTGTCGATCAGAACGGTCTTCGAGTTTTTCATGTCAGCCCTGACTGTTTCCAGCTTTCCTGTTGTATTTCATCAGTGTTCCCGTAGCGCCAGCTTAGGCAGTTTGCGCCAGTCCCGCAATGATCTCCCCGCGATGATCTCGGATGGCGCTGTCACGCCAGGCGGGCCAAGGCCGCCTCCAGCGCGCCGCGACGCGTCACTTCCTCATCCAGCCGGCGGCGGTTCTCGTTGACCACCTCCTCCGGTGCCTTCGCGATGAAACCCGGGTTGTCCAGTTTGCGTGAAATCTTCGTGATCTCGCCATCAACCCCGGCAATCGCCTTTTCAAGGCGCGTCCGCTCGGCGTCAAGGTCAAGGATCTCGGCAAGCGGCAACCCGATATCAACAGCGTCAACAGTCCCTCGCGCCGTTCCCTTACCGAAACTATCGACGGATTCGACGCTGCCAAGACGCGCGAGGCGCAGTAGAGCCGCCTCATTCGTCCTGATCGAGCGCGCCTGAAGGTCGGATGTCCCGCGAAGCTGCAATACCGGCTTTGCTGAAAGTGGTACATTCATTTCTGATCGTATATACCTGATTTCACTGATAACATTAATCAGATATCTGACTTCGTCAGGGGCATCGCTGTCGCTAAGACCGACAGTATCGGGCCAGGACTGCGTGATCATCATGCTATCGCTTGCGAAGATCTTCTCGTTCAGCTCTTCGGTCAGATAGGGCATGAACGGGTGGAGCAGGCGCAAGGCACCGCGCAGGATGGCGGCCGCTGTGGCCCGTGTCTCCACCGCATCGCCGTCAAGCTGCGGCTTGATCAACTCGACATACCAGTCGCAATAGGAATGCCAGACAAAACTGTAGATGGCGTCGGCGGCCTCGTTGAACCGGTAATTCTCGATAGCTGTCGTCACACGCGCGATGGCATCGTCATATTCATCGACAATCCAGCGGTTCACCGGCTCATTCACCGAAGCCAGGTCGAATTCGACTGCGCCGCTGGTGCAGCCATTCATCTGCAGGAACCGGCAGGCGTTCCAGATCTTGGTCGCGAAATTGCGACAGCTTTCGAGCCGCGTCGTCGACATCTTGATATCACGGCCCTGCGCCGCCATGGCGGCCAGCGTGAAGCGCAACGGGTCGGCGCCATACTGGTCGATCAGGTCGAGCGGGTCCATCACATTGCCCTTCGACTTCGACATCTTCTGGCCCTTCTCGTCGCGGACCAGCGCATGAATATAGACGTCGCGGAACGGCACCTCGCCATCCATCGCATACATGCTCATCATCATCATGCGCGCAACCCAGAAGAAGATGATGTCAAAGCCGGTGACAAGAACATCGCCCGGGTAATAGCGCGCAAGGTCATGTTTGACGCTGTCGGTTTCATCCGGCCAGCCAAGCGTCGAGAACGGCCACAGCCCGCTGGAGAACCAGGTATCCAGAACATCCTCGTCGCGCCGCAATTCGGTGTCCTTGCCATAATGCGCGCGTGCCGCGGCCTGGGCCGCCGCCTCGCTTTCCTCGACAAAGATATGGTTGTCGGGCCCGTACCAGGCGGGAATGCGGTGGCCCCACCAGAGCTGGCGCGAAATACACCATGGCTGGATGTTACGCATCCATTCGAAATAGGTTTTCGACCAACGCTCGGGAACAAAGCGCGTGCGCCCCTCCTCGACCGCCTTGATAGCCGGTTTGGCAAGCTCGGCGGCATTCACATACCACTGGTCCATCAACCAAGGTTCGATCACAACGCCGGAGCGGTCGCCATGCGGGACGCTGTTCAACACCTTCTCCTCGCGCTCCAGCAGCCCTTCGGCGTCCATGTCGGCAAGGATCTGACGGCGCGCCTCATAGCGGTCAAGACCCTGATATTTCTCCGGGATCTCGGGGATGGCTTCCATCGTCGCATGCGCGGTCATCAGGTTGATGAGCGGCAGGTCATGCCGTCTTCCCACCTCGAAATCGTTGAAGTCATGCGCCGGGGTGATCTTCACCGCACCGGACCCCTTTTCCGGATCGGGATATTCGTCGGCGATGATCGGGATCGCGCGGTTGGACAATGGCAGGATGGCCATGCGGCCGACCATATGCTTGTAGCGCTCATCATCGGGATGAACGGCCACCGCACCATCGCCTAGCATGGTTTCGGGCCGTGTCGTGGCTATGGAAATGAATTCGTCCTCGGCCCCCTCGAGACGGTATTTCAGGTGCCACATCGAGCTTTCCTGCTCACGCTGCTCGACCTCGAGATCGGAAATCGCGGTCAGCAGCTTGGGGTCCCAGTTGACCAGCCGCTTGTCACGATAGATCAGCCCGTCGCGATGCATCTGGACGAAAATCTTGATCACCGCGCGCGACAGGCCGTTATCGAGGGTAAAGCGGTTTCGTTCCCAATCCGGCGAGGCGCCGAGACGCCGCATCTGGCGTTGGATGGTGCCGCCTGATTCCGCCTTCCATTCCCACATCCGCTCAAGGAAGGCGTCACGGCCCATGTCGCGGCGGTCGATATTCTGCTCGGCAAGCTGGCGTTCCACCACCATCTGCGTGGCGATCCCGGCATGGTCCTGACCGGGCTGCCAGAGCGTGTCGCGACCCCGCATACGGTTGTAGCGGATCAACAGATCCTGCAGCGTGAAGGTCAGCGCGTGCCCCATATGAAGGCTGCCGGTGACGTTCGGCGGCGGCATCATGATGGTATAGGGCGTCGCCGAGGAGGACGGGTCGCAGGCAAAGGCACCGTCGGCCTCCCAGCGTTCGTACCAGCCTTCCTCGATGGCCTTTGGGTCGTATGTCTTGGCGAGTTCTTTATCTGACATGATCGGTTCTGAAGATGATGGACCGCAATGGAACGTTCACAGCCCGACCTGTGATACGGAGTTGATCAAACCATCGAGGTGTGATCAGCCCGTGCCCTGTGGGCCTTGCTGAGCGGAGGTTTTACGCAAATCGGCGCGCTCGTGCAACGCATCTCGCACCTAATCTTGCGAATGCTCTGCCAACCAGGCATCAATCTGGGCCCGCACCATCGCTTTCAATTCTTCCTCGGGGATGGTGATACGACCCGAATCATCGATCTTTCCCTGCTCCCGCAAGGACTCGGTCAGCAGTGCCCTGATGGCCGACTCGGCCTCATCGACGGAAAAGGACGGTGGCCGGCGATCACTATCTGCCCGTGCCTCGGCGCGGGATGGCCCCGGGGCCGATACCAGATCGGGGGCTTCGCGCAGAACCGCGGCGCGCGGCGGCGGTGTTTCGGTACCGAATGCCACCTTGTCCGCCTCTTCGGCAAGACGGGTGATGGTATCCGTGGGGTCTATGGCGACACGGCTCGGGCTGCGCCACACCACCTCCTCAAGATCGAGGATTCCCATTTCAAGGCCAGTATCCAGACCGGCGAGGCTTTCACGATTGGCCTCGACAAGGGCGCGGATGGCGTCCATTGCCTCGTCTGGCCGGTCGGGTTCCCTCTGGTCACTCATAGGATCGGTTACTTTCCCCCAGCAACAGGTTTGGCACCAGGTTTGGCACCAGGTTTGGCACCAGGTTTGGCAACAGCCTTGCCGGCTCGTCTGCGGCCGGCGCAGCCGCTCACGGCGTTTCGGTCTTGATGTCCCATACAATACCCTCAACCACCACAGCACGTGACGGTTCCGGTGCCGTGGCGACAACCGTTTCCCCGGCTGGCGCGGCCTGCATCACCTGGACGACAGGAAGGGTTTCGGGTGCTGCAGGCAATTCGGCAACCGGTGCTGGCTGACCGCTCGAAGTGTCGTCAAAGCCGCCTTCCGGCCACTCGACCTCCAGCGGGATCCAGCGTTTGAATCGCGGCTCGATCGGTTCCATCTGATCAAGCGGACCATACACATCGTCGAGACCGAAACTTGTCGCGGTCAGCGTGCCGCTGGCAGCGCGAAGACGGAAGCTTGCCATCAGCACGGCATGATCGGCATCGACCTGGCGCATCTCGGCGTCATTGACGTCCTGTTCAGCGTCGAGAAGATCAAGGGTTGTTTTCTGACCAAACTGGAATTCGTTGTTGATCCCCTCGGCGACAAGACGAAGCGCGTTCAGTTCAACATTCACCGCTTCAAGCTGCGCACGCGCCGTTTCCAGATTGCGGAAGGCATTGCGAACATCGAGGCTGGCCCGGCGCAATGTGTCCTCGCGTCTGAGGCGTGACGCCTCGAGGCTGGCCGCCAGACCACGCGATTTCGCCCGAATCGACAGCGTCGGCATCAGCGGTGTGGACAGTTGCAGCTGCGCGCTGAATTCGGTCTTGTCATTCACGACGCCCTCAGCCATGGATTCGGTGGCCTTCAGCGAGAAGGCCACATTCGGCCTGACGCTTGCCAGCAGGGCATTGAATTGCTGTTTGGCGATTTCGACGGACAGCCGGGCCACGGCAACGGACGGGTTGTTCTGGCGAGCCGATTCGTCAGCCTCAAGAAGCGTCGGCAGCAGATACCCGGGGTCAATATCGCCGCTGACGGCGCCCGCCTCGATATCGGTCAGCGACAGGAATCCGTCCTCGGCATTGCGCATCGCCGTTAAGGCCGCGATCAGCGTGGTGCGGGCGCGCGACAATCTTGATTCCGCCTGGGCCAGCGCTGTCCGGGTTGAGGCGCCGGCTTCGAGGCGCACCCGTGCCGCCGTGACATGCTCCTCGAGCCGGCTCACATTCGCCTTGTTGAGATCGACTTCCTTACGCGCCTTCACAACGGCGAGATAGGTGTCGATCGCGTCGATCAGCACCTGTTGCTCGGTAACGCGATATTTTGCCTCTGCCAGATCGGCCTGAAGCCTGTGCAACGTGGTATTTTCCGTTGTCTGGCCACCATCGTAAAGATTACGCGACAGGCTGAGCGTGGCGTTGGCGCTCTGTGAATCAAGGAAACCGGACTTTCTGGCGTTGGCCGCATCCTTCTTGGTTTGCGTTCCGGTAACGGTGCCGCCGGTCCGCCATTCAGACGTCGATACCGCGGTGCCGATTTCCTCATGGGCAGCCAGCCAGTCCTGTCGCGCGGATTGCAGTGTCAGGCTGTTGCCAAGGGCGGCGCGAAGCGTCGTGTCAAGCGATGTTGCCGTTGCCGGTGAAACCATTAAAGACAGGAGAAGAATGGCCGGTGTCAGTAATGTCAGTATGGAAAGTTTGCGCATCTAGTCCCATTTCAAAGCGGAAGAATGCCGGCCTCCTGTACCACCGGCACTCGATTAGAAGATAAACTCGCGCTTTGCGCGGAATTCGTCAAGAAGCGGTACCTGGGCATCAAACAGCGGTTTGCGCGTGAACCCATCACCGGCCCTCGTCCATTGACTAGCCACACCAACCGGATGGCCGGATGGCCGCCAGATGGCGACAAGCTTGCCACGCCCGCTCAGCTGCTCAAGCAGCTGTTCCGGAACGGTTTCCACCGCGCCTTCGACGAGGATTCCGTCATAAGGACCTTCCTTGGCGAAGCCTTCGGTCAGGCGGCCCTTGATGGCAACAGCGTTGTCGATTCCCGTTGCAACAAGTGTTTCCTGAGCCTTTTCAACAAGCTGCGCTCTTGTTTCAACAGCAATGACCGAGCTGGCGATACGCGCCAGGATGGCCGCGCTGTAACCCGTTCCACACCCGACGACCAGAATATTGTCATCGGCATCCATGGCAAGCGCCTGGATCATTCTGGCCAGCACCATCGGTTCCATCATGCAGCGTCCGCCCGGCACCGGCAGATCCTCGTCGATATAGGCAATCGCGCGCTGATGGCGGCTCACAAAATCCTCGCGCGGGATGGTCCCGAACGCATCGAGGACACGGGTGTCGGTCACCTTGGTCGGCCTGATCTGGCAATCCACCATCATCTTGCGCGCCAGCGCGAATTCACAATCGTCCATTTCCTCAATCCAGCACCTGAAAACAGAACATGCCGAGGTTATATGGTGATAATCAATCAAACACAATGGGTCGCTTTGGTGGCGGGGCTTCAGGCAAGGCTGTTGAACTCCTGCCTCAATCACCCGAGGATCAGGTTCCCGAGCAGAACTCCCTGAACCGATCCATATTGACGGTCAGCTTTTCACCAAGGATCACGCCGGCCGGCAGACCGGTCGAGTCAAACTCCCGATAATATCCGCAGGTGGAGTGGTTTTGGTTAGGGTCGCATCGGGCTGTTGTGCCGGGCATGCTGACCCAGGTGCCCTCACGTCCGAGATGACCGTGAATGGCGACGGCCGTGCCATTCGCCGTGATCCCCGGCTCACAAAGCTGCGCACGCTGCGTCGCGCTGACCCCTGAACGGCTGTCACAGGTGTTCCTATCCGTTCCGCCGGCCCAGTTTGTGTAGCGATATCGCGCCGTGGGATTGCCGTTGCGATCCTGCATGACAACGCGCTTGCGGTGACCGGATACAGCCGGTTTATGATTGAATTCGACGAAGGATATAGTGCTTGCCGGCGAGAGTTGACCGGTGACCCCATCATAGGGAAGCCCCGTTGCCCCGTTGCCCCGCCAGAATTCGGATATTGTCGACTGTGGTGGCGTGATCCACTCGAAAACCTGCCCCTGCTTGACAGTGCCGCCAATCCACCCGCTCTGCCAGACGCGGCTTACGCTTGTTTTCATGACGTCTTCCAGATGTTCCTGCTCGGCCTCGGATGTGATCGCGGCCAGATAGGACCGCATGCCGCAGAATTGCGCGGAAGGCGCGGCGGCGGCAATGCTGGCATTGTCAAAGGGCAGCGGCACCGAAGGCTTGACGAAATCATACAAGTGATAGGTGCTACCTTCAAAAAATGGCAGGCCCCCGACACCAAATCTGAATGTGACAGTCTTGTCTGAGGACAAACCGCCGGGCCGATAGAGAACCTGGCCAATAACCCGCTTCCACAAGTCGGTTTTCAGCGGAAACGGACTGTTGAATTTCATGACACCGGACTCATTGTACCAGGTCGCCCGCACGGAGCGCGGCATGTTCGGCAAATTTGCCGCCGTCCTGAGTTTGCCGAGATTCAGCCAGTTCACATACTGCATGTCCAGTTCGCCATGTAGGCCCAGCAGATAGCCGTCGATGGCGATGAAGGCTGAATCGAAATTGCAATTCGCGCTTGCCAGGGTTGACGTGGTTACCGCGGCACAGAATTCGAGACGCTTCTTCAGGCGTGTCGTCGCCAGACGCTTGGACTCTGTTTTCCGCAATCTGTCAGGTTGATTGAGGATACCCTTGCCAACGGCAAAATTGGCGATAACCGTTTCCGGCGCATTCCCGACAACATCGAAAAAACCGGCCTGCCCGGGGACAAAGATATCAGCCGAGCGGCCCTGCCACCCCTGTGCATTCAATTGCGCAACGGTTCAAAGCGGCAGTGGGGGCACAGTCTTTGATGATGCCGATTCCCACAGTTCGAAGAGATTGTCATCGTCGAGATCAAGAAAGCAGAAGGAATGATAGATGGCCGAGTCGGCAAGTGTCTTGATCACCGGAGACACGCCACGGAGATTGAACAGGGTCGCCGTGTTGCCAGCTGACCAGGACCCGCTATTCGCAACAGTGCCGGCGTTGTACTTGTCCAAAGGCAGCCTGATATGAAGATTTGCATTGTTCTGGTCTGCAGCGGGGTCGCGATTGGAAAGCTCCCTGATGTCCGAAGGGGCAAGAGCGCGTTGCCAAATCCGCAGATCAGACACAACGCCCTTGAAGCCGCTTTGCCTGTCGCCAGCGGAGCGCCCGACATACAGCGCTGACGGAGTCGTGGAAATCTGCCTGCCGGGCCGAGCCGGGCATCCGACAAAATCCAGCGGAACAGCGACACCGTCGATATACATGCTTGTCGTGTTTGAATTTGCCTCCCCGGTCGTGGAAGCAGCAAAGGTGACGGCTATATGAT
>JAAZUU010000028.1 GCA_018624035.1 Rhodobiaceae bacterium | reverse complement strand
ATCATCATCCATAATGATGCGCAGCATTTCTCCGCAGGTGTCGATCTGAACGCCTTCCGCGCCTATATCGAGGCTGGTGACTGGGAGGGGATCGACGGTTTCCTGACCCGCTTCCAGCAGGCGGTCTGCAAGTTGAAATACACGCCGGTACCGGTTGTCGGCGCGCCGTCCGGGCTTGCCGCCGGCGGCGGTTACGAAGTGCTGGCGCATTGCGACAGGCTGGTTGTCCACACGAATTCGGTGATGGGACTTGTCGAGGCCGGCGTCGGCGTTGTCCCCGGCGGCGGCGGTATCAAGGACACCTATTTCCGCTGGTTCGACGCCAAACAGAGCTGGGACGACGCCGCCTGGCAGACCTGGATGAATATCGGCTATGGCGCCACAGGATCATCGCCGCAGCTGTCGGCACGCATGATGTATTTCCTGGAATCGTGCGACGAAACGGTGATGAACCGCGACCGGCTGTTGCCGCGCGCCATCCAGATGGTGACGGCGATGCAGGACGGATATCAGGCCCCGCAACCACCGGTGGCCCGGCTTGCCGACGGAGCGCTGGCAGCGAAAATGGACGCCTTCATGCAGGAGGGAATAGACCGCGGTGATTTCATGCCGCATGACAAGACGGTTGCCATGGCCATCGCCAGCGTCATGCTGCGCGGTGCGGGTGATGGCGAGATGGCGGATGAACAGGAACTCTATGCCCGTGAGCGTGCCGCCTTCATCAGGCTGGCGAAAACCCCGCAGACCCACGCCAGGATCGCCAGCATGCTGGATGACGGGGCGGCGATCAGAAACTAGAGCCGGACGACATGTCTACAGCCACGCCGGGTCCATTGCCGCCAGCGTTTCGGGGCCGGCGGCAATACGTGCCGCCATCTTGCCGACCTCGGGAAGGCTGTAGGCCATATAGGCCCCGGCAGTCACCTGTTTCGCCTTCATGAAGGCCGGATCGCCCTCACCGTCGGCCGTTGCCCTGGCGGCAGCGGCGGCACCGCGCGCAAGTTGCCAGCCACCGGCCAGATAGCCGAGCATCATCAGGAAATCGGTTCCCGACGCGGCAGCGTCGCGCGGGGCATTGGCGCGCGCCAGAACGGTATCAAGGACAGTTTCGGCGGTGTCGCAGGCGGCGGTGACAGACCCGGCGATACCGGCCACGCCATTGCCGCCTCCGGCGATCCGGGCCATATCATCGCGGATTTCTGCCAGCAGGATGCGGACCGCATCGCCATTGTCACGCAGCGTCTTGCGGAAAATCAGGTCATTCGCCTGAATCGCCGTTGTGCCTTCATAAATCGGCAGGATCCGCGCATCGCGAAGATGCTGCGCCGCGCCTGTCTCCTCGATAAAGCCCATTCCGCCATGGACCTGCACGGCATCCGAGGTCAGTTGCAGTGACCGCTCGGTCATCCAGCCCTTGATCACCGGAATCAGAAGGTTGGCGCGGGTCTGCCAGAAGTCGGCATCATCCCCCGACAGCAGATGCGCCCGGTCAAGGCTGGCACCGCCGACAAGCAACAGGGCCCGCATCGCCTCGATCTCGGCCCGCATGCCGGTGAGCAGCCGCAACACATCGGGGTGATGGACAATGGCATCGCCGTGCTCACGTTCAAGCGGCGTTCCCTGCACCCGGTCGCGGGCATAGCCGACGGCCTGTTGATAGGCGCGTTCGGAAATCGCCAGCCCCTGAAGCCCGACATCAAAGCGGGCGCTGTTCATCATCAGAAACATGCAGTCGAGGCCACGATTCTCCTCGCCGAGAAGATAGCCGATGGCGCCGCCATCCTGGCCATATTGCAGAACCGCCGTCGGTGATGACTTGATACCAAGCTTCTTTTCGATCGAGAGGCAGTGCACGTCATTGCGCGCGCCAAGGCTGCCATCCTCATTGACCAGATATTTCGGCACGATGAACAGAGAGATACCCTTCACCCCGGGCGGCGCGTCCGGAAGGCGCGCCAGAACGAGATGGATGATGTTCTCGCTCATGTCATGTTCGCCATAGGTGATATAGATCTTCTGGCCACGGATCAGATAATGATCCCCGTCCGGCGTCGCCGTCGTGCGCAGCGCCGCCAGATCGGTCCCCGCCTGCGGTTCGGTCAGATTCATTGTCCCCGACCATTCGCCGGCATTCAGACGCGGCAGATATGTGTCCTTCTGCGCGTCACTGCCAACAATCTCCAGCGCATGGATCGCGCCCTGCGTCAACAGCTGGCACAGCGCAAACCCCATATTGGCGCCATTCCACATCTCATTCACAGCCGCGCTGACGCATTGGGGCAGCCCCTGCCCACCATGCTCGGGTGCCGCGTTGAGACCGATCCAGCCTCCCTCGGACATCGCCTTCCAGGCCTCGCCAAAGCCTGCGGGTGTCGTCACCCTGCCATCGTCATGGCGCACCGATCCGGCTACATCACCGGCATGGTTCAACGGCGCAATGACCTCGCCGGCAAGCTTGCCGGCCTCGTCCAGAACCGCCTCCACAAGGTCGTCCGACACCATGTCCATGCCGTCCAGCGCCGCCACCCCGTCAAGCCCGACAAGGTGCCGAAGCACGAATTTCATGTCATCCACTGGTGCCTGATACATACCCTGATCCCGTTCCCTGCCACCGATACCGACCGTGCGATATCAGTCTTCATCCTTGATGATACCCGCCTTTTTGCGGGCCGCCAGCAATTCCGCCTCGTCCCAGAACCCCAGAACGATCCCACCACGAAGCTGGCCATTATTCGTCGCATAGGCCGAGACATCACTGTCGCTTCTTGTCACACGATATTTCGCGGTCAGCGCCCAGTGATTCAGATGCGCCGTCAGCCGCTCGATCACCGGCGCATATTCCGGATCCTCACCGCGATCGAAATATTCCTCCGGGTCGGTTTCCAGATCATGAAGAAGCGGTCTGTATCCCTGAAAATAGACCATCTTGTAGCGCCCGTCGAAGACCATGATCATCCGGCATTCGTCAGGTTCGCGATCAAGAAGCACTCGCATGCGCTGATGGCCGTAATCATATTCCGAGAACACCACCTGTCGCCAGTCAGGCACCGCCTCGCCGGCCAGCAGCGGGGCCAGCGACCGCCCCTCGACGATATGACTCGCCACCTCGCCGCCACAGGCCTCGACAAAGGTCGGCAACAGATCCACCCCCTCAACAAGGCGGGGCTCGACCGTGCCGCGCGTGGCATTGGCCGATTGCCGGGGGTCGCAGATGATCAGCGGCACCCGCACCGACTGTTCGTGGAACATATCCTTCTCGCCCATCCAGTGGTCGCCAAGATAGTCACCATGGTCGGAACAGAAGACGATCATCGTGTTGTCGAGAAGACCGCGTTCCTCGAGAAACGCCATCAGATTGCCGATCTGGTCGTCGATCTGCTTGATCAGCCCCATATAGGCGGGAAGTACATGTTCGCGCACCCCGTTCCGCGAAAACACCTCGGCGGCGCGCTGCTGCATGAAAGCGTCATAGACCGGATGCGGGTTCTGGCGTTCGATTTCATGACGCACCGCCGGGATCAGATCATCGGCACCATACATGTCGTGATAGGGCGCCGGCGCCACATAGGGCCAGTGCGGCTTGATATAGGACAGATGGCAGCACCATCGCTGGCCCTTGTCCTCGGCCTCCTCGATGAACTGCATTGCGCGTCTGGTCATATAGGGGGTTTCGGTATCCTCCTCGGCGGCGCGGACAGGCTTGTCGGCATGCGCCAGCAGCCAGCCCGACAGAATATTCCCCTCCTCATCCTCGGCGGCGTTGGCCCAGTCATGCCAGGGGTTGTCGCCATCATAGCCCTTGTCCTGCATATACCGGTTATAGGCCAGCCCGGCGGCCGGAAGCCGTTCCGTCGGGTTCAGCCCGTCATCGCGTTCATAGGGCTCGAATCCGCATTGCGAGACGTGCACCCCGACCGCCGAATCCGCATCGATCCCAAGCCGTTTCATCGCTGGCCTGTGGGCCGCCATATGCGTCTTTCCGACCAGCGCGGTGCGGATATCAAGCTCTTTCAGATAGTCGCCAAGCGTCAGCTCGTCGATGCGAAGCGGCACGGAATTCCAGGTCACGCCATGCGAACGGACATAGCGGCTTGTATAGTAGCTCATCCGCGATGATCCGCATGTCGTCGACTGCACATAGGCGCGGTCGAACCGCACGCCACGGGCTGCCAGCGCGTCGATATGCGGTGTGTGAAGATGCGGATGACCGGCGCAGGACAGATAGTCATAACGCAGCTGGTCAGCCATGATCCAGAGAACGTTGCGAACCGTTTCAGTCACTGCCACCTCCAGCACCCGGCGCACAGTCTTGTGGCCATTTCAAAGTCGACGTCGCCGAGCCAGGTCCCTTGCCAGCCACCGGTCGTCAGTCGAGTAAAATCTGGTAGCTGGCGCGCAGCCTCGCGTCAAGGTCGGGGGAAATATGCTGCGGCGTGAAATCGGCGAGGATCTGCTGCTTGCGTTTCACCGCCTCTGCAACAAGGTTGGGCTTGCCAAGCTCCTCCCATTCCTTCGGGCTGGACCGGTCACCAAGCGCCGGATAGACATATTCGGTCTGCATCAGGCCGATTGTCTGGTCATGACCAAGATAATGTCCCGGCCCGTCGATACAGACATCCTTCATCACATCAATGCCGATTGTCTGCTCATTGACCTCGATGCCGCGCACACAGCGCATGCACTGACCAAGCATGTCATTGTCGATAATCAGTGATTCCAGGCAGAAACCCAGCAGCGAGGCATGCATGCCGGCAGCCTCATAGACCATGTTCAGACCGGACAGCCCGGCCATCACCAGTGTGCTGCCCTTCTCATAGCCTGACTGCGCGTCCGGCATCTTGGAATCAGCCATGCCAGCGGCCGCGCCGCCGGGCAACCGGTAATGTTGCAGCATCTGCGCACAGGCCGCTGTCAACAGCCCCTGTTCGCCCGACCCGCCGGACATGGCACCGGTCCGCAGATCCGACACGAACGGCCATGTGCCGACGATACAGGGATGTCCTGGCGACATCGAATTGACATAGATCAGCCCGGCGATGACCTCGGAAAGTGCCTGCGCCACCGCCCCGGCGATGGCCGCCGGCGCCGTGGCCCCGGCCTGCCCGGCCGACAGCAACAGCACCGGCATGCCGGCCCGGACGGCCGCTTCCATCACCTGGCAGGATTCGGTGGCGAAGCGAAGCGGCGGCACGACAAAACAGTTGCTGTTCGACACAAACGGCCTGGCGCGCCATTTGTCCTCGCCGCCGGCGATGTCATGAAGCATCGAGATTGCCGGCGCGAAGAAGGGTGCCTCGGTGAAACTGGTGCCGACATGCTTGGTCGTGCCCTTCACCGCCGCATAGACAGTGTTGAGATCCAGCGCCGCCGGGTCGGGGACATCACGCGCCACCATCGGACGCTGGAAGAAATGGATATTGTCCATATTCTCGACGATCCGCGCCGCGTCATAGATGTCGGCAAGATAGGATTCGCGATAGCTGTTGTTCTCGACATCAACGACATGGACCGCCGCACCGGCGGTGCCGAAATGAACGCGCGAACCGGACAACAGCATGTCGTGCCTTGGATCCTGTCCGTACAGCGTGATATCTCGCGCCGCCATTGCCAGCATGTCGTCGACAAGCGCGCGCGGGAAGCGCACACGCCCGTCATCACCGGCAATGGCACCAGCCGCCGTCATACAGGCAATCCCGCTGTCAGGCGCCTGGCTGAGGCCGATTTCCTCGAGGATCTGATAGACCGCGCTGTCGATGGCCCGAACCGCCGCATCATCAAGCGGGCGATATTGACCACCTGTCAGGCCGGGCCGGACCGGTCGCAATTCCGCCGCCAGCGGTGCGGCGCGTTCCATACGGCGAGCGGCGCGGCCACCGGCGCGGCGTGAGGAGGCGGGAATCCGGGGGAAGAGGCGTCTGGTCATCTGGCTCTCTCCTGTATGCGGCGGCACGGCCCTAGAGCCGGACCCGGGCCGCCTTCGGGTCGTACATGGGGCAGAAACTGACTTCGGCCGGGACAATGCTGCCGGCCACGTCGATGCTGTATTCGGAGCGCAACTGCTCGTCGGCCGATTCGCCGTCCGTGGCGCATTTCACATAACCAAGGCCGATCGCAGCACCAAGATGATGGCCGTAATTGCCACTTGTCAGATGGCCGACAATCTCGCCATCGCGGAGGATCGGCTCATTGTGGTAGAGAAGCGGCGCAGGCTCGCTCAAACGGAACTGCATCAGCCGTTGCGACAGTCCGTCATTGCGTTTCGCCTTCACCGCATCGGCGCCGATCATGCCGCCAAAACGGGTGTCCGGCTTGCCTTCCTTGACGGCAAAGCCAAGACCGGCCTCAAGAACATGATCCTCGTTCGAGATGTCATGCCCGAAATGGCGGAACGCCTTCTCGATCCGGCAGCTGTCAAGCGCATGCAGCCCGCACAGCCGCAGGGCATGGTCGCCGGAGCGCCGCATCAGCGTGTCGAAGACATGGTGCGCCATGTCGCTCGACACATACAGCTCCCATCCAAGCTCACCGACATAGGTGACGCGGTGCGCGCGGGCGATGCCATGCCCGATCTCGATCTGCCGCGCGGTGCCGAACGGGAAATCCTCGTTTGCGAGACTCTGCGGGATCAGCGGCTGCAGGAAATCACGCGATTCCGGCCCCATCACCGCCATCACCGATTCCGACACAGTGACATCCATGGCAAAGCAATGGGCATCATCGGGGATATGCCCGTTGATCCAGTGCAGATCGCGGCGCACTGTCGCCGCCGGCGTGACGACAAGAAATTCATCCGGTGACAGCCGGGTGACGGTGACATCGGCCTCGATATGGCCGTCCTCGTTCAGGAATTGGGTGTAGACGATCTTGCCGTCCGGTACCGCCACATCATTGCCGCACAGCCGTTGCAACACAGCCTCGGCATCGCGGCCGACAACCCTGATCTTGCCAAAGCTCGACAAATCGAACATGCCGACATGGGATCGCACCGCGCGGTGTTCATCGGCGCTGTAATCGAACCAGTTCTGGCGCTTCCAGCTATATTCATAGGCGGCTTCCCTGCCGGCCGCGCGTTCGGCCGGTGGCAGGAACCAGTTGGCGCGCTCCCAGCCGCTGACCTCACCGAAACAGGCGCCGCCTTCCTTCAGCCGGTCATGGATTGGCGACTGTCTGACATCGCGCGCCGTTTCCACCTGCCGGTACGGAAAATGGTCGGCATAAAGAAGCCCGAGCGTTTCCGAAACACGTGTGCGGAGATAGGTGCGGTTGGCCTGGAAGGGCTGCATCCGCCGGATATCGACATCCCACAGATCCATCGGCGCGTTGCCAGTATCCATCCATTCGGCCAGTACCATGCCGGCACCGCCGGCCGACTGGATCCCCACCGAATTGAAGCCGGCGGCGACAAAGAAATTCTTCAGCTCCGGCGCCTCGCCGAGGATGTAGCGATCATCGGGAGTGAAGCTTTCCGGCCCGTTGAAAAAGGTCTGGATGCCGGCTGTCGCCAGCACCGGCAGGCGTTCCACCGCGCGCTCGAGGATGGGTTCGAAATGATCGAAATCCTCGGGAAGCGAGTCGAACTCGAAATCCTCGGGAATGCCGTCCATGCCCCATGGCTTGGAATTCGGCTCGAAGGCGCCAAGCAGGATCTTGCCGGCATCTTCCTTGTAATAGGCGCATTCATCCGGCACCCGCAACACCGGCAGGTTCGAGGTCAGCCCATCGATGCCCTCGGTCACGATATAGAAATGCTCGCAGGCGTGAAGCGGCACGGCAACACCGGCCTGTGCGCCAATCTCGCGGGCCCACATGCCGCCGGCATTCACAACATAGTCGGCCTCGACCGGCCCCTGATCCGTCATCACGCCGGTAACACGACCATCGGCCCGGTGAATTTCGGTGACCTTGACGCCCTGGATAATCTTCACGCCATAGCCACGCGCGCCCTTGGCCAGCGCCTGGGTGATGTTCACCGGATCGGCCTGTCCGTCCTTTGGCAGCCATACCCCGCCGACGGCATCATCGACCTTCAACCCCGGATAGCGGTCGGCGATATCCAACGGGGTGATCTCGTCGATCTCGACACCAAAGGCCCGCGCCATCGCGGCCGACCGGCGAAGCTCTTCCATCCGCTCATCGCTCAGTGCCACGGTCATCGACCCGTTGCGCTTGAACCCGGTCGACACGCCGGTCTCCGCCTCGAGCCCGAAATAGAGCTCCTGCGAATATTTCGCCAGCCGTGTCATATTCTGGGTCACGCGAAGCTGTGCGATCAGGCCGGCCGCGTGCCATGTGGTGCCACAGGTCAGCTGCTTGCGCTCGAGAAGCACGACATCGCTCCAGCCAAGCTTGCCAAGATGATAGGCGATCGAACAGCCGACCACCCCACCCCCGATGATGACAGCGCGCGCCTTTGACGGAACATCCATCATGTCTATACCTTCATCCGTGAATTGTCGGGATCATAGAGAACATCGCCCTCGACAAGCGCCGCGGCGCGCTCGCGCCCCAGAACATCGACGCTGACAGCGCCGCCAGCCGCCAGCATCACTGAATCAACCACCGCCATCGCGATCGACTTGCCGACCCGGTGCCCATAGCCGGCCGACACCACGAGCCCGGCGGCATTGCCGTCAATCAGCACCGTGCTGAGATAGACCGCCTCGCCAAACGGCTCGCCATCGCCGGGATCCTCAAGCGTCAGAGTGACAAACCCCTGTGTCGCGCCAGCCTGATGTTCGGCCTGAAGCGCCGCCTTGCCGACAAAGCTGTCCTTGCCGAGATTGACCCAGCGGCCAAGCCCGCTTTCGAACATCGTGTAGTCCGAGGTCAGGTCGGCCTTCCATGACCGGTACCCCTTTTCAAGCCGCATCGAGTCAAGCGCCAGCATGCCGAAATTCGCGATCCGGTGCGTCGCGCCGGCGGCCCAGACCGCGTCATAGAGCGGCTTGATGTCACCCATACCGCAATGCAACTCCCACCCGGCCTCGCCGGCAAAGGAGACACGGATCGCGGTCACCTCGATTCCAGCAATACTCATCCGCCGGTAGGTCAGCCACGGGAAGTCCTCATGTCCTGTCGCCTCGCCGGTCAGCTCGGCCATCAGCGCCGGTGCCTTCGGCCCGGTGACAAGAAGCGTCGCCATGCTGGCAGTGACGTCGGTGATGCTGATCGAGCTGTCCGCCGGCAGCCTGAACTTCAGCAGGTCGCGGTCATGCCAATAGGCACCGGCACCGGTCATCATCAGGAATTCATCATCGCCAAGACGGGTCGCCGTCATCTCGGTCAGGATTTTGCCCTTCTCCGAGGCGAAATAGACAAGCCCGATCCGCCCGACCTTCGGCAGCCCGCCGGTGACAAGCCCGCGAAGCCAGTCGGTCGCGCCCGGCCCCTTGACCAGAAAGCGCGAGAAACCGGTCAGTTCCAGCACCCCGACATGCTCGGCGACATGCCGGCATTCGGCGCCGACGGCTTCAAACCAGTGCTGGCGGTCATAACTGTCTGCCGGCCGGTCCTCCTCGCCGTCGCGCGGGAACCAGTCGGCGCGCTCCCAGCCGCCATAGGACCCGAAGGCGGCCCCGGCCTCGGCCAGCGTGTCATAGAGCGGTGATGTCTTGGCCTTGCGACCGGCCGGCCACTGGATCTGCGGGAAATGCATGGCGTATTCGTGGCTGTATGTCTCGATCGCCTTCGCCTTGGCGTAGTCATGCGTGACATGGTCGGTGAAACGCCGCGGGTCGACGGCCCAGCTGTCGGTCTCGGATTCACCCTCGACAATGATCTCCGACAGCAGCTTGCCGGCACCGCCGGCCTGGACGATTCCAAAAGTGAAGACACAGGCCTCGAAGGCATTCGGCACGCCCGGCATCTGGCCGATCAGCGGCAGCCCGTCCGGGGCATAGGGGATCGGGCCATTGACCACGCGGGTGATGCCGGCAGTGCCGAGAAGCGGCACGCGCGCGCAGGCATCCTCGATATACCATTCCAGCCGTTCCAGATCGTCGGAATAGAGCTGGAAGGAGAAATCCTCCGGCATCGGGTCGGAGGCGTCGGTCCAGTGCGCGCGGCATCCCTTTTCATAGGGGCCAAGAAGAAGCCCATCCTTTTCCTGGCGAAGATAATAGGAACTGTCCGGGTCGCGCAGCAATGGCAGCTTCTTGTCGCGTTCCGCCAGCTCGGGGATGCCCTCGGTGACCAGATACTGGTGCGCCAGCGAGATACAGGGCACGTCGCGGCCGAACATCCGGCCCACCTCATTGGCGCGATAGCCGCTGGCATTGACCACATATTCGCAGCGGATGTCGCCCTGCGGTGTCGACAGCACCCATTCCCCGTTCTCGCGCCGTGCGCCGGTCACCGGGCAGAACCGGATCACCGTCGCGCCCATGTCGCGCGCGCCCTTGGCAAGCGCCTGCGTCAGCTGCGCCGGGTCGATATCGCCGTCAAGCGGGTCCCACTGCCCGCCATAGAGATCATGCGTCTCCAGAAACGGATAGACCTCCTTCATCTCGGCCGGCGACATCTCCTGGAACTCGATGCCCATCTGCCGACCCATGCGCTCGACATGGCGGAATTCCTCCATGCGCTGGCGCGAATGGGCCAGCCTGATGGCGCCGGTGACATGGTAATTCATCGGGTAATTAACAAGATCGCCAAGCTTGCGATACAGGCTGGTCGAATAGGACTGGATCTTCATGATCGTCCATGACCCGACATAGTTCGGGCAGTTGCCGGCGGCGTGCCAGGTCGATCCCGATGTCAGCTCGTTCTTCTCCAGCAGCACGACATCGCGCCAGCCACGCTCGGCAAGGTGATAGAGAACCGAGGCGCCAACCGCGCCGCCGCCAATCACCACAACCCGTGCCGTGCCCGGCAGCTTGCCGGTGGGTTTGTTCGCCTGTTCCTTCACAGATACCTCGTCCATGATGCGTCTCGCTTTCCTCTTGCCAGAGCGCCCCAGCGCCTGCCCTCAATTGTCCCGTCAGTTCCCCTCAATAGACCGGCGGCGCGATCACCCAGATCAGCACCGCCGGCACATCACCCTCATTCACCCAGGAGACGGTCTCGCCGGCAAAGCGGAAACTGTCACCCCGGCTGAGCACGAACCTGTCGCCATCGATGATCAGCGTCAGTGACCCCTCGATGACATAGCCTGCCTCCTCGGTCGGCCGCACGAATGGCTGCGGGCAGCGCGCGCCGGCGGCAAAGACCGAATGCACGATCTCGAACGCGCCGCCCAGATCGGGCGACAGCAGGCTTTCGACCAGCCCCTTGCCCTCGTCGCTCATCGTGCGCCGGCTGTCCGCCCGCACCACCCAGGCGGCCTCCGGCGTATCGGGGCTCTGGCTGAAAAAGAAACTGACCGGCAGGCCGAACAGCGCCGCCACGGTGCGGATATCGGCAAGCGCCGGTTCGGACTGGCCGCGCTCGACCTGCGACAGCCAGCCAACGGACCGGTCAAGACGCGCGGCAAGATCACTCAGCGTCCAGTTGCGCGAGCGCCGCAGCGCCCGGATATCGGCACCGATCGACCCGGTCGAGCGCAACGGTGCGTGTTTATTTGTCTGTTTGTCGAATTTGACCAGCATTCCCCATCCCCCATCGAAAATCGTTGCGTGGATTCAATGAAAAAATCAAATATTTTTTCATCGGGATGCGGCTTTCAGCATCGATTTTCAGAATCTTTCAGTCTTTGCGGCTGCCCCGGTCGCCCGGGTCGGTGGCCGGGTGCTGGTCACCACGTGCCGGATGGTCGAACCGGTCCTCACCGGTGGCACCGGTGCGCCAGATCAGCGCGATGAACAGCCCCTTCGCGCGCGGCAATGTCCAGGCCACGCCGGCCAGCATCACCGCCGACAGCAGGAGGATGGCGGCCCAGACCGGCACCCTCTCATCGCGGCCAAGAATCACCATCAGAGGTGCCAGAACATGGCCGACGACAATCAGCGTCGCCCAGGCCGGCCCGTCATCGGCGCGGATCTCGGACAGATCGAGATTACAGGCTGTGCAGCGCGGGACCCGCGTCAGATAGCCGGACAGCGTCGTCCCCTTGCCGCAGGCCGGACAGCGCCGCGCCAACCCGCGACGGATCACCGTCCCGAACGGCACGTCGGACGGGGTTCGCTGCGGATGGTCGGGTTCGGGTGGAATCATGGTCCCCGGCATGGGGCGGGTATACAGGCTTGCCACGCCATCGCATAGCCGCCAATTCAGCGCGCCCCGATCTCGCACCGTTTCAATGTGTGAAAGACGGGTCAATTTTTGAGGGACAGGTCAATGTTCGATAGACAGGCCAAGCATGACCAGATTGTTGGTCAGGCCGCCCTGATGGCTCCAATTCCGGTGATGCGCCGCCGCCGCGAAACCGCTGACCTGGCCACCAAGCGGCCGCTGATAGATCATCTGCGCCATGCGGTGGCGTTTCCTGACCGCCAGATCAAGATCACGCGTCGTCGCCCGGTAGGCACCCGATGATGTATAGCCGGTGACCGAGGTCTGACGCATCACCCCGCCGGTCACCGCCAGCGGTTCGCCATAATGCAGGACCAGCCTGTCACCGTCACGCGCCAGATCGTCTGCCGCCAGATGCACGCCGGCGGCCCGCGCATCAAGCGCCATGTCGCGGACAAAACCGTCATGCCGGAAATCCACCCTTGCGCGCAGGCGCAGCCATTCGGCCCCGACCGACAGCCCCGGGGCCAACCGGTGCGATGCCCGCAGCCGCAGATAGTCCGACCTTGTCGGGCGCGCCAGCGCATAGCCGCCTTCCGGCCGGCTGCCCAGGAACCGGCCGTTTTCATTCATCCGGCCAAGCCGCGCCTCGACGCCGCCGGCGCGGCTGCCGATCCGGCTGCTGACGCCATAGTCACGGACCGAATAGGACTCGCCCCGCTGTGTCGCCGCGGCAACAGTGGCGCGCGAGAAAAACACCCCGGCATGAAGTTTCGGTGCCATCTGCCAGTCCGAACTGGTGCCGATGATGTCGCGCGCCTGCGGGGCCAGTGATTCCCAGACCGGCGCCACATCATCACCCTGCCGCAACAGCGCCGCCGGCGACAGCGCCGCCCCGGTCCGCCGGTTCACCAGCGCAAGGTCGGTGCGCGAGCGGGCACCCAGATAGCTGATCACCCCGCCTTCACCAATCGCGCTGTCGACATTGGTGGAACGACGCAGCAGCGTTGTCACGCCATCGCCCCGCCCCATCACCACCGGCGGCGGCGCCGCGGTCATCGCCATCACCCCGGCAAGCCGCGGCCCCGGCATCACCCGGTCCTGAAGCGGCGCACGGAAGCGATAGACCCGGCCGAACATGTCCAACCCGCCGAAATCCAGCTCCTGTGACGGTGCGGCATTGCCGAAGGCCGATGAGAACGCCACCCGCGTATCGGCCGCCGCCGCGACACCGAAAGCGCCCGCCGCCGCGGCGCGGGTCGGGCCGATCGGCCGCAGCGCCCGCGCCAGGTTCAAAAGGCCATGTCCATAGACCTCGCTCGGCGTCCAGCCATCGATGTAAGTCAGACCGTTGCCAGTGTCGTTGCTGGCGGCACAGGCGGAAACTGCCGCGTCATCAGTCCGCTTGGTCACACCGGTGCGGCCACTCTCCCGTAGTTCGGTTGCGGTGCAGAGAACCGCCTTCACCGCCTGACGGGCGGTCATCTGCGGATGTTTTGATTTCAGGACCGCCAGCGCGCCGGACACCATTGGCGCCGCCATCGACGTGCCGGAATAGGTGCCGTAGCCGTCGCCTGCCTTGTCGTCCACATCACCATCCGGATTCGGATTGGTTTCATCACCGTCGTCCTGCTTCTCACCGCGCACAAAGGTCGACTTGATGTCCGTACCCGGCGCGGCAAGGCAGTAATCCTTGGCAATGCCGCACCCGTTGCTCCATCGCGAAATTATTTTTTGTTTATTAACATTTACAACGGCAAGCCAAGACCCTCTGAGCCTGTCGTTCGTAACGAAATAGCTGCTCTCAAGATCCGGGATGTTGCCTGGCACTACGACAGAATCCGACCCGTCAACAACGCTGACCCTTCTTGATTCTGTGCTGATATAATCCAGCACTTTGTCATTACGGTAGTCTTTCCACGCCCGGTGTTGGCCATTCACCAATAATGGCGAGCTGAATATCTTGTGCTTACCCGTTTCACTGTTCCAACCGTCATTTCCCGCCGCAAAGACAATAGCCGTATCATTGGCTACGGCACGTTCCCAAGCGGCAACGGCCCCGGCATCAAAAATTCGCCGATGGAGATCCATTCTGGCAACCGGATCAACTTTCAAAAAGAAATTTGGAAGGCGAAAATAATAAGGAACGCTTGCCCTATTGTTTGTGGACCGAATTTCATAGGGGAACCAAGTAAACCCCCAACTATTGTTGATCACGAATACGCTGCGGCTCGTGGCATAATTCACCGAGGCAGCAACTCGCTGATTCCATTCTGGTAAATCACTGTTATTCAAGTCGACGAGCCCGTATCTGTTGTACTGAACTGAATCGTGATCCCGAAACAGCGTAATCGGTACGAGCTTTGCCTCGGGCGCAACGCCAACTCCGCCAAAGCCATTGTCACGTGCGCCAATAATCCCAGCCACATGCGTGCCGTGGGAAATTGACCTTCCAAAAGTGGTATCTATTTGCTGCTCGGCCTGACGTCTTTCATCCGCGGTAGCATTTTCCTTAATGTGAGGGCGCGGTTTTCTCAGGCGTTGCGCAACAGGGCGTGTGTCATCATGGCCTGCAACCACGTTTCTTCCGATCGCGTTACCATCGCCGTCGCGGGCAAAAGCATCGCGCAAATCTGGATGACCGTCATCGATCTCGCTGTCAATCACCGCCACAGACACACCCTGGCCTCGTGCTTGCCCAACGCCACCAGTCGGGGATGCACCGATTGCGCCAAGCGCATATGAAGGGATTTGTGGCCCCTGCATATATTGCTGAAGTGCGGCACTGGTCGAGGTAGCAGGTCCACCGCCTCCGCCACCGCCACAGGCGGCGAGGGTCAGGCTGAAGATGGCCAGCAGGGTTGCGAGCGCCGCCGATGGCGCCATGCGTGATAGCGCCAGCGATGATGACACCGACACCGCCAGACCCGGCGTAGCGGTTTCATGCGGGCCGTTCAGGCGGCCCCTGTATGCGTTCGTTTCCATGACATACAGGCATGGCCCGGGACAGGTAAATTTTTCCCGGGGATCCCTTCACAATTTCGTGACGACAAAGTCGGCGACGGGTTCGCCCGACCGCTTGACGCGATGGCGATTGCCGGCGCAAGGTCGCGGAACATGCTACGGAACAAGCCGGGAGAGGCAGACCGGCCACGGCCCGACCGCCGTGAAAGGCCGGAGGTGAATGCGATGGTTGATCCCGGTTTCATGACAAATTCCGGGCTGACAAGGGTGCTGCCCTGGGCGGCGCTGCTGGTGATGGGGGCGAGCTGGGGGCTGTCCTTCTCCTTTGCCAAGATTGTGGTCAAGGCGGGCGGCACACCCTTTGGCGTCACCTTCTGGCAGTCGCTTGTCTGCGGTGTTATTTTGCTTGCCTGCACGCTGGCGCGGCGGCGGCCCCTGCAGATCACCGGGCGGCATCTCGGCATCTATCTGATTGTCGCGCTTCTCGGCGCCTCAATCCCGAACAGCCTGTTCTATTTCGCCGCGCCGCATGTCCAGGCGGGAGTGCTGTCGATCACCGTCACGCTGATCCCGATCATCACCTATGCGTTGGCGATGTTGATCGGCAGCGAACGGATATCGGCCATCCGCCTGACCGGCGTGGTCTGCGGGGCTGTGGCGATCGGCTTTCTGGTCGTGCCGGAAAGCAGCCTTCCCAGCCGCGCCGCCATGCCCTGGGTGCTGCTGGCCTGCATCAGCCCGGTCTGCCTTGCGCTGCAAAACGTCTATCTGGCGCAGCCGTCACTGCAGGATATCGGACCGGTGAGGACGGCCTGCGGGATGAACCTGTTTACCGCGATGATCATGCTGCCGGTGGCGATCCTGACCGGCCAGATGTTCCTGCCGGCCTTCCCGTTCGGCACCGTGGAATGGACGATCATCGGGCTTGGCCTGATCAACGCTGTCGCCTACACCACATTTGTCATGGTGATCGCGCTGGCCGGATCGGTATTCGCCAGCCAGACAGGCTATGTCGTCACGCTGGCCGGGGTGATCTGGGGGATTTTCCTGTTCGGCGAGACCCATTCGGCCTGGGTCTGGGCCTCGGTGGCGATGATGATGCTGGGACTGGCGCTGGTGACACCGCGCGGCCGCGGCTCACAGACGGAAATGGACAGGCCAGAGGATGACAAGACCGGGCAGGATAAGACCGGGCGGGGCAGCACCGACACCCCGGCCTAGCGGCCTGTGACATCCGGCGCTGCCGTGCGTGAACCGTTCACCCGTCGACAGGCGCATATAGGTGCGCACGAAGCTCGGCCAGGCTTGCCGAGCCATCCGCAAGCCCCAGCACGGCGTCACGAATGGCGACGCTGCGCGCGGTGCCGAGAACCGGGCCGGCGAATTCGGCAAACTTGGCGATGATATCACTCTCCGACATCGGCCGTTCCGACCCGCCACGGGCATGGACAAGGCCGGAATCAAGCACCCGACCGTCATGCAGGGTGATCTGCACGTCGGCATCGCGCCTGGTTGGGAAGCTGGCATTGTGGACGTCGCTTTCGCTGGCGGTGATCCGGTCGATCAGCGCCAGCACCTGTGGGTCGCGAAGACCGGCACCAGACACATGTTCCAGCCCGATGCGGCCATGCACGGCTTGGGCCGCGACCGCGAAGGACAGCGAATATTGCGCCACCGCCGTTGTCTCGGGAACGCCCTGGAACAGGCACACCCCTTCATGGAAGGTGTTGATCCGGATCTCGGCGATATCGTCATGCGTCAGTTTGTTCGCCAGCATCAGTTCGCGAACGCCATCGATCGGGGCATGCGCCCAGCGGCAGATCGGGTAGGGCTTCACATACTGGTCGGTCATGATCCAGCGTCTGCCCAGATCGGCCCAGATGGGTTCAACCTCCGGGGCCTCGACGGTGATCGCCGGCGCGCCGGTGAAACCCTGCTCGGCGAGTATCGCCGACGAAACCCCCACCATCGCGCCCCATCCCGACCCGTCATGAAGCATGCTGGGGCTGGCGATCTCGCGCATCATCTGGCTCCGCGGGCCGTGATATTCGGCGATGCCGAGAGCCTGGCGCAACTGGTCGGATGACAGGCCGCGCATGCGGGCCGCCACCGCCGCGACGCCAAGCGCGTTCCAGGCGCCGGAGGTATGATAATCACAGGCCGTGGCGTGGAGCGCGAGACCGGCCCGGCCGGCGATTTCATAACCAAGCGTGATCAGCGTCAGGGCCATGTCACCGGCAATGTCATCCGCCTGCTCGACAAGCGCCAGCAACGCCGGAATGATGGTCACGCCGATATGTCCCTTGACCGGGTTGTAGCCGTCATGCGCGTCCAGATTGTCCGTCTGCGTCGCCGCCGCATAGGCGGCACCGGCAAGGCTGACCCGCCTGCCGTCAAACAGCATCGGGGCAGCGTGGGACGGCGCCCCGGCGGCATAGAGAAGCGCCGCCGTATCCCGGCCGAGCCGTCCGGCCTGCATCGGCGCGGCGGCGGCGGCCACCCCAAGCGTATCGAGCAACATCAGCGCTGCGGCCCGGCGCGCCGCCTCAGGCACGTCATCCGGCACAAGGGAAAAGACGAAATCACCGACCTGTGACAGCTGTTTGTTCATCGACCCCTCCGCCCCCAGTCATGACCTTATGCCTGTCGCCGGTCGATCAGGCACGCAATCGCGCCCCGCCGGCGTCGAAAGGCGGTTCGGCCAGCACCGTCGCCATATGCGGCTTGCCGAGGATATAGATATCGACCCTGTCGCCCGGCGCCACGACCCCATCACGGGCATAGCCGATGGCAAGCGACTTGCCGACCGTATAGCCATAGGCGCCCGAGGTCACCCGCCCCACCGGCGTGCCGTCGGCAAGGAAAATCGGCTCGCCGCCATTGGCATCGGCCTCATCGGTGACATCAACCTCGAACATGGTCAGCCTCTCGCGCGGCGGCGTGTTGCTGATCCGCAGATAGGCATCCTTGTTCAGAAAATCCTTGTCCAGTTTGATCAGGCCATGCAGCCCGGCCTCCTGTGGCCAGTATTCGGGCGAATATTCGCGCCCCCATGACCCATAGCCCTTTTCGATCCGCAACGCGCCAAGCGCCCGCCCGCCGACAGGACCGCCGCCATGCGCCGCCGCCGCCTCGAGAAGCGCTTTATAGAGCGCCAGCTGGTCGGACTCGGCACAGTGGAGCTCCCACCCCAGATCACCGGTGAAGCTGACCCGGATGGCAAGGCATTCCACCCCGGCAACGGTGATGGTGCGTGACCGCATGAATCGCCATCCGTCATTCGACAGATCGGCATCGGTCAGGCTGGCCAGCATCGCCCGTGATTTCGGGCCGGCGACGTTGAAACCGGCGATCCGCGCCGTCGCCACCTCCAGGCTCGTACCTTCCGGCATGGGCACCATGTCGAAAAAGCGCTGATGATAGCGCTCGGCCATGCCGGACCCGATCATCATATAGCTGTCATCGCCGGTCCTGGTGACGGTGAAATCACCGGCGACGCCGCCACGCATCCCGATCAGCGGCGTCAGGCACGACCGACCGACCTCGCCCGGCACATGATTGGCGACAAGCTTGTCAAGCCAGCTTCGCGCCCCCGGGCCGCTGACGACGTAATTGGCAAAATTCGAGATATCGATGACGCCGACATGGTCGCGCAGCATCGCTGCCTCGCGGCCGACCGGTGCGAACCAGTTCTGACGCGCGAACCCCGCTGTCTCGTCCGTATCCGGCGCATCGGCGAACCATAGCGGGTGCTCCCATCCTGCATTCAGCCCGAACACCGCCCCCATCCGGCGCTGCATCTCATAGGCAGGGCGCGTTCTGGCCGGCCGGCCGGCGCCGCGTTCCTCGTTCGGGAAGTGAATCTTGAAGCGGTGGATATACTGGTCACGGACCCGCGCCCTGGTGAAGGCGGCATCGGCCCAGTCACCGAAACGGGCCAGATCCCAGGCGAATATGTCCCATTCTGGTTCACCCTCGATCATCCATTGCGCCGCCAGCAGGCCAAGACCGCCGGACTGGCTGAAGCCGGGAATGATGCCGTTACAGCAGAAATAGTTGCGCAATTCCGGCACCGGACCGAACAGCGCGTTGGAATCCGGGCTCCAGATCATCGGCCCGTTGATGACCCGCTTGACCCCTGCCTCGGCGGCGGCCGGCACGCGCTCGATGGCCCGCATCACATTGTCCATGATGCGGTCGAGATCGTCATCGAACAGCTCATGCCCGAAATCGAGTGGCGTGCCGCCCTCGGCCCAGAACTTCATCTTCTCTTCATAAGCACCGATCAACAGCCCGTTGCCTTCCTGGCGGAAATAATACTCGCCATCCCGGTCAGCGATCGAGGGCAGGCGACGGCCAAGCGCCTCGACCTCGGGAATGGTCTCGGTCACGAAATACTGATGTTCGGTCGGCTGCAGCGGCAGTGTCAGCCCGGCCATCGCCGCCACCTCGCGCCCCCACAGCCCGGCGGCGTTGACCACCCACTGTGTGTGGATATCACCCTTTTCGGTGCGCACGATCCAGCTGCCATCGGGTTGTGCCTCGGTGCCGATGACCGGACAGAACCGTTCGATCCCGGCGCCAAGCATGCGTGCGCCGGCAGCATAGGCGTGCGTGACGCCGGACGGGTCGACATTGCCGCCATCCGGCTCGAACATGATGCAGCGCACATCATCGAACTGCGCCAGCGGGTGAAGTTCCAGCGCCTGCTCGCGGCTGATCTCATAGAAGCCGAGGCCGTAGAATTTCGCCTTCGCCTCCTGCAGTCGCAGCTGGTGCTCGCGCTCCTCGGTCTGGGCGAGATAGAGCGATCCGGGCTGGAAGACTCCGCATCCCTGTCCGGTCTCGGCCTCCAGCTGCTTGTAAAGGTTCATCGTGTAATGCTGGATGCGGGTGATGTTGTTGTTGTCGTGCAGCCCGTGAATGTTCGCCGCCGCATGCCAGGTCGACCCGCTTGTCAGCTCGTCACGCTCGAGAAGAACGACATCCCGCCAGCCAAGCTTTGCAAGATGATAAAGGATGGAACAACCGACAAGGCCGCCCCCGATAACCACCGCCTGCGCATGCTCCCGCATATCCCGAACCACCTCTCTATATGCCAGCTGTCGTCAAGCTTGCGGCCGAACATGGCTTGCAAATGGCCCAGTTGCGACGGTTGCTGCAGGGTTTGCGTCGGCGTCGCCTCTCACCTTCGGAAGATAAGAAGCCTGATGATTCGCAGAACGACACCGATCAGGACCTGCCGTACAAAGGGACTTCGCATGATGGCGGTCATACGGGCGCGCAGGCGCGGCGAGCGTCGCATCGACAGGCGCATGATCAGCATCGCGACCGCCAGTGCCAGAAGAATGAGAATGACAATGCGCAGCATGGTCCGGTTCCGCGGGGATGTCCCGATTGACCCCCGTCTAGTTGATATTCACCATCTTGCCCGGGTTCATGATGTTGGCCGGGTCGACAGCCTTCTTGATAACCCCCATCAGCGCCCAGGCATCGCCATGTTCGGCCTGCATGTATTTTTTCTTCCCGACACCGACACCATGCTCACCGGTCATCGTGCCGCCAAGCTCGATCGACATCAGGTTCAGTGTTTCGGCAAGATCGTTGGCGCGCGCCAGATCGGTCGGTTCATCCGGGCGGATCAGGATGACCAGGTGGAAATTGCCATCACCGACATGCCCGAGGATCGGCGCCACAAGCCCGGAGCTGTCGATTTCAACGCGGGCCCGGCGGATCGCCTCGGCAAGCCGTGAGATCGGCACACAGCAATCGGTCACAAACCCTTCCGCGCCGGGAACCAGCGCCTTGGCCGCGTAATAGGCGTCATGGCGCGCCTTCCACAGCCTGTTGCGGTCTTCCGCGCGTGTTGCCCAGGCAAGGTCACTGCCGCCATGCTCGGCCGCGATGGCGGCAAAGATCTCGACCTGTTCCGCCGTCCCCGATTCACTGCCATGAAATTCCAGAAACAGATGTGGCGTCTCCGGCATGGTCAGGTCGGGGTTGTAGATGTTCATGCCACGCATCTGGACCTCGTCGAGGAGTTCGATCCGCGCCATCGGCAGGCCGGCCTGCATCGCTTCCATCACCGCCTCCACCGCGCCATCGACATCGGCAAAGGCACAGGTCGCCGCCCGGATCGATTCCGGCTGGCCGAACAGCCTCACGGTCAGGCGGGTGATGATGCCAAGCGTTCCCTCCGCACCGACAAACAAATTCGTCAGATCATAACCTGCCGAGGATTTGCGTGCCCGCATGCCTGTCTCGATCACCTGGCCGTCCGGCAGCACGACCTGAAGCGCCATAACAGTCTCGCGCATCGTCCCGTAGCGCACCGCGTTGGTGCCGGAGGCGCGGGTCGAGGCCATGCCGCCGATGGTCGCGTCGGCCCCCGGATCGACAGTGAACATCAGACCGGTCGCGCGCAGCGCCTCGTTCAGCTGGTTGCGGGTCACGCCGGGTTCGACAACGGCCAGAAGGTTACGCTCGTCAATCTCGACAATCCGGTTCATCCGGCCAAGATCGACGCTGACCCCGCCGTGAAGTGGCACCACATGGCCTTCGAGCGAGGTGCCAATACCATATGGCACGACCGGGCAACCTGTCCGCGCGCAGGACTTCACAATGGCAGCCACCTCGCGGGCATCCTGCGGAAACACGACCGCATCGGGAAGAACCGGTGCCGAATAGGCCTCGTCACGTGAATGCGCCGTTCGCGCCGCCTCGCCCGTCGACAGGCGGTCACCCAGAAAGGCGCGCAATTCGTTCAGCGTCGCGTCATACGGCATGTCAGGCCTCCCTTGTCACCCTGCCGCCGCCACGTCACACAGCACACGGTAGCGCGACATCAGCGAATCCCGATCGGCATAACATCCCTGAAGCCAGCGATGGCCCGTCCCGCCATAGGCCTTGCGGGCATGCAGGACGCGCGTATTGTCGACAACAAAACATTCGCCCGGCGCCAGCCGGAAACTCACCTCCATGGCCGGATCGTCCATGATCTCGCCAAGCCGACGATAGGCATCATAATATGTCTTCATGGCTTCAAAGGGAATGTCGGTCAGCGCGGCGGCAGAGCGGTTGTTGAACCGGATGCCGACCAGCTCGCCATCCGGTGCCAGCTCGATCATCGGTCGCCTGGCGACCAGCCTTGTATCGTTACCACCGGCATATTCAAACCGCGCACAATGGTCGGCCAGCACATCGAACCAGGCGGCATTCTCGTCGCGAAGCCGCCGCGCCGCCGCAAAGCCGTCGACAACCATGTTGTCACCACCGGCGGCCGAGCTTTCAAGGCAATACAGGATCTGGATCGTCGGTACCGGGTCGCGATAGGGGTTGTCGGTATGCGCCTGCAGTCCCAGCCCCGTATAGGCAAGGTTGGTCGGGTTGATCTCGGTGCGCACCTCGAACTGCCGCCCGTAATTTGTCTCTCGAACATAGCCGAACAGATCGACCACCTTCATCAGCGCCCCGTCCTCGACCGGCCCGCCCGACAGATGCGCAAAGCCGTATGTCACCAGATCGCCAAGCCAGTCGCGCAGCGCCGCCTCATCCTGCTGGAGGTCACCAAGCCGGGCCGTCGGCAGAGCGTTGCCGAGCGCCGAATCCCAGCATCTGATACCCGACGGCACCCATCCGCGAGCCGGTGCCGGCCCGGTCCGGTCATAACGATGATCCATCAGCCAGCGCGGGTCATAGGTGATCGGCGCGGCCTCGTTCGAGAAAGTGATCTGAAGACCTGCCGCGTTGACCGCGACACCGGTGATCGCCAGTTCGGCCGGAATGTCGGCCAGTGTGATCAGACGCTGACCGTTGCCAGCCGAGCGTGTGGCCTCGTCCCACGCATTGTCGCGAAGCCAGACCGCATGAAAGCGGGCGCTGACACCGGTGCCATGATCCGTCAGGGTCAGGCATTGTCCATCATCGCTGAGTGTCGATTCAAACATGACGGGCCTCCTCATTCTGTGTTGCGGCGACGTGATATTTGACGCTCGCGAAGCATGATGATGATACCAGCCCCAACGATAAACAGAATGCCCGGGAACAGATCATCAAAAGGTGCCTCGGCGAAGAACAGCCATCCAAGGCCGAAAGATACCGGAATGCCGAAATATTCGAATGGCGACACGCTGCTGGGATCGGCCAGCCTGTAGGCAATGGCGAGGCTGAGAACACCGGTGCCGCCAAGTGCGCCCATGATCACGAACAGGCCGGCATCGCCGAGATTGGCAATGGGGACCGGGTCAACGAACAGGATCACCACCAGGGTCGCCAGCGCGCAGGTGGCTGTCTGCTGCCCGAACTGGATCGCCGCCGAGGGAATGTCGGGCGGGTAGAACCGTACGAGAATGCTGGAGGTCGCGTAACAGAAGGCGGCGATCACCGGCAGCACCATATAGTGGGAAAACCCGTCCTGGAATGGCTGCAGAACAGTCACCACACCCGCAAAGCCGAGACAGACCGCGCCCCATCGCCACACGCCTATGCGGTGGCCGAGAAGCGGCGCCGACAGCGCGGTGATGAACATCGGACCGCTGAAGCCGAGCGCGCCGGCGGTGGCGAACTCGATTTTCGTCAAGGCCGTGTAGAAGCAGAGCTGCGCTGTCACAACAGCCGATGAGCGCACAAGATTGATCAGATGAAAGCGGGGGCGGTTGAGCCGCGGCAGAGCCGCGAACTGCCGGCCGTGCCACAGCAGGATCAGCGCCGGAATCACCCCGAAGAAATTGCGAAGCGCCGCAATCTGCATGACCGGATAGCTGCCGCCAAGCATCCGGACAAGAATGCCCATCATGTCAAAGGCCAGGATGCCGACAAAGATAACGCCGATGGCAAGAAGCAGGTTTCGCGGCATTGACGGCCTCGCCCGAGCTATGGAACGGCTCAACTATGCCAGCAATGGCACCGTCAGTATATCTCGAACAGACCGGCAGCACCCATGCCACCGCCGATGCACATCGAAACAACGCCAAGCTTCGCACCGCGACGATGTCCCTCGACAAGAAGATGGCCGGCGAGACGCGCCCCGGTCATGCCATACGGGTGACCGACCGCGATCGACCCGCCGGAGACATTGTATTTCTGCGGGTCGATACCCAACCTGTCGCGGCAATAGAGAACCTGCGAGGCAAAGGCCTCGTTCAGTTCCCACAGATCGATGTCGTCAACCGTCAGACCATGCGCGGAAAGAAGTTTCGGCACGGCAAAGACCGGACCGATTCCCATCTCCTCGGGATCGCACCCGGCAACAGCGACACCGCGCAGTGCGCCAAGCGGCGTCAGGCCGCGCCGCTCCGCCTCATCAGCGCCCATCACCACCATGGCCGACGCGCCATCCGACAGTTGCGAGGCGTTGCCGGCGGTGATGAAACGGCCCTCGGCGATCTGCTGGCCATCCTTGAAGACCGGCTGCAGGGCCTGAAGCCCTTCCAGCGTGGTCGAGGGCCGGACCCCTTCATCGGCTTCAAGCGTGACCTCGCGGTCGCTGACCTCGCCGGTGTCGCGGTCCTTGACCTTCATCACAGTGGACAGCGGCGCAATCTCGACATTGTTTCTCCGCGTCTTGTACGTAAGTTTCCTGATCTGCTTCTTCATTATATACATTGTAGTATGTGTTGCCTGCTGCCCCCACACGCAAAGAGGACACT